>LNDQ01000101.1 GCA_001464695.1 Betaproteobacteria bacterium Ga0077523 | reverse complement strand
TCTCAATGCGGAGCAATGACTTCCGCAGCACCCCCTTCCTTCCTCATCGGCCTCATCGGCGCCGGCATCCAGGCATCGCGTTCGCCGGCAATGCACGAACGTGAAGGAGAGGCGCACGGTTTCCGCTATTGGTACCGCCTGATCGACGTCGATGTCCTGGGCCTCGGTCCGAAGGCGTTACCGCAACTCCTGACCGCCGCGGAATGGATGGGCTTCAGCGGCCTCAACATCACACATCCATTCAAGCAGGCCGTCATCCCGCATCTCACAGAACTCTCCGAGGACGCCCGTGCGCTCGGCGCAGTGAATACGGTGCTGCTGCGCGATGGCAAGCGCATCGGCCACAACACCGATTGGTCGGGCTTCGCCGCGAGCTTTCAGCGCGGGTTGCCCGATGCAGAGGTCGATCGTGTGACGTTGCTCGGAGCCGGCGGCGCCGGGGCGGCGGTCGCCCACGCAGTGCTGACGCTTGGTGCCTTGCACCTCGACATCTTCGACGTGGACGAGGGGCGGGCGAGCAGTCTCGCCGAGAACCTCGGCCATCGATTCGGTGAAGAGCGCGTGGCGGCGGTGACGGATCTGCGCGGCTCCATCGAACAGGCGCAAGGTCTCATCCACGCGTCGCCAACCGGCATGAAAGCCCATCCCGGATTGCCCTTGCCGGCAGATTGGCTGCGCCCCGCCCTGTGGGTCGCGGAGATCGTCTACTTTCCTCTGGAAACGGAACTGTTGCGCGCGGCGCGCCGTATCGGTTGCCGCACGCTCGACGGCGGCGGCATGGCCGTATTCCAGGCGGTGGACGCGTTCCGGCTGTTTACCGGGGCTGCGCCCGATCCGCAGCGCATGCTCGAACATTTCGCCGCCATGGCCGCGGCGTGACCACGACCGCACATTCACCTGTGACCACAACATCGGCTTCAACGGTGCGCCGCACGCGTGCGCGCTTCGTAGTGCTCGCTCTGCTCGCGACCGGTACGATGATCAACTACCTCGACCGCACGGTGCTCGGCATCGCCGCACCGGTGCTGACCAAGGATCTCGGCCTCACCGCCGCGGTAATGGGTTTGGTGTTCTCGGCGTTTTCCTGGACCTACGCCCTGGCGCAGATTCCGGGCGGACTGTTTCTGGATCGCTTCGGCGCCAGGCTCACCTATTTCCTTTCGGTGAGCTTCTGGTCCGTGTTCACGGTACTGCAAGGATTCGCCACCGGGCTCTATTCATTGGTCGCGTATCGCTTCGGTCTCGGACTCGCGGAAGCACCGTGCTTTCCCACCAACAGCCGCGTCGTGACCACGTGGTTTCCGCAACAGGAGCGCGCCCGTGCCACCGGCGTCTACACCGTTGGCGAGTATCTCGGGCTCGCGTGCTTCAGCCCGGCGCTGATCTGGCTGATCGGTGCCTATGGCTGGCGCGCACCGTTCATCGCCACCGGGGTGGCGGGGCTCGTCTTCGCGCTGGTGTGGTGGGTGAAATACCGTGAACCTCACGAAAGCAGGACGGTGAACGCCGCGGAGTTGGATTACATCGCCCAGGGCGGTGGACTGGTACCGCCGCAGTCCCCGGGCGATTCCGCGTTCTCCTGGGCCCGGGTCCGTGCATTGTTGGGCTTCCGCCAGATCTGGGGCGCCTGCCTCGGCCAGTTCGGCGGTAACTCGACGCTGGTCTTCTTCCTCACGTGGTTTCCCACCTACCTCGCGACCGAGCGCCAGATGGGCTGGATCAAGCTCGGCTTCTATGCCGTCATGCCGTTCCTGGCCGCCGCGGTGGGCGTGATGTTCGGCGGCTGGCTCTCCGACGCGCTGCTCCAGCGCACCGGCTCCGCGAACGTGGCCCGCAAGCTGCCGATCATCGCCGGTCTGCTCGGTGCCTCGACCATCATCCTCGCCAACTTCGTCGATGGCGACGTGGCGGTTATCACGATCCTGTCGTTCGCGTTCTTCGCCCAGGGCATGACCGGCCTCGGCTGGGCGCTGATCTCCGACATCGCACCCAAGAACCTGATGGGGCTCACCGGCGGCGTGTTCAATTTCGCGGCCAACCTGGCCGGCATCATCACACCGGTGGTCATCGGCCTCATCGTCGGCCTGACCGGTTCGTTCCACTATGCGCTGGCCTATGTCGGCCTGGTCGCACTGATCGGCGCGGCGTCCTACATCTTCGTGCTCGGCGACGTGAAGCGGATCGAGCTCGCGTGAAACTCCGTCAGTAAGGCTCCTGCGCCTTCACGGCCAGTTCCGCCTCGGGCTCCGGCAGCGACGGCGCCGCACCCTCTGGTTGCGCAGTCGGAGAATCGGTCCGCGCGAACTGGATGCGATGCAGCCGCGCGTAGATACCGTCGCGCGCCAGCAGCTCCGCATGCGTGCCGACCTCGGCGATTCGCCCCTGGTCGAGCACCACGATGCGATCGGCGCCTTCGATGGTCGACAGCCGATGCGCAATCACGATCGTCGTCCGGTTGCGCATCAGCGTCTCGAGTGCGGCCTGTACCAGCCGCTCCGACTCCGAGTCGAGCGCCGATGTCGCTTCGTCGAGGATCAGTACCGGCGCATCCTTGAGCAGCGTGCGGGCGATCGCGAGCCGCTGGCGCTGCCCGCCGGACAGCCGCACGCCGTTCTCGCCGACGATGGTCTGCAGACCCTGCGGCATGTCGCGGATGAACCCCATCGCATTGGCCGCCTCGGCGGCCGCGATGATCTCACTTTCCGTGGCATCTGCCTTCGCCCCATAGGCGATATTCGCAGCGACGGTATCGTTGAACAGCGCGACGTCCTGCGAGACCAGTGCGATATTGGCGCGCAGGCTCGCCAGCGTCAGTTCGCCCAGCTCATGACCGTCGAGGAGGATGCGACCGGACGTCGGCAGATAGAACCGCGGCACCAGGTTCGCGAACGTGGTCTTGCCGCCGCCCGACGGACCCACCAGTGCGATGGTTTCGCCGGCGCGGATCTCGATGGAGACCTCGTCCAGCGCGTGGCGTTCGGCGCGCGGGTACTTGAGCGTGACGCGATCGAAAGCGAGTTCGCCGCGAGCACGCTCGAGCGTGACCGTGCCGCGATCGGGTTCCGGTGGCGTGTCGAGCAAAGCAAAGATGCTCTCCGCCGCGGCGAGCCCCTTTTGCAACTGCTCGTTCACGCCAGTGATGCGCTTCAACGGCTGCAGCAGCATGAGCATCGCGGCAACGAAGGAAACGAAACCGCCCACCGTGGTCTCATTGGCCACCGATTGCTTGCCCACGAGCATGATGACGAACGCCAGCGCGATGGCGGCGAGCAGCTGGACGATGGACGTGTTGGCCGTGGCCGAGGCCGCGTACTTCATGCTGAACTTGCGCACGCGGTTCGCACTTTCGCGGAACCGCGCGATTTCGTACTCCGCGCCGCCGAAGATCTTCACCACCTTCTGGCAGTCGATGCCTTCCTGCAGCACCTGGGTGGTGTCGCCCATGGCCTGCTGCACTTCGCGCCCCACCCGCCGCAATCGCCGGCTGAAGAGGCGCACGATCAGCGTGATGAGCGGGACCACCACCAGCGTGATCAGGGTGAGCTTCCAGTTGAGCCAGAACAGCCAGCCGAGCAGGCCGGCGATGGCGATGCTGTCCTTGATGGACACCGTGACGGCCGACGTGGCGGCCGAGGTCACCTGGGTGACGTCGTAGGTGACCTTGGACACCAGCGTGCCGCTGCCGTGATCGTCGTAGAAGCCGGCCGGCAGCTGCATCAGCTTGCGGAACATTGCGTCGCGCAGGTCGAGCACGACGCGGCTCGCCACCCAATTGGAGCAATAGTTCTCGACGAAGTTGGCGCTGCCGCGCACCAGGAACAGGCCGACCAGCAGCACCGGCATCCAGGTCATCAGCCAGGGATCCTTGTCGACGAAGGTCCCGTCGAGCAGCGGCTTCATCATGGCCGGCAGCGCCGGTTCGGTGAGTGCGGCTATGGTGGTGCCGAACACGGACGCAAGGAACACGCGCCAGTGCGGTTTGACGTAGGACAGCAGGCGCAGATAGAGCTGCCGGCTCGTGAGCGTCGACATGGGGGGCGACGATAGCAGAGTTGCCGCGCCGCCCCAATGCGGAGGAGGACTCGCTCCGTCAGCGGTTGCCGAAGCGCAGCTCCGCGGTGAACAGCAACGTCCGGTCCGCAGCCGGATAGGCGTTGAACGCGTTGCCCGGGGTGAACTGGTCCAGGATCGCGTAGGAGTAGTAGTAGACGTCGGTCACGTTCAACACGCTGGCCCTGAGCGTGAGCGGTCCGTGGGTCCAGGCGGCATTGAGATCGAGCAGGGTGTAGTTCGGCATCTTGCGATCGAAGGTGTTGGCCTGGTCGCCGTCGTAACGCTGTTCGCCGACGAACGTCACGATCGCGTTCACCAGCCATGCTTCGGCCGGTCGCCAGGCGAGCGAAGCACCGGCCTTGTGGCGGGGCACCAGCGGAACCTCGTTGCCCGTGACGTCGATGCCCGAGAACGTACCAGAGCGGAACTCGGCTTCCGTGTACGCGTAGCGGATCCCCGCTTCCCAATGCTGGCCTAGCAGGGTGCTGCCATCGAATTCCAACCCGCTGCGGCGCGTCGGCGGCAGATTCACGTTCTGACCGGAGAAGGCCGACAGGGCGAACGGCACGAACATGATCTCGTTCTCGAGGCGCGACTGGAACACCGCGAGACGCGCGCGGCTGCCCGGCTGTGTGAACTGCATGCCGATCTCGCCGTCGCGCGAGGTCTGGGGCTCGAGCAGGTTGGGCAACCCGAAACCGAAGCTGCGGATCTCGTCGACGACCGGCAGGCGGAAGCTGCGGCCGATCTTGCCGTAGATCGACCAACTCTCTCCGATCGCCTGCCGCAGCGCCAGTTCGCTCGCGTTGACGGTGCGCACCTGCTGGGAGGTCTGGGTCTCGGTGAGAGTCGTATCGACCCGTTGCGTGCGTGCCCCGAGGCTCACGATGGTGCGGGTCGGGAATTCGAGGGTGTCCTGAAAATACAGGGCAGCGTTCTCCTGCTCCGACGTACCGAAGTAGCCGAACGAGGAGATGGTGTTGTTGAAATTCCAACGGTCCCAGTCGCCGCCCAGCACCAGGCTGTTCTGCACGGACCCGAACGCGAACGGAATGCGCACGCGCGGCGATATGCCGGTGACCCGTCCGTTGATGTCGTTGTTGCCGCCGAACTGGAACGTGCGCGACTTGCGCTCGCGATGGGTGAGATCCACGGCCAGCTCGGTGCTGCCGACGCGTTGCGTGGTACCGAGAGTCACGCGCGTGTCGTCGAGGGATGAGAAGTCGTCGGGATTGGTCGCGCCACGGCGATCGGACGTGAGCTGCGCCTCGGTGCGGGCGCCGGGCAATCCGAGCTCCTGCGAGCCCTTGGAGAACTTGAGCGACACCGGACCGCGATCGCCGAACCACGTCAGTTCGCCGGCCACGTTCTCCTGGGTGAGTGCGTTGTTGCGCCGGTAGTTGTCGGACGCCAGCCGGGCCGCGTTCAACCCCAACCCGAACCGTTCGGTGGCGAGGTTGATCCCCGCGGACGCGCCGAGCGTGTCATAGGAGCCCGCCGTCGCAGCAAGCTGGGCCGAGCGCTCCTGCGGCCTGGGTCCGCGGGTGATGATGTTCACGGTCCCGCCCGTGGCTCCGCTGCCGTACAACACCGCGCCGCTCGAGCGCAGGATCTCGATGCGCTCGACCGTGCCGAGCGAGATCGAAGCGAGATCGGCCGGCGTGAGCTCGTTTTCCGAGATGCGTTGGCCGTTGACCAGGACCAGCGTGTTCTGGTCGCCGGTAACGCCGAACCCGCGCAGATCGATCTGCCGGTTCGGGCTGCCGGAATTGTCGCGGACCGTGAAGCCGACCTCGCGACTCAAGACCTCGGGCAGCGTCCGCGCGCCGCTGTCGCGAATCTGGTCGGCCGTGATCACCGTGACACCGATGGGCGTCTCGCCCGCCTGTCGCTCGAAGCGATCGGCCGTGACGACGACACCAGGCGCCGCCAGATCACCATCGGCAAACGCGCCGATCGGCGCCCCCCACACCAAGGCGATGGCCGCAGCCCTGCAACGCAACGACATCCTGGCACCCCTGCCGCAATGGCATGCCCGCCGCATGCCGTGATTCGGAACGGCACGACGTGTTGGGGGCTACACGCGGCGAACTCAATAGTTCGCCGCCGGTGTCCGCCACCCGCGGAATCGTGCCGGTTGAATCCCAGGCCGGTATCCGGGCTCACGAGACCAGGTGCATCGCCTTCCCATCGGGTGTCCGCCGGGGCTCTACTCCCCGGGGGACACGGACCGACAGTGGCGCCGTGACACACCCATCCTCGCTGACCGTTGCGGGGGCAGCACAGGAATCGCGGCAGGGCCGCTCACCTGTTTCCCGTTTATCCCGGCCGAAAATCCGGCGCGGGCACCTGAAATCCGGGATGGAGTGTACGACGAAACTCGAACCGGACACTGCGGTCCGGCACCGGGGTCCGGCCCGAACCGGGATGCCCCTGTGCGGCAGATGCTGCCGGATTCTGACGAACAGGATGCAGAACGTCTCGTTGTGCGTTGACTCGTATAGTTTTTGCTCAGTATAGTCGTTGGAATGAAACACCCCCTACGCTCGCTACGTTGGCCGGCCCTCATCCGGGCCTGCCTTGGGGCGGCCCAGCAGCATTGAAATGGAATCCGAACTCAATTCCCTCGACGATCGCATCCAGCAACTGATCCGGGTCGCTGAACGGCTGCGCTCGGAGAACGGCGAGTTGCGCCAGCAGCTCGCGGCCTCGCTGAGCGAAGGCAAGCTGCTGCGCGACCGCATGACCGCTGCGCGTCTCCGGCTCGAAGGCGTGTTGACGCGGCTCCCGGCCGATAGCGAATGAGCGACGAAGCCAAGTCGTTGGACGTACAGATCCTCGGGCGCGATTTCCGTGTCGCGTGTACCGACGAGGAAAAGCCCGAACTCTTGCGGGCGGTCGATTTTCTCGACCAGAAAATGCGCGACATCCGCGATCAGGGCAAGGTGCTCGGCACCGAGCGTATTGCCGTGATGGCGGCGCTCAATATCGCCCATGAATTGCTCACGACGCGCGTGCCCGGCGGATTTGATGTGGGCGAAGTGAAGCGTAGAATGCGCAGCATGCAGTCGGCGATCGACGCGGCTCTGTCCAGTCAGGACGAGTTGTTCTGAAGTTGCCGGTTGCTGCGAAACGTCGTAGGCGTCGCGCAACGCGGCGTCGAAAAGCTTCGCTCCCTGCGGTGTTCGCCCAGGCCGATGTTCTCTGAACCAATGCAATTCGTAGCGTTGCGACCCAGTCGGCGCCTTTGTGCGCGTCCCACGCGGACGTACCTGCGGCGCCCGGATCGCAACCACTCTTGAACCGCCAGGTTCAGGAGACCCGGCCAAACGGCATTTGCGGGGGGCACCCTTTAAGCCCCAGGAGAGGCGGAGATCCCGCCTCTCCTTGTTTCCGAAGCTACGAAGCGAGAGTTGTCCCGCATGCGTCACTGGTTGATGAAATCCGAGCCCGACGAGGTCAGCGTCGACGACGTCGCGGGTATGCCGAAGAAGACCGTGGCGTGGTTCGGCGTGCGCAACTACCAGGCGCGCAACTACATGCGCGACCAGATGCAGGTGGGCGATCCGGTGCTCTTCTACCACTCGAGCTGTCCTGAGCCCGGCATCGCAGGCATCGCCAAGGTGGCGAGCAAGCCCTACCCCGACGACACGCAGTTCGACAAGAAGAGCCCGTACTACGACCCCAAGGCCAAGCGTGAGGAACCGCGCTGGATGCTGGTCGACGTCAAGCTGGTGAGGAAGACCCGCCTCATCGGATTGCCGGAACTGCGCAACCATCCGGAGCTCGCGAAGATGACCATCCTGCAGCGCGGCAACCGGCTGTCGATCACGCCGGTGACTCCCGAGGAGTGGAGTTTCATCGAATCGCTGCTGTGACTTCGTGATTCCGCAGGTGATCGACTTCTCGACCTGGTGGCTGGTCTACCCCGCGATGGGCTTGTTCGCGGGGTTCTTCGCCGGCCTGCTGGGGGTGGGCGGCGGGATGATCCTCGTGACGCTCATGGTGATGGTGTTCGACGCGCAGGCCTTCCCGGCCGATCGCGTCATGCATCTGGCGCTCGGCACGTCCATGGCGACGATCGTGTTCACATCGATCAAGAGTGCGTGGTCGCATCACGGTCATGGCGCGGTGCGCTGGGACATCGCGCGCAGGACGGCGTTCGGTCTGGTCGCCGGCACACTGCTGGGTACCGCGATCGCCGAGCAGTTCCGTTCGAAGTGGCTCGCGATGGTGTTCGTCGCGTTCGTGATCTATTCCGCCATCAACATGATGATGGACCTCAAGCCGAAGCCGTCGCGCCAACTGCCCGGCCCCTTCGGCCTGCAGGTTAGCGCGGGCATCGTCGGCATCCTGTCCGCGCTGGTGGGCGCCGGCGGCGGCTTCGTGAGCATTCCGCTCATGAGCCTGTGCAACGTACCCATGCGCCAGTGCGTCGCCACGTCCGCGGCACTCGGACTGCCTATCGCGATCGCAGGAACCGTCGGCTATCTCTGGACCGGCATGGGCAAGGACCACTTGCCGCCCTATTCGATCGGTTACGTCTACCTGCCGGCGTTCGTCGGCATCGTGCTCGGCACGTTCGTCACCGTTCCGATCGGCGCGAAGCTCGCGCACACGCTGCCGATACCGAAGTTGAAGCGCGTGTTCGCCGTGGTGCTGACGATACTTGCCGGGAAGATGCTCTACGGGTTGCTCTGAAGGGACCTGCCCCCGATGGGCCTTGCGGCCCTTCCCGTGAGGGCCACCATCCCTCTTGCGGCGGCCCGGCGAGGCCCGGGCGTCACTGCGGGGGTGGCGCCTCCAAAAAACTGTAGACCTTCCACATCTCGTCCTCGGTCAACTTGCCTTTCCAGGCCGGCATCTGCGTCCCCTTGCGCCCGTTGATGACGATCTTGAGGAACGCCTGGCCCTTCAGCTTCGATTTGCGCAGGTTCGGTCCGCGCGAACCGGTGTCGGCATGGCAGATGTAGCACGTGCTTCGATAGACGCGCTGGCCTTCGGCGATGGCGTCGGCATTCCCGCTGTACGGATTGTCCGTGTGCTCCCAGACGTAACCGTCCGCTTCGATCTTGGGCGGTTGATGGGCTTGCGCAGCGGCTTCGCCTGCGGCAAGCAACATTCCACTTGCACACAGGATCGTGGTGAAGGTTCTCATGGCGATGATGAACGCACGGACGCCGCCGACGTGTACGGCGGCGCCTTTGCCTGTCGATGGTTACTTGGGCACCGGCGTCAACGCGCCTTCGATGTCGGTGACGCCCCACTGGCCGCTGCCGGCCTTGCCCGGCGTCGCATTGTCGAGCGCAAACACGAACAAGCTGTTGCCCTTGGGCGCGGCGTAGTAGAAGCTCGGATCGCCGCCGAGTCCCGACAGGATCGCGACGTACTGCTTGCCGCCGATTTCATAGGTCACGGGTGAGGCATTGATGCCCGACCCGGTCTGGTAACGCCACAGCACCTTGCCGGTCTTCGCATCCGCGGCGTAGAAGAAGCCGAGCTGATCACCGGTGAATACGAGACCCGACCTGGTCGCGAGCACGCCCGCGAACACCGGCAGCGGACTCGGGATCTCCCACAACCACTTCTTCTTCGTTACGTCGAACGCACGCAGGCGACCGATGGGTCCGCCGAGCGTGTGCATCTTGTAGTCCATGCCCATGAACACCTTGCCGGCTTCGTACTTGATGTCCTCCGGCTTGTACCCGGTCAACGCCATGGCCCAGGTGTTGGTGGGGACGAATGCGACACCCATGTCGGGATTGAAGGCCATCGGGAACCAGTTGGTGCCGCCTTCGAGGCCAGGCACGATCGGCAGCACCGGCTTGCCGTCGGCGAGGGGCCGCATCTTCTCGTTCACCGCCGGCCGACCGGTCACCGGATCCAGGCCGGTCGTCCAGTTGATGCCTTCGACGGTCGGCACGGCATAGATGAACTTGCCGCTCGTCCGATCGAGCACGTAGAAGAAGCCATTGCGGTTCGTCTGCAGCGCGGCTTTCACCGGCTTGCCGCCGATGGTGAGGTTGGCGAGGATCGGCGCGTTGTTGCCGTCATAGTCCCAACCGTCGTTCGGCGTGTACTGGTAGCCCCACTGGATCTTGCCGGTGTCGGGATCGAGGGCGATGAGCGACGCGGTCCACTTGTTGTCGCCCGTGCGCAGATTGGACGTCCACGGTCCCGGGTTGCCGGTGCCCCAATAGAGCAGATTGAGTTCCGGATCGAATGCGCCCGACTGCCAGGTGGCGCCACCGCCGGTCTTCCAGGTATCGCCCGGCCACGACTCGTTGCCCGGCTCGCCGGGCCCGGGAATGGTGTACGTGGTCCATTTCACGTCACCGGTTTTCGCATCGTAGGCGCGCAGGTAGCCGCGGACCCCGTACTCACCACCGCCGATGCCTGCGATCACCATGCCCTTGACCACCAGGGGCGCCCCGGTCGCCGATACGCCGAGCTTCCAGTCGTGGATCACGGTCTCCCATGCGACCTTGCCGGTGTCCTTGTTCAAGGCCACCAGCCGCGCGTCGAGGGTCAGGACGTAGACCAGGTCGCCGTAGATCGCCACGCCGCGGTTCACCGGACCGCAGCACAGCACGGTGCCCAATCCTTCCGGCTCCTCCGGCGCCCACGACCACAGACGGCGACCGGTCACGGCGTCGTACGCAAAGACGTTCGAGTGCGACCCGGTCACGTAGATGACACCGTCGTTGACCACCGGCGTCGCCTCCAGACCGTCGAGGAAGTTGAGCGCCGCAGTCCACACCGGACGCAGGTTCTTCACGTTGGCCGGCGTGATCTGCTTCAACGGACTGAAGCGCTGGTTGTCGTAGGTACGGCCGTACATCAGCCATTCGCCGCGGTTCTTCGCGGCGGCGACGAGGTCGGCATCGCTCGGCCCCGCTTCGGCCACGAGCGGCAGGCCGAGGGCAACGGCAGCGAACCAGCTACACAACGATCGAATGTTCACGGCGGTGGGCTCCTTGTTCTCGAGAGGTGGAAACTCGCGGCTCTTCAGGCCGCTTTACGCTGTTCGACGGGCACCGCACCGGCGGACCGGTCGACACCGAGAAAACGAAAATCCAGGTCCGGCTGGTGCCCGCTCACGATCTCGGCGATCGCACGGCCCGATCCGCAGGCCTGGGTCCATCCGAGCGTTCCGTGTCCCGTGTTGAAATAGAGATTGGTGATCGTAGAGCGGCCGATGAGGGGCACATTGCCCGGCGTCGCCGGTCGCAGCCCGGTCCAGAACCGCGCCTGCGCGAGATCGCCGAAGCCGGGAAACAGGTCCGCCGTGCGCTTCACCAGTGCTTCGCAGCGTACCGGATTCAGGCTGGTGTCATAACCGTTCAACTCCGCCGTGCCGGCAACCCGCAGTTCGTCGCCGAGCCGCGAGTACACCAGCTTGAACTCGTCGTCGGTGAGGCTCACCGTCGGAGCGAGCGCCGGCGCGGCAATCGGCACGGTGATCGAGTAGCCCTTGGCCGGATACACCGGGATCGACAATCCGATGGGCCGCAGCAGCAGCGGGCTCCAGCTGCCGAGCGCCAGCAGATAGGCATCCGCCGTCAATGTTTCCTCGAGCCCTTCGGCGTTCGTCACGCGTACGCCGTCGAGGCGGTCGCCGGCTCGCAGCATCGAACGAATCGTGGTGGCGTAGCGAAAGATGACGCCGCGCAGCGCGCTCAACCGCGCAAGCTCGGTGGTGAACTTGTGCGCGTTACCCGATTCGTCCGTGGGCGTGTAGGTGCCGCCGACGATCTCGGTACGTACGTGCGCAAGAGCCGGCTCGAGCGCGATGCACTGATCCGGTGTCATCACTTGCCGGTCGACGCCGAACTCGCGCATCACGCGCGCCGGCTCCATCGCAGCTTCGAACTCGGCGGCATTGGTGTAGAAGTGGAGGATGCCGCGTTCGAGATGGTCGTAGCGGATACCGGTCTCGGCCCGCAGATCCCGCAGCGCCGTGCGGCTGTAGAGGCCCAGGTTGAGGATCTGCGCGATGTTGTCGCGGGTGCGTCCCGGCAGGCACTCGACCAGAAAACGCAGGCCCCAGGACCATTGCGCCGGGTCGGCACGCAGGCGGAACAGCAACGGTGCGTCTTCCTTCGCCAGCCACCTGAGGATCTTCGCGGGCGCCCCCGGATTTGCCCAGGGCTCGGCATGGCTCACGGAGATCTGGCCGCCATTGGCGAAGCTCGTCTCGAGCCCGGCGCCCGGCTGGCGGTCGATCACGGTCACTTCGTGGCCAGCCTTGGCCAGGTACCAGGCCGACGCGGTACCGACCACCCCGGCCCCCAGAATCAGTACACGCATGCTCCGAATTCCCGTGCGGAACCGCTCGATGACGCGACGCACAAATTACGTGGGCGGATGCGTGCGTGTCAATCGATGTGTTCGGGTTACCGGAACCTGCTGCACCATGGAGAACACTCATGAACACGGCGAGATCTCGGCCGGTTTCTCCGCAGCACCTCCGAGTCTTTCGTGGTCACGGCCTGTGCTACGCCGGTCCCGCGCTATTCGCTCTCGGCTTTCTTCTCCGCCGCCGCCAGCGCTGCGGTTACTTCTGCGGGATACGGCACCAGTTCGCCGGTCGCAGCCCAGCCCTGCTCGGTCACCGTCGTTTCGATCGCGGCGACGCGATCGACATCGAGCGGATGGGTGCTGAAGAACTCCGGCGGCCGCGGCTTGCCGGCGAACGCGTCGCGGAGCGTGCGAAACGTGTCGGCGGCACCGCCGGCATGCCCATAGACCTTGACCAGGGCATCCAGCGCTTTCGCGTCGGCGTCACGTTCCTGATCCCGCGAGAAGCTCATCATCGTGAGCAATCCGGCCGGCCCGAGCACTTGCCCGACGACGTCACTGCCAGCCGCCGCCGAGATCCCCGCGAGCGCAACTCCTACGACGATACCTCTTCCCATGGACGTGATCGGATGCCGCAGCTTCACATGGGCAATCTCGTGCGAGATCACCATCGCGAGCGCGTTCTCGTTCGGCATCTTCCGCATCAAGCCTTCGTAGATCGCCACATGGCCGCCGAGCGTCGCGAACGCGTTGACGGTGTCGCCCGGCACGTAGTGAACGGTGATCGTCATGCCCGGCGGCAGATCGTGGGCCGCGGCGATCCGCCGGGTCAGCGCGTCCAGATAGTCCGCAACGGGTTTCGGTCCGGGCTCGGCGAGAGACCCGACGAAGCGCTCCGCGATCGATCGCTCCGATTCGAACGGAACGTAGCGCGCGAGATGGCCTGCGAGCAGTGCCAGCGCGATGACCACGACGCCGACCACCACCACGATACCGCCGAGCAGCCGCGCGAAATCCGCGAGCGGATGCGTCCGGCTGACGTTGATCCCGTCGGGGATCTGCGGGTTGGAGTACTCAGTCACCGCTTGTGAGCCACCGAGGTGCCGTGCGGCCCAGCGACGCAGGGCGGGGACGCAAGGCCCTTCGGGGTGACGTCCTTCTCAGCCAAGCAACGCCGTGCCGTAGGCGAGCATCTCCACACCCACCAGGCTACCCGGTTTGCGGCCGGGAATGCTGAACGTCTGGAACTTCACGTTGACGATCATGCGGGCGCCGCGGGCCCGAGCTTCTTCCTTCATGCGCAGGATGGCTTCGCGGCGGGCCCGGTCGAGCAGCGACTCGTAGGTCTTGAGCCGACCGCCGACGATGCCTTGCAGCCTGGCCACCACCACCTTGAAGTAGTCTGCCGAGACCACCACGCTGCCCGCCACCAGGTCCTGCCGCAGCGGGTCCAGAGTGGGCGGAAAACGGCTGGCGAACATCATGATGTTGCCGTAGGCCTGTTCGCGTTCGCGAATCGACCGATAGTGACGCGCTTCGAGGATGCGGCCGACCACATAGCCGATCACCACCAGCGCGGCGAATATGGCTAGATCGATCATGTCGGTACGATATGCGTTGTCGCGATGGGCCAGCGGCCGGCGCAGCCGGGGCGTACGGGCCCTCTCGCATCAAACCTTGAGGTGAGTGTCGCCGGGCCGCCCCAAGACACTGACGCGCCCCGGAGGGGCTGAGTCCGGACACGCGGCAGGCCCTGCGGCCTGATGCGTGCCTGACGAAGCGATCGGGCATGCAGGCCCGATCGTGGACCAGCGAACGAAGAGAGCGTGGGGGCAGTCATTTTGGTTATTCGAGGAAAACGGCGGTGCCGTAGGCGAGCATTTCGGCCGCGCCCTGGGTGATCGAGGACGTGCTGTAGCGCACGTTCAGGACCGCGTTGGCACCCACGGTCTCGGCCTGCTTCACCATGCGCTGCGTGGCTTCGTCGCGGGCTTCCTTGAGCAGATCGGTGTAACCCTTCAACTCGCCGCCGACGATGTTCTTGAGGCCCGCCATGATGTCCTTGCCCACGTGCTTGGAACGGACGGTGCTGCCCTGGACCAGGCCCAGGTGTTTGCCGACCCGTTTGCCGGGCACGATTTCCAGATTGGTCACGAGCATGAAGCCTCCTGTCGGGGGTGCGCGACGCGCGCAAAATGACCTGGGAATGGACCCAAGCATCGAGCACGCCAGCCCGCTGGCCAAGAAATTGCTCAAGAAACCGCGCGTTCCGCCGAAAGTGGAGCGTGTCGGTGGTGGCCCGCGAGGCCCCGCCGGCAGCAAGACGAGCTACAAGGGCAAACCCGTCGAAAGACGGGGACGCAAAGCCACCGGGCTAATCGGAAGCGCTACCGCTTCCGGATGCCAGCGGGGCTGCCGGTCCAGGGGGCCGTTACCTACCCTGCAGGCCGTGTGTCGTCGCCCGGTAGTCATCGGTTCGATCAATGAACCTGTGGAGCGACGAGCATCATGTGGCACTGGCAAACCCCTGCAATCCCGGTCGTGGCCGCCTTGTGCGCCGCGTTCCTGCCCGCGCCCGCGGACGCCGCGGTGGACCTCAACCAGGCCTTCGATGCCGCGGTGACGATTGCCGCCGAGCCGGCCTGGAATGCGCGCCTGCGCTTTGTCGCCGACCCTGCGATCACACCCGCGCTCGTCGCGTTCGTCGAACCAGGACGCTGCGACGTCGCAGCGCTCAAGAATTCCGGATTCATCCGCGCGTCACTCGCCCAGCTGGAACCGCAGGACCAAGGGCCCTATCTAGAAGGCCTGATGGCTCATGAACTCGGACATTGCGCCGAGCACCACGCGAACGCCGGTCACGGCGTCATCAAGGCGCAGGCTGCGGCGGCCGGCGTCGATAGCACCCGTGCCGCGCAACAGCAGACCCTGCGCGGCGAATTGCTTGCCGACATCTACATGGGTCTGTACCTGGCGCAACGCCATCCCGATCGCGCCGAACGCCTGATGCAGTTCCATCTGCAGCGCCGGGCACAATCCGCCGACGTCGATCCGGAACACAACAGCGCGCGTTTCCTGCGCGCCGAGCAGATCGAGCGGCGCAGCGGCGAGTCGATGCTGCAAGCCGCTCTCAGGATCCGCGAGGCTGTGACCCGAGCGCAGTAAGCCGCCCAAGCTGCAGCGTCACGGCACGCTGCAGCTCATGCTCGCATCCGGGTCAAGGAAGCGCAGCACCGGGTCGCGATCGATGAACAGCGGCGGCGCCGCGAGCCGCGAGAAGCGTCCGTTCTGATCGAGGTAGCCCACCTCGCCGCGCGCAATCCCCTGGTCAGCACCGCCCGGACCCCGCAACACCACCGCACCGTCGCGGACATAGACGTACGTGCCGGCCGAGGCGAAGTCCGCCTGCTGCGAACCGAAAACCTTGTCGGCGTTCGCATCGATCGTATCGGGCCGCGGCGTCTTGTCGTCGAGGAAGTAGCGCGGCACCGAGTCGTACTTGCGCGGGGCCTTGCCCGCCGCCGACACCTGCCCGGCCTGACCTTCGCACAGGTCGACGTTGCCCTGGTCGTTGACCATCACGGTACAGCCATTCCACGTGTAGACGGCAAGGCCGTCAAGCTCGTCGGCCGGCGCCGGCGCTTCGCTCGCGCAGGGGCCGGAGCACCGCATGTCCAATCCGGTGCCGCGGATACCGACCGTGGCCACGGCGGTGCCGAACTGCACCTGCGAAGGATTGCGCTTGGCCACGAGTCCCGTCACCGCACGCAGGCTGCCTTTCAGCAATCGCAGGATCGCACTGCCACGCTCGGGTGCCGCCGCCTCGTAACGGTACGTGTCGACGAAGAACCGCGTGTCGGCCTTGAGCACGATGCGCATGCCGTCGCGGAAGAACAGCGTCGCGACGGTGGCCGGTCCGGAGATCAGCGTGTCGCCGGCATAGAACGTCTCGCCGGCGGCAAGCACCTTCGGTCCGGCACCACGGTCCACCTTGAGCTGGCCCTGCACGGCAATTACGCGTCCGGCGAAACCCGGTGACGGCGGCAGTTCCGATTTCGCCGCTGCGGCCGTTTCCGCCGCACAGTCGTCCGCACAGACGCGAGCGATGAAATCGGTGCCGCGAATGCCGATGGTCGAAACACCCGCGCCGAACTGCAGTGCGTCGGGCCGCCGCTTGCCGATCAATCCGGTGACGGCACGCATGCCGCCTTTCAACAATCGCAGCAGCGCGCCGTCGTCCTGGGGCCTCGCTTCGTTGTAGCGATACTTCTCGATTCTGAACGCGGACTGCGGCCGCACCAGCACCTGGCTGCCGTCGGAGAAATCGAGGCGTGTCTGGCTCGCCGCTTCGGTGCGCAGCGTGTCGCCCACTTCGAGTGCCGACCCTTCGGCGGCGAAGCGCACGCCGCCGGCCGCGCGTTCGATGATCACCACGCCGGAGAGGCCAGTGGTTTTCGCAGCGGGATCCGCCGCGGCGGCAGGCCCGGCCGAAATGAGCGCCGCCAGGGACAGGATCGCTGCGAGGAAACGGGTCATCGGCATTGGCTGATCGGTCGGCGTTCCGTGCTCACGCCACCTTTGCCGCTCGCCTGAACGGAGGGTGGGGACGGTGGCACCCATTCCGGCTGGTTCAGAGGGATCACGACGGCGTTGCCCGGGGTGTCTGCGGCCGATAGCTTCACCTCGAAGTCCACTGCAGCGGTCTGGGTCACTTGTACAGGTGGATTCTCCGACGATGGGGGTGGCGCAGGCACAAGACCGTAGGTGATGAAGCGAAGAAGCCCGACGATCCCGCGGACGTCACGGGGGCTCCGTTCACGCTGTATCCGCCAGATGGAAGCGTCGGGTAGTTGACGTATACGCTGGTCGCGAGCGTGGACTCGATGCGCGCCGATCCGCCGTTGGTGTCGACGAACTCGATCGGCCCCACGGCGCGATACGGGGTCTGCGAACTGCCCACATCGGGCATCCCCCGAATGTAGGCGTTGGCACCCTGACCGACGGCGGTGAGGCGCGTCGTCCCACCCACGTCGATGGAGCAGGGCCCACCGGTCGATTCGATGAAGGCGGCAGCGCCGCCCTCGCCGACGCTCGCTTGCAACACCAGATCGCCGCTCGTCTGCACCGTCACGCCCGAGCGACCGATCAGTCCGTTCGTGTTGCCGATCGCGGCGATGCGCAACGCGCCATTGGTGACGCGGACGGTCGCGGTATTGGCCGCATGGACGCGGTTCAACACCAGGTCACCGACCGCGTGGGTGATCGACAGCGAGTTCCATCCGGTGCCCATGGTCCCGCCGGTCACCGCGTAACTGTTGCTGACCGACAGATTGCCGGAGCCTGCTATCGCCCCACCCGATTGGACGAAGTTCGCGACACCGAGGTTACCCAGGACCGCAGTGGTCCCCGCGGCTTGCGTGAAGGTGCCGGCGTTCAACCCGCCGGTGGCTGCGATTGTGAGGTCGGCGCCGCTTACGATGACGCTTCCAGGGCCCGAGATCGAACCTGCGAGAGTCTGCGCACCGGACGCGAAGTCGAGCGTCGTCCCGCTTGCCAGCAGGAACGTGCCGGCATGCGCGGCATTGCCGTTCATGGCTAGGGTGCCGGCACGCAGGTCGAGAGTTCCGTCGACTGTCACCGGTGCCGAGGTGTTGAGCTGGCCACCATTGAGCACCAGCGTCGCGCCACTCCCGATGGTCGAGACGCCCGCGGTCGTGAGGTTGCCCGATCGCAGTTCCAGCGATCCGGCCGTCAGGTTGAGCACCCCGGTGTTCAGCGTCTGGCCGTCGAGCACGCGCGCGCCGCTGCCCACGATGTCGAACTGGGCACCGCCCGCCATGGCAAATGCACCGGTGCCGCCGAGCGTGCCGCCGTTCCACGCGAACACGCCACCGTTCTTGGTCAGCGTGGATCCGCCGGCCAGCGTCAATGCGCCGGCATCCAGGTCGAAGCGGGCGCCGTTGATGGCGCTCGCGCCGGTGACGTTGAGGCTGCCGGAGTTCACGACGCTGCCGGCGATGGTGCTGCTGGCGAGGTTCAACGTGCCCTGGTTGTCGAGCCGGCCGGCGCCGTTCAGGGTCTGCCCGCTCAGCGTGACTATGGCACCAACCGGGATGATCGTCCCCGCTCCGGACCCGACGAGATTCACGCTGCCGCCGGCCACCTGCAGCAGACCATTGGTGAGGCGGCTGCCGTCGCCCAGGTTGTGGGCACCACCGGCGAACACAATCGCGCCGCCCGACGCCGCCTCGAACGCACCGGTGTGCGTGCCGCCCGATAGCAGTTGCAACGTCGAGTTGCTGCCCGCGGCCACCAGACCATCGTTGGTGAAGAACGTGGGAGCCACGGTTGCGCCGACACCGGATGCGCTCGAGAGAATGCCGGCATTGTCGAAGCGGCCCGCGCCGGAACTGGTGTTGACGATGTTGCTCTGCGTGAAGGTGAGAGTCCCGCTGTTGGTGATAGCGGCCCCGTCGTTCACGAGCAGCGTGCTGCCACTGTTCATCCCCAGGTTCACCTGACCTGCGTTGTCCAGCGCCACATTCACCAGCGCCTTCGATCCGCCGGTCACGTTCAAGACGTCGCCGGCCGTCAGCGCGAGTGAGGAACCGCCGCCGCCTGCAATGTTGCCGCCCGACCAGTTCGCCGTCCCGTTGAGAGTCAGTGTGTCATTGGCTCCGATCGTGGTGCTGCCCCCGACCTGGTTCCACTCGCCGTTCAACGCCATGGTGCCGAAGTTCAGGATGGTCGACTGGTTGAGCTGACCCGCCACCGTCGCGCCGTCGGCGAAGCCGTGGTTGCCGCCGTCGAACTGCACGCCGGCCCCGGCAATGGTCGTCGTTCCGCTGTAGTTGCTCGCGTTGGAGCGCAGGTGCAGCGTGCCGCCGTTCGCCTGGAGCGTGCCGCCGGCGTTGCTGAACGTCGTCGGTTGCACGACTGCGGTCTGACCCGAGGCCACGCCAATCGTGCCGGTGTTGTTCAGCGTGCCGCCGCCCGAACTGGTGCCGATGCTGTTGCTCTGCGTGAAACTGAGGGTCCCGCTGTTGGTGAAGACGGCCCCGTCGTTCACGAGCAGCGTGCTGCCACTGTTCATCCCCAGGTTCACCTGACCCGCGTTGTCCAGCACCACGCCCACCAGCGTCTTCGATCCGCCGGTCACGTTGAGCGTATCGCCCGACGTCAGCGCCAGCGCCGCCCCGGCGCCACCCACGATGTTGCCGCCGGACCAATTGGCCGTCCCATCGAGGTTGACCGTGGCACCGCTTGCGACGGTGGAGGTGCTGCCGGATTGATTCCACGTTCCGGCAACGGTCGCGGTGTTGAACGTGACATTGGCGGCCTGGTTGAACTGCCCCTGGATGCGCGAGCCGTCGGCAAAGGTGTGGGTTCCTCCGTCGAACTGCACGCCAGCGCCGGTCAGCGTCGTGACGCCGCTGTAGCTGCTTGTGCCGGAGCGCAGTTGCAGTGTCCCGCCGTCCGCCGCGAGAGTCCCGCCGACGTTTGCGAACGCCGTGGGCTGGACGACTCCGGTCCGGCCGGCAGCCACAGCAATGGTCCCGGTGTTGGCAAGGCTGCCGCCGCCGGAGCTGGTGCCGATGATATTGCTCTGCGCGAAGGTGAGCGTGCCGCTGTTGGCAATGCCGGCCGAGTCGTTCACCAACAGGCTGCTGCCGTCGGTCATGTTGAGGTTCACCTGGCCCGCATTGTTCAGCGCCACGTTGACCAACGTCTTCGAACCGCCCGTCACGTTGAGCGTATCGCCCGACGTCAGCGCCAGCGCCGCCCCGGCGCCACCCACGATGTTGCCATTGGACCAGTTCGCCGTACCGTTCAAGTGGACGATGTCGCCCGCGGCGATGCTGCTCGTCCCGCCGGACTGGTTCCACGTGCCGGCGATGGTGGTGGCATTGAAGTTGACGTTGGTCGACTGGTTGAACTGTCCATCGATTACCGTGCCGTCGGCGAATACGTGCGTGCCCCCGTCGAACTGCACCCCGGTACCGGCAATGGTGGTCGTGCCGCTGTAGCTGCTCGCGTTGGCGCGCAGATGCAGCGTGCCGCCGTTCGCCTGGAGCGTGCCGCCGGCGTTGCTGAACGTCGTCGGTTGCACGACTGCCGTCTGACCCGAAGCCACGCCAATCGTGCCGGTGTTATTCAGCGTGCCGCCGCCCGAACTGGTGCCGATGATGTTGCTCTGCGTGAAACTGAGGGTCCCGCTGTTGGTGAAGACGGCCCCGTCGTTCACGAGCAGCGTGCTGCCACTGTTCATCCCCAGATTCACCTGCCCTGCGTTGCTCAGCGCCACGTTCACCAGCGCCTTCGATCCGCCGGTCACGTTGAGGCTCGCCGGGGCGTTGATCTGCACCAGTGACGATGCGCCGTTGCCGAAGAGGCTTCCGTTCGACCACGCGAACTGGTTCGCGACGGTCACGATGGCGTTGGCGCCCAGGGCGAGTGCCCCGCCATTCAGGACTATCGACCCTGCGTCGAGAGCAGCATTCGCCTGGAATGTCCCGCCCGTGATGGTCAGCACATCGGCAATGGAAGAATCGCCGGTGAGGACGAAGGCGCCGCCGCTCAGCAGGAAGCTCTCTTCGCTGACCAACCGGTTCACGTTGCCGCCGTTCGCGGCGGTGATGGTGATGGAGCCGGGCGCCGCGATGTAGACATTGTCGACAGCCGTCGGCACGACACCGGTGTTCCACTGGGCGGTATCGTTCCAGCTGCCACTGGCGGTCCCGATCCAGCAGACGTCGAAGCCCGGCGGGCACGCTCCCGGTGTGCCGCCGGTACCGCCGGCGACGACAAGGCCGTTGGCACCATAGGTAAGCGTGAGCAGCGGGAAGCCGCTGCCGAGCACTGATTCGAACGCACCGGTACGCGACCCGTAGATCAGGACGTCGGTGTATGTGACATTGGTCGAAGGCTGATACCCGTTGATGGCGACCAGTTCGAGGATGCCGCCGAGCGCCGCACTGCCCGACACCGCAAATACGTCGGTGGCTCCCGGGCCGGTACCCTCGGTTTCGATCTCGAGCCTGCCCGCGCCGGTCTGCGCGAAGTCGCCCACCAAGTCGAAGGATCCGATGGTGCCCGCGCCGCCGGGCCGGATCGTGCCGGAATTGGTCAGGGTTCGGCCGGCCAGGTTCAGCGTGACATCGCCGTTGATCACGCCGCCTGCATTGTTCGAGATGTCGGCGCCGACCAGGTACGTACCGGAGCCGCCGATGTTGATCGCGCCCGTGTTGGTGAGCGTCAGCGTCCCGTTGTTGTTGTAGATGTTGCTGATGCGTGCCGCGTTCGCCGTCCCCAGCGCCGTCAGGTTCAGTGTCCCCGCGTTCGTGATCGTGCTCGTGCCCTCCAGCTCGATCTCGTTGCTGAAGTTCGCCGTACCCCCCGCCGCGATGTCCAGCGTCCGGTTACCCAGGTTCGTCCCCGGCCCCGCTCCGTTCAGCGTCAACACCGCACCGTTGGCCACCCGCGTGGTCCCGCCCCCGGTCCACTGCCCGCCCGTGAAGTTCGCCGTCCCCGTCAGCGTCACCAGCCCCGTACCACTCAACGTGCTCGTGCCCGTCTGCGTCAGCAGTGGCGTGGTCAGCGCGCCGTTGAAGGTGGTCGTGCCACCACTGAGCAGCACCTGCGCGACG
>LNDQ01000100.1 GCA_001464695.1 Betaproteobacteria bacterium Ga0077523 | reverse complement strand
GTTTTGTTGGGGGAGGGTCAGGGTGGGGGCAACGCGGCTACCGCACCCCGAGCACGTGCGGCAGCCACAGCGAAACCTGCGGCACGTACGTCACGAGCACCAGATACAGCAGCATCACGCCGAGCCATGGCAGGCACGCGATCGACACTTCCGTCATGCCCATCTTCGCCAAGTGGCTCGCGACGAACAGGTTGAGCCCGACGGGCGGGTGCAACATGCCGATTTCCATGTTCACGGTCATGATGACGCCCAGGTGGATCGGATCGATGCCGAGACTCTGCGCGATCGGCAGAAACAGCGGCGCCAGGATCAGCACGATGGAACTGGGCTCCATGAACTGCCCCGCCGCGAGCAACGCGACGTTGACTGCCACCAGGAACATCCACGGTGACAGTTGCTGAGCAGTGACCCACGCCGAGATCGACTGCGGAATCTGCTCCGACGTGAGTAGATAGGAGAACAGCACCGCATTGGTCACGATGTAGAGCAGCATCGCACTGGTGTTGGCCGCCGCCAGCAGCACCTTGCCCGTGTCGCGCACCTTGAGGTCGCGATAGATGAACACCGCCGCGACGAAGGAGTACACGGCACTCACGGCCGCCGCCTCGGTGGGCGTCATGACGCCGCCGTAGATGCCGCCCATCACGACCACGACCAGCAGCAGACCCCAGAACGCCTCGCGAAACGCCGTCCAGACCTCGCGCAGGCTCGCACGCGGCAGCGTCGGGAAGCCCTTGCGCTTCGCCGTGACGAACGTGACTGCCATCAGCACCAGCGCCAGCAGAACACCCGGCACCACGCCGGCGACGAACAGCTTGCCCGCACTCGTGCTGGTGCTGACCGCGTAGATGATCATCACGATCGACGGCGGGATCAGGATACCGAGCGAACCCGAGGTGGTGATCACGCCCACGGCGAAGCGCTTCGGATAGCCCGCCTTCATCATCGCCGGCAGCATGATCGCGCCGATCGCTGCCACGGTGGCGGGGCTGGAACCGGAGATGGTGGCGAAGAATGCGCAGGCGAGAATCGCGGCCATCGCGAGGCCGCCGGGCATCCATCCCACCAGCGCGGTGGCAAAGCGGATGATGCGTGCCGCCACCCCGCCTTCGGTGAGAAACGCGCCCGCGAGCACGAAGAACGGAATCGCCATCAGCGCAAAGCTCTCGAGGCCCGTGAACAGGCGCTGCGACACGATGTCGACAGTCTCCATGGAAAAATCGGAGAAGCCGACCAGGAACACGAGCACCGTGAGGCCCAGCGCGATGGAGATGGGCGTGCCGGTGGCGAGCAGCACCAGCAGGATCGCGATGATGATCGCCGCAGTCATGCCGTCGAATCGCCCGCAGCCACCGGTGTTGTCGAGTGCACCGGCAGCTCACCGCTGCGCAAGTAGCGCGCGAGGACCTGCAGGAAGCGATAGCACATGAGCCCCGAGCCGAGCGGAATGCACAGGTAGACGATCCAGCGCGGCCACTCGAGGTCGGGGGTCACCTGCCCGGTCTCGTGCATGAACATGACCCAGCGCGCACCGAGCGTGGCGATGATGGCGGTGAACAGTGCGCCGAGCAGCAGTGCCAGCACCACCAGCCGCCGGCGCCACGCGGCAGAGGCGTGCATCACCAGCAGGTCCACGCCGATGTGGATGCCGGTACGGACCCCGTAGGCGGCACCGAACTTGGCCATCCAGATGAACAGGAAGATGCACAGCTCCTGCGCCCAGGTGAGGTCGAGGCGACCGGTGTAGTCCCACAGCCAGTCGACCTTGGCACTCATGCGGTGCACCACCGCCGCGAAGATGATGAGTGTGGCGATCGCCATGAAACTGGCGACCAGCCATTCCTCGAGATGATCGAGCAGCCGGTTCAGTACGCGCATCAGCGCCGCGTCGGCCGCGAGATCACTTCTTGCGGCGTTCCTGCTCGACCTGGGCAGCCACGGCGTAGATCGACTGGATCAGGTCGCGCCCGATGGTCGATTCGAACTCCTTGTGCACCGGCAGCAGCGCCTGCTTCCATTCGTCGCGCTGCTTCGCGTCGAGCGCGTAGACCTCAGTGGTGCCGGCCTGTTTCACCATCGCGAGTGCATCGGCATTCTCCTTCGCGGCGATGGCGCGCTCGTAGCGGGTGGCGTCATTCATGGCACCTTCCAGCGCAGCACGGATGTCCGCGGGCAGCCCGTCCCAGAATTTGCGGTTCACGATGACCGCGTACACGAGGTAGCTGTGATCCGAGATGGTGAGGTGCTTCTGCACCTCGTGCATCTTCTGGGTGTAGAGATTCGATACGGGATTCTCGGCGCCGTCCACCACACCCTGCTGCATCGCGGTGTAGACCTCGCTGAACGCCATCACCTGAGGCACGCCGCCCAGTTGTCGCACGGTGGCGGCCAGGACCTTCGACGACTGGATGCGCAGCTTCACGCCGCGGAAATCTGCCGGCTTGCGCAGCGGCTTGCTGCACGAGAACTGCTTGAAGCCGTTGTCCCAGAACCCGAGGCCGCGAATGCCCTTCGGCTCCAGCTTCGCCATCAGCTTCCGCCCCACCTCACCGTCGGTGACGCGATAGACGGTCTCCGTGTTGTCGAAGAGGTACGGCAGATCGAACACCTCGAACTCGCGAACGCCGAGCGGCCCGAACTTCGAGACCGAAGGTGCCAGCATGTGGACTGCGCCGCGCTGCAGCGCCTCGAGCTCGTCGCCGTCCTTGTAGAGCTGGCTGTTGGGATAGATCTCCACCTTCACGCGACCCTTGGTCGCGGCCTCGGCCAACTGCTTGAACTTCTCTGCGGCCTTGCCCTTCGGAGTGTCGGCAGCCACCACGTGGCTGAACTTGACGGTGATGGTCTGCGCGAAGCTCGTGCCGCCGGACAGCAGCCACGCGCAGGTGACAACTGCGGCAAGGACGCGGCGCGCGAGTTGCTCCGGATAGAGTGAGAAACGCATCGATCGAGTTTAGCACGCAGCATCCGCGTGGCCGACGCACACCTGGATTGCCCGACCGCGCGTAGGATGACACGGACGGCACACCGGATGCCGGTCCATGCATGAGCTCAGCCTCCATGATCAAGGTCCATCACCTCAACAATTCCCGCTCGCTCCGCATCCTCTGGCTGCTCGAAGAACTGGAGCTGCCGTACGAGATCGAGAACTACCAGCGCGACGCCACGACCCGCCTGGCACCGCCCGAGCTGAAGAGCGTTCATCCGCTTGGCAAGTCGCCAGCGGTGAGCGACGGCGATCTCGTGGTGCACGAATCGGGGGCCATCGTCGAGTACGTGCTGGACCGCTATGGCAATGGCCGCCTGATGCCCGCACGCACCTCGTCCGATTGGGTCGGGTACGTGCAGTGGCTGCACTACGCGGAGGGTTCGGCGATGCTGCCGATGATGCTGCATCTCTACGCCAGCCGGCTCGGTGATGCGGCGGCGCCGCTGCGCCCCCGCATCGACAGCCAGATCGACAACCATCTGTCGTACATGGACCGCGCGGTCAGCGCGACCGGCTACTACGTGGGATCGGAGCTCACGGCCTGCGACATTCTGTTGTCGTTCGTCTCCCAGGCGGCACAGGCCGCGCAGCGGCTCGGACCGTTCCCGCATCTGCTCGCGCACCTGCGGAACCTGGAAAGCCGACCAGCGTACCTCCGGGCGTTGGCGCGCGGCGGGCCCTACAGCCTGAACGTGTTCTGGGCGCCCAAGGTCTAGGCCCGCTGCAGCTCGAACCGCACCGACGCCTCGTCGCTGCCCGCCATCCAGGCCGGATCGATGCCGAAACCCGGCACCCAGATCACCTGCTCGTCCACGCAGAGCAACGGCACGCGATTGCGCTCCCACGGCGCAATGCCCGTTTCCTGGAACAGTTTCTTCAATTCGCGCCGCGGTCGATTCGCCTGCACCTGGAAGCGCTCGCCACCGTGCCGATTGCGCAACTGCACGCGGTGGCCTTCGAGCCGAGCGCGTGCAATGCCATCGCCGACCCCGGCGACCGCAACGACGATACGACCGTCAGGCAGCGACAGACGCGACTCGCCATCCCATCGGATCGACCAGCGATCACCGGATGCCACCGGCACCAGCCGTACCCTGTCGCGGTAGCGCCGCAGCACGTGCGCGCCGATCGCGACCTCTGGTGAAGCATCCGCTGCCGCGCCGCTCAGTTGCCGCAGCGCTTCGTCGAGCCGGATGCGCGGCGGCATCGCGACACCCGCGTCGCGCAGCCAGCCGCGCAGCGCATTCGCTGCGCGGATCGGCCCGAGCGCGACGAGCCGCTCGATATCCACGCCGGAGTCGTCCGCGATGTCGGCGAGATCGGCCGATGCCACCGCGTCGGCCAGCGCCGCAGCATCGGCTGCGTTACGTGCGGCACGCGCGAGCGCTTCACGGTAGCCGGGATAGTGCCCGGCAACCCGCGGCAGCACGTGCAAGCGCAGGTGATTGCGCGCGTAGGAGGTGTCCGCGTTCGATTCGTCCTCGATCCATTCGAGCCCGTGGGCACGCGCCCAGTCTTCGATGTCGCTGCGCGGTACGTCGAGCAACGGGCGGATCAGCGTGGCCGACCCGAGCGTCCGCGCAAACGGCATCCCCGCCAGACCGTCGGGACCGGCACCACGCAGTAGTTGCAACAGCACCGTCTCGGCCTGGTCGTCCAGATTGTGTGCCAGCGCGATGAATTCGGCATCGAGTGCCCGGTAGGCCGCGTAGCGCACCGTGCGGGCCGCCGCCTCGACCCCATGACCGCTGTCGACCTGTACCTGAACGCGCTCGATCCGCAGCGGGATGTCGCGAGCTCGACACAATGCCTCGCAAAACCCGGCCCAAGCGTCGGCGTTCGGGCTCAATCCGTGGTGCACGTGCAGCGCGGCGAGCGCGAACCCGGCGGCGGGCGTGCACCGCTGCAATACGTCCAGCAACACGACGGAATCGACACCGCCGCTCAAACCCACGACGACCCGTCGTCCGGCGAGTTGAAGACCTTCCAGTCGCCGGGCCACCCGATGCGGCAGCTCGCTCGGTGCCGTCATCGAGGCATCCGCCGTTACGTGCGCGGGGTGACTTCCTTGAACTTGCCGTAGCCCAGCAGGCGCTCGAAACGAGTCTCCAGCAACTCGTCCAGCGGCCGCGCCTGCACGTCCTTCAAGGCATCGGTCAACGCCTTGCGCATGGCCTGCATGGCGGCGCCGTGATCGCGATGGGCGCCACCCAGCGGTTCCGAGATCACCTTGTCGGTAAGCCCCAGGGTCTTCAGCCGGTTCGCCGTGATGCCGAGGGTCTCCGCCGCCTCTGGCGCCTTGTCCGCACTCTTCCAGAGGATGGACGCGCAGCCTTCCGGCGAGATCACCGAATAGATGGAGTACTGCAGCATCATGACCATGTCGCCCACCGCGATCGCCAGCGCACCGCCGGAACCGCCCTCGCCGATGATCGTGCAGATGATCGGCACGCGCAGTTCGGTCATGGCGAACAGGTTGCGGCCGATGGCTTCGGACTGGCCGCGCTCTTCCGCCCCCACGCCCGGGTACGCGCCCGGCGTGTCGATGAACGTGATCACGGGAACCGAGAACTTCTCGGCGAGCTTCATGAGCCGCAGCGCCTTGCGATAGCCCTCGGGCTTCGGCATGCCGAAGTTGCGGAAGATCTTGTCCTTGGTGTCGCGCCCCTTCTGGTGGCCGATCACCATGCAGGACTGGCCGCCGAACCGCGCCAGTCCACCCACGATCGCGGGGTCCTCGGCGAAGCTGCGATCGCCGTGCAGCTCTTCGAAATCGGTGAAGAGATTCTGCACGTAGTCGAGCGTGTAGGGTCGCTGCGGATGCCGCGCCACCTGCGAGATCTGCCAGGAGGACAGCTTGCCGTAGATGTCCTTGGTGAGCGAGTTGCTCTTCTTCTGCAGGCGCGAGATCTCCTCGGAGATGTCGAGCGCGGAGTCGTCCTGCACGAAGCGGAGCTCCTCGATTTTCTGCTCGAGCTCCGAGATGGGCTGCTCGAAGTCCAGGAAGGAGGTTTTCATGCCTTCCAGTATAGCGTTGTCATTTGCCGTAGGCGGCGTGGAGGTAGTCGACGATGACCTTGGCGTCGTCCTCCTGCACCGGGGCGCCCATGACCTTGATCATCTTGTTGACGGAGGCCTCCCAGCCCTTGCGGTCCAGGAACGGGGAGTTCATCTGGATGTAGTCGAGGCTGTGGCAAGCCACGCAGTTCGCCTCCACCAGTGCCCTGCCCGGGGCATCCTTCAGTTCGATGGCGTCCTCGCCCGCCCGGGTGACTCCCGCGATCAACACCATCGGGATCAACAGATGTCGCATCGCAGCTCCTCTACGCACACACGATCGGAATGCGCTGCACCACGTTGTTGTGGTAGCCCGCCGGATTGAAGATCAGATCGAAGGTCTGGGTGGCACCGATGCGGTTGGTGGCTTTGGCCATCACCACGTAGTCGCCCGGTTTCGGCACGAAGGCGAAGCTCCACTGCCGCCACGAGAAACGCCCGAGGTCGGCCCCGAGTTCCGCGAGCTCCCACAGCTTGCCGCCGTCGCGCGATACCTCCACCCGGGCGATGCCATAGCCGCCATCCCACGCGATGCCGCGCACGAACAGGGGCGAATTGGCCTTGTACGTCATGCCTTCGCGCAGGTTGGACACCAGCGAATTCACCACCATCTCCGTGATCGGCGTGTTCGCGTCGGTCTCCTGCGAGATGAAGCGGTCCACCACGGGGAACCTGCCCTTCGGAATCCGGTATGCCGGGTTCATCCAGAAGCCCTTGAACGGCTGCGACAGGATCCGGATCGAGGTGAGGTGCTTGATCCAATAGGTGGCTGTCCAGCCGGGCACCACGAGTCGCGCCGGAAAGCCGTTCCAGTGGGGCAAGGGCTCCCCGTTCATCTCCCAGGCGATCAGCGTGTTCTCGTCGAGCGCCTTCCACAGCGGAATGCTCTTCACGAAGTCCGGTGTCTTCTCGGTGAGTCCACCGTCAGCGCCGTCGAACGCGACTTCGAGCGCGCCCGCCTTGATCCCGGCCTTCGCCAGCACGTCCTTCACCCGCACCCCTTTCCACCGGGCATTGCCCATCGCACCGTAGCCCCATTGCACCCCCGGGACATGGGGGTCGGAGAGCCCGCGCCGATTGCCCGAGCACTGGCACAATGCCGCGACTTCGACCGGCTCGAACTCCGTCGTCAGTTGGTCCAGCGTGAACCGGACGGCCTTGTCGGCAGCGTCACCACCGACTTCCATCGCCCAGCCGGCCGCGTCCACGTGCGGGATGTTCGACAGGTGATAACGCACGAAGAACGCGTCGTTCGGTGTGAATGCCTCGCCGAAGTAGCGTGTGGGCGTCTCGAAGTTGGGCGGCCGCCAGCTGCGCTTGATGAGCGGTTGCTTGCCCGGCAGCGTGTCCCACGCCGCCGATTCCAGGGCGCCTGCCGGCAGACCGGCAGGGCCGCCACCGGGCGCGGCCAGCGCGGGCCCCGTGACCGCCATGCCCGCCGCGGCGGCCAGGAAGCGCCTGCGATCGATGGTCATGCTGCGGACCCTCCGGTGGGAATCGTCGACATCAGAACAATACGCCGCTCTTGCCGCGCGGGTCGCTCGCGGCGGTGGCCTCGTGGGTCGCGCCGTCGACGAACACGGCCTGCATGTTGCCCCAGCGCCGCTTGCCTTCCTGCAGGATGTGCCCCTTGGCCTCGAGCGCCTGTCTCCACTCGACCCCGAACTGTCCCGGTTCGGTTTCGATCCGGTCCGGCAGATACTGGTGATGGAACCGCGGCGTGCCGACGACTCGCTCCGGGTCGGCCGGACCGGCGTCGAGATGGGTCAGGATGCCGAGCAGCACCATGCTGATGATGCGCGATCCGCCGGGTGTGCCGAGTACAAGCACGCCGCGGTGATCCTCGACGAAGGCCGGCGACATGGACGACAGCGGCCGCTTGCCCGGCGCGATCAGGTTGGCCTGGCTGCCGGAGAGGCCGTAGAGATTCGACGCCTCGGGGGTGAGCGCGAAGTCGTTCATCGTGTTGTTGAGCAGCACGCCGCTCGACCCCGCCACCGTCGCCGCGCCGAACGGGCCATTGACGCTCAGCGTGGCGGCCACACGGTTGCCATTCGCATCGACGATCGAGAAGTGCGTGGTGTTGGTCCCGTCGGCCGCCGCCGACTGCGCGCCCAGCTCGCTGCTGGGAGTGGCCCGTGCCGGATCGATGCTGGTCGCCCGTTCCGCCGCATACTCACGACTCTTCAAGCGCGCTTGCGGCACGGTCACGTAGTCGGCGTCTCCCATGTAGCGCGCCCGGTCGTGAAAGCCGCGCCGCAGCGCTTCCACGATTCTGTGATCGCGCTCGGCAGCGGGCAGATCGCCCAACCGCCGCTGGAGGGCAGCGAGATGGTCGTGATGGTCGCATCGCGGTAGCGGAACTTGAGCGGATCGCGCTCCATCAGCCGATAGCGCGCGAGATCCTCGAGGCTCCAGATGCCTCCGGCGGCGCGTACGGCCCGCACCATTTCCTCGGCGACCGGACCGCGATAGAAACCGTCTGCGCCGCGCTCGGCAATGGCTCGCAGAGTCGCCGCCAGGCCGGGCTGCTTCACGAAGAATCCGGGCGACGGTGCGATGCCCTGATCGAGGAACACCCTGGCGGCGGCCGGATCTGCCTTCAGCGCGGACAAGCGCCAGGACGCCGCCGCGGTATAGCGGCCGTCCACCGCGAAGCCCTGCTCCGCCAGCTCGATGGCGGGCGCCAGCAGGCGCGCCAGCGGCAGGCGAGCATAGCGCTGCGCGATGTGGGCGAGCCCGGCCGGCGTGCCCGGTATGCCGGCAGCCTTGCCGCCATCCAACGACGCGCGCGCATCGGGCTCGCCGCGATCGTTGAGATACATGTCGCGCGCTGCAGCTTGCGGCGCAGTCTCGCGCGCATCCACCACGACCTCGAAGCCGTCGGACGCGCGATGCAGCAGGAAGAATCCGCCGCCGCCGAGCCCGGATGCGAACGGCTCCACCACGGCCAGCGTCGCTGCCACCGTTACCGCGGCGTCGAATGCCGTGCCGCCATCGGCCAGCACGCGTTCGCCAGCAGCGGTCGCGAGCGGATGCGCACTCGCGACTGCATAGCGCCCTGCAAGCGCCGGTGTCGCCGCAATGAAGGCAGCGATGAAAACGATCAGGACCGGCAGCAGCGCCCGGCGACGAACACCTCGGAAACCCGGCACGTTCACTCCACGCAACGTTGGACGGACAGCAGCATAGCGGATGCCGTTCAGGCGGCCGCCGGCTTGCGCACCCGGAACCATGCCGCGTAGAGCGCCGGCAGGAACAGCAGGGTCAGGATCGTCGCCACCAGCAGCCCGCCCATGATGGCGACCGCCATCGGGCCCCAGAAGTTCGAGCGCGACAACGGAATCATCGCGAGGATCGCAGCCGCCGCCGTCAGCATGATCGGGCGCATGCGACGGACGGTGGCGTCGATCACCGCGTTCCACGGCGGATGACCGGCACCGATGTCCTGCTCGATCTGGTCCACCAGGATGATGGAATTGCGCATGATCATGCCGAACAACGCGATGAAGCCCAGCATCGCGACGAAGCCGAACGGCACGTTCCCGACCAGCAGGAAGAGGGTCACGCCGATGATCGCGAGCGGTGCGGTGAGCAGCACCAGGAAAGTCTTCTGGAAGCTCTGCAGGTGCAGCATCAGCAGCGTCACCACGGTGATCAGCATGATGGGCACGACCGCATTGACGGAACCCTGGCCGCGCGCGCTCTCCTCGATCGCCCCACCCATTTCGATGTGATAGCCGGGGGGCAGCTTCGCCTTGACCGCATCGAGCTTCGGTTCGATCTCGCTCGAAACCACCGGCGCCTGGATATGGCCCTTTACATCCCCCTGCACCGTGATGGTCGGCACACGGTTGCGGCGCCAGATCACGCCGTCTTCCTGCGCATAGCGCACGGTCGCCACCTGCGACAGCGGAATCGAGCGGCCGCTCTGGGTCGGAATGTTGATGTCTCCGACCTCCTCCAGGCTCTTGCGCTCAGCGCCTTCGGCCCGCGCCAGCACCTCGATCAGCTTGTCGCGCTCGCGGAACTCGGTCACGAAATAGCCCGACAGGACGGCGTTCAACATGTTCGACAGGCCGGAAGAGGTGACCCCGATGAGGCGAGCCTTGTTCTGGTCGATGTCGAGATGCACCACCTTGCTCTTCTCGTTCCAGTCCAGATGCACGAGCCGCATGTTCGCGTTGGCACGCATCACGTCGGCCACCTCGCCGGCGATGCGCCGCAGTTCGCCATAGTCGGGACCGCTCACCCGGAACGCCACCGGATAGGCCACCGGAGGGCCGTTCTGCAGCACCGACACGCGTCCGCGCACCAGCGTGAACTGGTTCTCGATGATTTCCTCGAGGCGCACCTGGAGCGCGTCGCGCGCCTTGTTGCTCTTCGCGGTCACCACGAACTCGGCCAGGTTGGCGTTGAAGAGTTGCTGGTCGAGCGGCAGGTAGAAGCGCGGACTGCCCCCGCCCACGTAGGTCACGAAGCTCGCGACGTCAGGATCTGCGGCGAGCAGTTTCTCGAACCGACGTGCCTGCTCGTCCGATGCCGTGATAGACGAGCCGTTCGGCAGCCACAGGTCGACCACCAGTTCGGGGCGGTTCGCCGACGGGAAGAACTGCTGCTGCACCAGGCCGAACCCGACCACGGATAACACGAACACCGCACCGGTGATCGCGATCACGGTCTTGCGGAACGTGACGCACCAGGTGACCAGCGCGCGAAAACGCCGGTAGAACGGCCGGTCATAGACGTCCTGAACGTGCCCCGAGTGTGCGGTGGTCACGGGCGGCGGACGCCGCAGCACCTTGCGCACGAACCGGGCGAGCGCGTTTTCCTGATGGCCCTTGGAGAAATCCGGCAGCAGGTGATAACCCAGGTACGGCGTGAACACGACCGCGACCACCCACGAGACGAGCAGCGAGATGGTGACCACGGCGAAGATGGAGAACGTGTACTCGCCGGCGGCCGACTTGGCGAGGCCCACCGGCAGGAAGCCGGCGGCGGTCACCAGCGTGCCGGTCAGCATCGACGGCGCGGTCGAGGTGTAGGCATAGCTGCCGGCACGGAACCGATCCCAGCCCTGCTCCATCTTGATCGCCATCATTTCGGTGGCGATGATGGCATCGTCCACCAGCAGGCCGAGCCCGATGATCAGCGCACCGAGCGAGATGCGCTGCAGGTCGATGCCGAAGAGCAGCATGAACAGGAACGTGGTCGCCAGCACCAGCGGTATCGACAGCGCCACCACGATGCCGGTGCGCAACCCCAGGCTGATGAAGCTCACCGCCAGCACGATGATGACCGCCTCGGTCAGCGTGCGCATGAACTCGCCGATGGATCGCGACACCACCTGCGGTTGATCGGCAACCGGGTGCACTTCGATACCCACGGGCAGGTCGGCCTTGAGCGCCTTCATGCGCTCGTCCAGGTGATGGCCCAGCGCAATGATGTCGCCGCCCTTGCGCATGGACACCGCGAGCCCCATGGCCGGCTCGCCGCGATAGCGGAACAGCAGATCCGGCGGATCCACGTAGCCGCGATAGATGCGTGCGATGTCGCCCAGGCGGAACAGCTTGCCGTTGGCCTGGATACCGATCTCGCGGATGCTCTCCACCGACTTGAAGTCGCCGGACACCCGCACGAACACCTTGTCCGAGCGTGTCTCGAAGGCGCCGGCAGGCACCATGGCGTTCTGCTGGCTCAGTACCGCGAACAGCGAGATCGGCTCGATGCCCAGCGTCGCGAGCTTCTTGTGCGACAGCTCGATCCAGATCTTTTCCACCTGTTCGCCGAGCACGTCCACCTTGCCTACGTCCGGCACCAGCAGCAGCTGGCGGCGGACGTTCTCGACGTGGTCACGCAGTTCGGCGAAGGAGTAGCCGTCGGCGGTGAACGCGTAGATCGTGCCGAAGGTGTCGCCGAACTCGTCGTTGAAGAACGGACCGCGCACGCCGGCCGGCAGCTGGCCGCGGATGTCGGCGACCTTCTTGCGCACCTGGTACCAGGCGTCCGGCACGTCCTTCGGCGGCGTGTAGTCCTTCAACGTGACGAAGATCATCGATTCGCCGGCCTTCGAGTAGCTGCGCGTGAAATCGAACCAGGGCGTCTCCTGCAACTTCTTCTCGATGCGCTCCGTGACCTCCTGCTCCACTTCCTTGGCGCTCGCACCGGGCCACAGCGTACGCACCACCATCACCTTGAAGGTGAAGGCGGGGTCTTCGTTCTGACCGAGCTTGAGATACGCGAAGATGCCGGCCACCGACAGCGCCAGCATGAAGTACAGCACCAGCGTCTGGTGCTTGAGCGCCCACTCGGAGACGTTGAAGCGGGTCGGAATCACCGCGGCGCCTCGGCGAGAATGCGCACCTTCTCGTTCGGAAACAGCTTGTGCACCCCGGCACGTACCACCAGTTCACCACCGCTCAGGCCTTCGGTGACCCGCACCGCCTCGTCGCTGTATCGATCCACCTTCACCGGACGCAGGCTCACCTGCGACGTCTTCGGATCCACCACCCACACCGCCATCTCGTCGCCCTTCTGATACAGCGCCGACGACGGCAGGCGCACCACGGCAGCGTGACCGTTGGTCCGGAAGTAGACGTTGGCCGTCATGCCGAGGTGGATGTCGCGGTCGCCACCCAGGATGGTGACCTTCGTCGTGTACGTGCGCGTGACCGGATCCGCACTCGGCGCGATCTCGCGCACCTTGCCGTCCAGCAGCTTGTCGGGCTGGGCCCAGAAGTCGATCTTGACCTTGTCGGCCTTGTTCACGTCCGCGAGGCGGTTCTCCGGCACGTTGATCGCGACCTCCATGTCGCCGCGCCGCGCCACCCGCATCACCATCTGGCCCGCGGCGACCACCTGCCCCACTTCCGCACCGATGGCCGTCACCACGCCATCGTGGTCGGCGCGCAGTTGCGTGTAGGCGGCCTGGTTCTCGTTGGTACCGAGCTGGGCTTTGGCCTGATCGAGCTGCGCCGCTGCGACGCGCGTGGCGGTGGCGCGCCGCTCCACCTCGGCCGCGCTGATGAAGCCTTGCTTCGCCAGCTCCTGGAAGCGCGCCAGGTCGGCGGCATTCTGGTCGTAGTGGGTCTGGGCCGCGGCCACCTGCTGGCGCGCCGCCTCGATGCCGAGCCGCTGGTCACCGGGATCGATGCGCGCCAGGACCTGGCCCTGCTTCACCGCATCGCCCACTTCCGCGAGGCGCGCCGTGATCTTGCCCGGGACCCGGAAGCCGAGCGCCGTCTCGAAGCGCGCGCGCACCTCGCCGGTATAGCTGGCCCCCAGTTCGCCGCTGACGGCATCGACCTTGACGACGTTGACCGCACGCGCCGCGTCAGCCGCCTTCTCTTCCTTCGAGCAAGCCGCCAGCAGCGATGCGGCCAGGACGAGCACAACTGTCGATGCAGCGACCGTCGGGTGAGTATTCATGTTTCGTCTCTCGAAAGTATGGAGCAACACGGTCACGCCAGCGCCGGTTCGGTCGCACGCAACCCGTTCAACAAGACATCCACGTGCAGCTTGAGGTAGCTGTCCGGGTCGAGCGGTGTCGTATCGCAGAACGCGAAGGAGTAACGCCAAACGGCCATCAGCATCACCGGCGCCAGCATGAGTCGAACAATCTGGTCCACCGGCAGGTCGCGGAACTCGCCGGACTCGATGCCCAGACGGACGGCGCGCGCGACCAGCTTGCGGCCGCGGCTCACCACTTCGTCGAAATAGAAGCGCGTCACCTCGGGGAAATTACCGGACTCGGCGATCATGAGCTTGGGGATGCCGCCCAGATTGGTGGCCCCGATCATCTCCCACCAGGCGCGCAGGAGATTGCGGATCAGGTCCTCCGCGCTGCCGGAATGGGCATCGACCATCCGCTCGCCGTGTTCGTACACCGGCACCAGGCCCTCGCGGATGACCGCCTTGAACAACTCTTCCTTGCTGGAATAGTAGAGGTAGAGCGTGCCTTTGCTGACGCCCGCGCGGCTCGCGACGTCGTCCAGCCGGGTGCCGGCGTAGCCCCGTTCCACGAAAAGATCGAGGGCGGCCGCCAGCAGTTCGGCCGGCCGTGCATCCTTGCGCCGGGTCCAGCGCCCTTCCGCGCGCACGCTCCTCGCGGACACCCCGCCCTTCCTGGCCGCACCCATGCCCATGACAAGTGTCTCGTAATAACTGACCGGTCAGTAATGTAGGCGGCAGCGGCCCGGGTCGTCAATGCCCACCCTTGTCGCGCCGGTCGTTCAGCGTTACGGTCCTTCGGCCATGAGCATGCCCACTCTCCGCCGCGCTGCAGTCGCAGGGACCTTCTATCCCGGCGACGAGTCGCAACTGCGCGCCGACGTGCGGGCGCGGCTCGCTTCCGCGACGCGTCTCACACCGACGGACACGCTCGAGCCCAAGGCTATCATCGCCCCCCACGCCGGCTATGTATATTCGGGCGATGTTGCTGCGACTGCCTATGCCCGGGTCGCGCGGCTCCGTGGGAAGGTCACGCGCGTAGTGCTCCTGGGGCCCTGTCACCGCGTGGCCGCGCGGGGTCTCGCGCTGCCGGGGGTCGAACAGTTCGAAACGCCCCTGGGCCCGATCGCCGTGGACGCCGATGCCGCGGCCTCGCTGCGCTCGTTGCCGCAGGTCGCGGAAAGCGCCGCGGCCCACGCCCAGGAGCACTCGCTCGAAGTGCACCTGCCCTTTCTGCAGGAGGCCCTGGGCGAGTTCACGCTGGTACCGCTCGCCGTCGGTGACGCCACACCCCAGGAAGTGGCGCAGGTGCTGGATCATCTGTGGGGCGGGCCCGAAACGCTCATCGTCGTGAGTTCCGATCTCTCGCACTACCTGCCCTACCAGACGGCGCAACGTACGGACAGTGAGACCGTGCGCACCATGCTGGCGCTCGATCCGCACATCGACCACCACCACGCCTGCGGCGCGACTCCGGTGAACGCCTTGCTGCTGGTGGCGCGCCGCCGCGGTCTCACGCCGACATTGCTCGACGTGCGCAACTCGGGCGACACCGCGGGCGATCGGAGCCGGGTCGTCGGGTACGCGTCGCTGGCGTTCGCCGAAGGCGGGTCTGGCGGCCCCGTCGACGCGGGCGCCACCCAGAAGGGCACCGTGCTGCTGCCGCTGGCCCGCGCCACCATCGCCCGCCAACTGGGTCTCGAGCTGACCGCCCGCGAGGACGCGCCTTTCCTCCGGGAGCTCGGCGCTTCTTTCGTCACGTTGAAACGCAACGGCCAGTTGCGCGGATGTATCGGCAGTCTGGAAGCGCGGCGCGCACTGGTGGACGACGTGAAACACAACGCACGCTCGGCCGCGTTCCTCGATCCGCGGTTCCGCCCGGTGTCGTTGCGGGAGTTCGACGAGATCACGGTGGAGGTGTCGCTGTTGTCGGTGCCGGAGCCCATGGCTTTCCGCGACGAAGACGATCTCATCGCACAGCTTCGTCCCGAGGTCGACGGCCTGATACTGGAAGTCGACGGCCACCGTGGCACCTTCCTGCCGCAGGTGTGGGAATCGTTGCCTACGCCGAGGGAATTCTTCACGCATCTGAAGAACAAGGCCGGCCTGCCGATGGATTTCTGGTCGGACGACCTTCGCGTCGCCCGCTACACGGTCGACAAATGGAGCGAATCCTAGAAGGCGCACATCCCGCGCGCTGGTGGCATATGCTCGACGACGGTCGCCTGCAATGCGACCTGTGTCCGCGCGACTGCCGACTGCACGAAGGCCAGCGCGGCGCGTGCTTCGTACGACAACGCATCGACGACGCCATGGTGCTCACCACCTATGGCCGCTCGTCGGGCTTCTGCGTCGATCCGATCGAGAAGAAACCGCTCAACCACTTCTACCCCGGGTCGGCGGTGTTCTCGTTCGGCACCGCGGGCTGCAACCTCGCGTGCAAGTTCTGTCAGAACTGGGACATCTCGAAATCGCGCGACATGGATCGGCTGATGGACCGCGCGAGTCCCGACCGCATCGCCGAGGCGGCGCTCCAGACCGGTTCGAAGAGCGTGGCGTTCACCTACAACGACCCGGTCATCTTCGCCGAGTACGCCATGGACGTGGCCGATGCCTGTCACGAGCGTGGCTTGCAGACCGTAGCGGTGACTGCAGGGTACATCCACGAAGCGCCACGCCGCGAGTTCTACGCCAAGATGGATGCGGCCAACGTCGACCTGAAGGGCTTCACCGACGAGTTCTACGTGAAGCTGACCGGTTCACACCTGCAGCCGGTGCTGGATACGCTCGAGTACCTGGTGCACGAGACCGCCGTCTGGGTCGAGATCACGACCCTGCTGATCCCGACGAAGAACGACTCCGACGACGAGTTGCGCGCGCTGTCGGCGTGGATCGCCGCCGCGCTGGGCCCGGACGTGCCGCTGCATTTCACTGCCTTCCACCCCGATTTCAAGATGACCGATCTGCCGCCCACGCCGGCGTCCACGCTGATGCGCGCCCGCGACATCGCGATCGCCGCAGGCCTGCGCTATGTCTACACCGGCAACATCCATGATGTCGCCGGCGGCACGACACGCTGCCATCACTGCGGCGCGGGTCTGATCGCGCGCGACTGGCACCGCATCGAGTTCTATCGCTTGACCGAAGAAGGGTCATGTCCGCGGTGCGGCACCCAGATCGCCGGGCGCTTCGGCGAATTCAAGGGGCAGTTCGGGCGGCAGCGGATACCGGTGCGGCTCACCGCACGTTAGCTGCCGTCACCTTGCGAGCGCTGCCGCCACTTCCTCGTCGGTGACCTGCGGAAAGCTCCGGTAGAACTGCCCGACCGCGGAAAAATCCTGCGGCGTCGCGAGGCACACCACTTCGTCGCAATACGCCTTCACCTTCTCGATCGTCTCGGGCGGGGCCACGGGCACCGCGCACACGAGCCTGGCGGGATGCTTGGTGGCCAATGCATGCAACGCCGCCATCATCGTGGACCCCGTGGCGAGACCGTCGTCCACGACGATGACGGTGCGTCCCGCCGGGTCGCGTGCCGGCCGCAACGCCGTGTAGGCACGCCGCCGTTCGCGGATGACCTCGAACTGGGTGCGCTGCTCCTGTTCCAGGTATTCGGGCGACGGGCGCACCCAGGCCGCTTCGGACGTGAGAAACGACCACCCCGACTCGTCGATCGCGCCGATCGCATACTCGGGATTCGCCGGGGCGCGCAGCTTGCGCACCAGCACCACGTCGAGATCGCCCTGCAACTCGTCGGCGATCAGCCCAGCCATCGGCACGCCGCCGCGGGGAATGCCGAGGACCAGCGGGTTGCTGCCCCGGAATCGCGCAAGCGCACCCGCCAGTTTGCGGGCTGCGTCGGCGCGATCGGCGAACATCACACGACCGGAACCGCCTCCGGCCGGAACGTGGAGACCTTGCCGTCGGCGTAGCGTTCCGCGGACAGCACCGTGTTGGCGAGCAGCATGGTGATGGTCATCGGGCCCACACCGCCGGGCACCGGCGTGATCATCCCCGCCACTTCCTTGGCACTTTCGAAATCCACGTCACCGCACAGCTTCCCGTCCGGCAGGCGGTTGATGCCCACGTCGATCACGACGGCGCCAGGTTTGATCATGGCGCCGGTCACCATCTTCGGCTTGCCGGTAGCGACGACGAGCACGTCCGCACGCCTGGTGTGGAACGCGAGGTCACGGGTCTTGGACGTGCAGATGGTCACGGTTGCATCCTTCGCGAGCAGCATCAAAGCCTGCGGCTTGCCGACGATGTTGCTGCGACCCACCACCACGGCCTCTGCGCCCTGCAGCGGCACCTTGTGGTGCTCGAGCATGACCATCACGCCGTGCGGCGTGCACGGCCAGAAGCCCTGCAACCCGGTAGCGAGCGCACCCGCGTTCTCGACGTGGAACCCGTCGACATCCTTGGAAGGCACGATGGCCTCCAGCACCTTGTCCGGGTCGAACTGCCTGGGCAGTGGCAATTGCACCAGGATGCCGTGGATGCGCGGATCGTTGTTGAGCGCCTGGATGCGCGCCAGCACATCGCGCTGCGACGCCGACTCGGAGTACTCGATCAATTCCGAGTGCAGCCCCATCTCGCCGCAGGCCTTGACCTTGTTGCGCACGTACACCTTCGAAGCGGGATTGTCGCCGACGATGATGACGGCAAGCCCCGGCGTGATGCCACGCGCTCGCAGGATGTCGGCGCGATCACGCCATGCGGCACGGGTCGCCTTGGCGATGGCCACACCGTCGATGATGGTTGCCGTCATGCGGTGGTGCGTTCCGGAAGTGCGTCGATCTTCTCGATCTCGGCGAGGGTCGAGAAGAACACGGGACCATGACCCATGTCGGCTTCGCGCTGGCTCACCAGCGCATTCACGTTGAGCCCGTTCACCTGCTTCGAGCCCTGCAACTGCTTCGGCGCACCGATCACGCCGGACAGCATGCCCGACACCACCAACGCATGCCCGAACACTTCGCCGCGGTCGTTGTAGAGACGGCAAGTATCACCGCTGGCGATGCCGCGCGCCTTGGCGTCCGCTTCCGCCAGCTCGAAGGTCTGGCGCGACATCATCTCCTGCAGCCGGTGCACGTGCTGGAAACTCGCACCGATGAAGTAGTGGGTGGCCGAGCTGATCACCTGCAGCGGATAGCGTTGCGTCGCCGCGGGGTTCGCCATGCCCTCGATGGGGGGCACGTACGCGGGCAGCGGATCGAGGCCGGTCTTGCCCAGGCTTTCACTGCGGATCTCGATCTTGCCCGAAGGTGTCGGCCAGCGGCCGCTGTTGAGCCCCGGCCGCCGCGGCGAATCCACGGCAGCGCGCATCCAGCCCTTTTCCATCAATCCTTCGAACGTGACGCCTTCGAACAGGGGGTTGAACTCGGGGTCGATCAGCTCGCGGATCATGTCCTCGTCGCTCTGCGCGAAACACGGCTCGTCGTAACCCATCTTCACGGCCAGGCGACGGAACAGCTCGCTGTTGTCCAGGCTCTCGCCCACCTTGTCGATGGCGGGCTGCGACAAGGCGTACACGAAATGCCCGTAGCCGCCGACCAGATCCATGTGTTCCAGCGTGGTGTCGGCCGGCAGCACGATGTCGGCGTAGTCGCAGGTGTCGGTGAAGAATGTGTCGTGCACGACGGTGAACAGATCATCGCGCATCAGCCCGCGCCGCACCGATGCAGTATCCGGTGCGCAATTGGCAGGCTCCGCATTCCACACGACCAGCGCCTTGATGGGAGGCGTCAGCGTCGCGTCGTTCAACGCCTCGCCGATGCGGATCATGTTGACCATGCGCGGATTGCGGCCGGCGAGGAGATCGGTGCGCTGGAGTTTGCGCATGTCGACGCTGCGCAGTTCCTTCCCGGTGCCGAGGCAGGCGCCGCCCTTTTCGAGCATTGCGCCGGTCAGGGTCGGCAGCAGCAGGATGGCGCGCACCGTCATGCCGCCGTTGTCCTGTCGCTGGATACCGTAGTTGAGGCGAATGAAGGATTTCTTCGTACTGCCGTACAGCTTGCCCAGGCGTTCGATGTCGTCGACCGTGAGCCCGGTGATCGCGGCCACCCGCTCCGGCGTGTATTCGGGCAATCGGTCGCGCAGCAGCTCTTCCCAGCCGACCGTGTGCGCCTTCATGAAGGCTTCGTCGTGCAGTCCTTCGCGCACCAGCACGTGCATCATGCCCAGCGCCAGCGCACCGTCGGTGCCGGGCTTCGGCTGCAGGTGCCAGTCGGCGAACACCGTGGTGCGCGTCACGCGCGGATCGATGGCGATGATCTTCGCGCCGCGCGCCCTCGCCTCGGTCACGAACGGCATCGCGTGCACACCGGTACTCACGAGGTTGGTGGCCCAGAGGATCACCACCTCCATGTCCGGGATGTCCTCGATGTTGGCCGAGTGGACGTTACCCGTGGTGTACTGGCCGGCGACGCCGCCGACGGTGGAACAGATCGTCCGGTCGAGACGGGCTGCACCCATCTTGTTGAAGAACCGTTCGCCCATGCCGGAGAAGCCGATCAGGCCCAGCGTGCCGGAGTAGGAATACGGCTGCACCGCTTCCGGTCCGTGTTCGGCGATGACTCGCTTCAGTCCGGCGGCGACCGCATCCAGCGCTTCGTCCCAGGTGATGCGTTCGAATTTCGCACCCGGCCCCTTCGGACCGACCCGGCGCCGCGGGTAGAGCACGCGATTGTCGTTGTAGACCAGGTCGACATAGTTGTTGACCTTGTTGCAGAGGTAGCCTTTGGTGATGGGATGGGTCGGATCGCCTTCCACCTTGATGGCACGGCCGGTCTTCACGTTGACCGTCACGTACATGCCGCACGCGTCGGGGCAATCGTGCGGACAGGCGGCCTTCACGACCTTCGTCTCAAGCTGGCTCTGGATGCGGGCTGCGGTTTCCATGGCGCCTCTGGTTCGGCTTCGAAACCGTGATTCTAAGCCCGCTCGCCGCCCGTATACACTGCGATCCCCGTCCCCGGAGCCACCATGCGATTCCCCCTCTGCGCGGTACTGACCCTCATCGCCCTGACCCTGCCGGTCCTGGCCGAGGCCCGCCTGGTGCGGCTCGACATCGTCAAGCGGGAGGTCGTGGCCGATGGCCAGAGCTTCGGCGACGTCGGTCCGTACGAGAAACTGACCGGCACGGCCCATTTCGAGGCCGACCCCGCAGACCCGCGCAATGGGCGCGTCTTCGACATCCGCAACGCTCCGCTCAACGCCCGCGGGCTGGTGGAGTTCTCGGCCGACGTGGTGATCCTGAAACCCGTCGATCTCGGCAAGGGCTCGCGCACGCTGTTCTACGAGGTCAACAACCGGGGCCGCAAGATCGCCTTCGGCCGGCTGCACGACACCTCGTCCAAGGCGAACATGAACGACCCGATGGCGCCTGCGGACTTCGGCAACGGTTTCCTGATGCAGCGCGGCTACGTGGTCGCCTGGGTGGGCTGGGGTGCGGATATCGCACCCGGCGACCACCGGCTCACCGTGAACTTCCCGGTGGCAGTGGACTTCGCCGGTACCCCGATCACCCAACGCATCCTGACCGAGTTCGGCGACCGCAACTTCAACGGCGCAACTCCGTCGACCCTGCCACTGTCGGGCGGAGCGGCCTTCAAGAGCTACCCTGCGATCGATATCGACAAGGCGAAGGCCGAGGCCGAACTGTGGGTCGTGGGGTCGGACTCACCGCGGCCGAGCGGCCCGCAGATCCCGCGCGGTGACCGCGTGGCGGACGAGGATTGGGCCTTCGCCCGCTGCCCCGACGGCTGGCCAGGTGACCCCAGCACCACCGACATCTGCGTGCAAGGCGGCTTCCGCAACGATCGCAACTACCACCTGATCTATCGAGCCACCGGCTCGCCGGTGATGGGTCTCGGCTATCTCACCTCACGTGATTTCGTGTCGTTCCTGCGGCACGAAACGACCGATGCGGCCGGCAATCCCAACCCGGTTGCCGGGCTCGAGACCACCCTGTGCCAGGGCATCTCGTCCTCCGGTATGTACCTGCGCGATTTCCTCTACCAGGGGTTCAACGAGGACGAGCGCGGCCGGCGCGTCTGCGACGGCGCGCACATCCACGTGGCCGGCGTGCAGAAGCTCTACCTCAACTACCGCTTCGCGCAGCCCAACCCGTTCACCCAGCAGCACCGCGAACGCTACGTGCCGGACACGAATTTTCCGCATCAGTACGGCGTGCGCGGCCACCCGAAGACGCGCCTGCCCGACGGCATCCTCAAGCGGCCCATGAGCGATCCGAAGGTGATCCACAGCGATACGTCGAACGAGTACTGGCAGTTCCGCGCCTCGCTCACGGGAACCACCGAAGGCGGCAAGACCGACTTGACCGAAGTGCCGCGGGTACGCCGCTATCTGCTCTCCAGCCTGCAGCACGGCAGCTTCAAGGGCGACGCGCCGCACTACGGCATCGGTAACCGGCAATGCGAGCAGCTCACCAATCCGGTCCATCCGGGCCCGCTGCTGCGCGCACTGACGGTGGCGCTGGACGATTGGGTGCGCAAGGGCACGGCACCGCCGCCGAGCAAGGTGCCCACTGTCGGTGACGGCACGCTGGTGACGCCGGAAGCGCTCGCGTGGCCCAGGATTCCGAACGTGAAGTACGCAGGGCTGTTCAACGGCTCCGGAGAACGCGATTTCGGCGAGAAGGTCATCGGCAACGCCGGCATCGTCGAGAAGCTGTTTCCGGACATCATCTACCCGCACCGTGTGCTGGTTCCGCAGATCGATGCGGCGGGCAACGACATCGCGGGGATCCGTCATCCCTACGTCGAAGCACCGGTCGCGACAGTGCTGGGGTGGAATACGCGCCGGACGGAGTTCGGTGGCGACGATCTGTGCGACCTGCTCGGCTCGATGATTCCGCTGCCGAAGACGCGCGTGGAGGCCGATGCGGCGGGCGACCCGCGGCCGTCGCTGCAGGAGTTGTACGGCGACCGCGACGGCTACCTAAGGAAGGTCGAGGCTGCCGCGCGCAAGCTCGAAGCCGAGCGGTTGATGTTGCCGGAAGACGTGGAGTTGGTGGTGCGGGAGGCGGCGGAGAGCGCGGTCTGGAAATGAAGAATTGTGTGGACGCGAGTGCCGGCCCCCATCCCAGCCTTCCCCCAACAAAGTTGGGGGAAGGAGCCGTACACCCGTTCCCCCGGCTTGGCCGGGGGAAGGTTGGGATGGGGGCCGCCCTACCCGGGCGCCCCCATTGATCACCCTCCCCTTCGCCCTCTTCGAGAACAACCTCGACGCTGACGGCCACGCGGTACTGCTCGAAGACCTGACGCAGACGATTGCGCCCGCTGCGCCTGACGAACTGCCTGCGGCTTTCACCCGCATCGAGCAACTCGCGTGCGACGGTGCCTGGATCGCACTGGCCCTGCCCTATGCGCTGGGCCTGGCACTCGAACCGCGACTGCGCCATCGCCTCGGCGAGCACCACACGCCGCTGCTGCAAGCCTGGGTATTCGGGCGCTCCACCCGCCTGGATCGTCGCGGTGCCGACGCCTGGCTGCAAGCCCGGCTCGACGCTCTGCCGGTGGACGATCGCGCGGCCGGACTCGGCGGGCTCGAAGCAGCCCTGAGCTTTGACGACTACGCCGAGAAGATCAAACGCATCCGCAGCTACATCGCCGCGGGCGACGCCTATCAGGTCAATCTCACGTTCCCGATGAACGGCGAGACTTACGGACACCCGCTCGCCCTGTACGCCCGCCTGCGCGAGACCCAGCCCGCCCGCTACGGCGGCGTCGTGCATCATGCCGGCGGCTGGATCCTGTCGCGCTCGCCGGAGTTGTTCGTGGAGCGCCGCGGCACGCGCATCACGACCAAGCCGATGAAAGGGACTGCGCCGCGATCGGCCTCGCCCGAATCCCTCACGACTTCCGCCAAGGAACGCGCGGAGAACGTCATGATCGTGGACCTAATCCGCAATGACCTCGGTCGCCTCGTGCCTCCGGGGCGGGTGCGCGTGCGCTCCCTGTTCGACGTGGAGGCCTACCCCACCGTCTGGCAGATGACGTCCACGATCGATGCGGAACCGGTCGATGGCTCGCTGGAGGACGTCGTCCGCGCACTCTTCCCCTGCGGTTCGATCACCGGGGCACCGAAGATCCGTGCCATGGAGATCATCGACGAGCTGGAACCCGCCGATCGCGGTCTGTACTGCGGCGCGCTCGGCTGGATCGCACCCGGTGGCGACTGTCGCTGGAACGTCGCGATCCGCACCATCGCCATCGACCGCGCGCGGCGTGCGCGCCTGGGAATCGGCAGCGGTGTCACCCATGATTCGACGCCCGAGGGTGAATGGCAGGAATGCCTGGTGAAAGCGCGTTTCTCGTCACCGCCGCCCGCGTTCGAACTGTTCGAAACCATGCTGGCACGCGACGGCACGGTCGCGTTGCTCGATGCCCATCTCGCTCGTCTCACGAAATCCGCGCGCTGGTTCGATTTCGGCATCGACATGGACGCCATTGCCCGAGACGTGCGTCGGCGCGCGACTATGCTGGGCGCGGCACCGCATCGATTGCGTCTCTCGTTGCGTCCCGACGGCATCCACACGCTCGAATCCGCGCCGCTCGCACCCTTGCCGCCGCTACCGACGGTCGTGCTGTCGCCGCACCGCGTCCCCACCGACGACCCGCGAGCGCACCACAAGACCACCGCGCGCATGCTCTACGATCGCGAGCTGGCGCGCGTCGTGGCCACCGGGCATTTCGATGCGGTGTTTCTCAACACCGCGGGGCGGGTCGCCGAGGGGGCCCGCACCAACGTCATCCTCGAGGTCGACGGTACATTGGTGACGCCGCCGCTCGCGGACGGCGCGCTCGACGGCGTGATGCGCAGCCGGTTGCTGGCGCAAGGACGAGTGCAGGAGCGCAGCGTCGATCTCGTCGACCTGCAACGCGCCGAGCGCCTCTTCGTGAGCAATGCGCTGCGCGGTCTCATCGAAGTCCGATGGGACCGGGAAGCCGCCACACCCCACATCCCCGACATCGCCGCGGCCCTGCGCGCCTGAGCCCGCACGGCTTCAGGGCGTGCCGAGCAGCTTGAGATCACCGTACCAGGCGGTGAGCCGCGAACCGGTGTTGTCGGTATCGGTGGCAACGGCCACCCCGGACAGCGCGGGCGGTTCCTCGCCGAACGCCGCCCGATAGTCCTCCACCACGTTGCGGCGCACGGTCTTCCAACGACCGACATCGACCGCCCCCGAATCCACGACGATCACGCGCAACCGGTCGGTATAGGGACTCCACGCCGTCGTCCCGACCGCGACCTTGGCATCCCAGACGTAGCAGAGGCCCGCCGCCGGCACCGCTTCACCGTAAAGCGCCCGCGCGAGCTTCAGCTTGAGGCGCGCGAGCAGCGGCAACTTCGCCGTGTCGTAGTCGAACAGCACGTACACGCGCGCCGCGAAATCGTCGCCCTGCTTCGTTCCGAAGTTTGCGTTCGACGGCAGGCCGTTCACCTTCCAGCGCCATTCGAGGATCGGATTCGCCCGCGGGTCGGCCGCGAGCGGATGCACCAGGCCGGACATCGCGGCGTTCGCGTCGGCCTCGAGCACGACGACCCCGCCGTCTTCGACCAGGCGATAGTGCGTCTCCTGCACCACCTTGGGTAGTTTCGTGGCACGCCAGGGTGCACCGGGCTGCGACCCGGCGACACCACGGGAGAAGGGTCCGATGTCGGCATCGGCCGCCACCGGCCCTGCCGTCACGATGCACAGCGCCATGACCATCCGGGCGGCATGCGCCCGGGCCGGACATTGTGGTACTTTCCCCTCGCCCTGTTCACTGCCGTCCGACATGCGGTCCCTCGCCTGTTGCATCGCTGTGCCATTGAGCCTGGTCGCCCTCGCCGCCGGATGCGCCTCGAATTTCGGCCCCTCCTCGGTACGCGCGGAACGCCCGAACTACAACCGCGAGATCATCCAGTCCCAGGAAGAGCAGATGCTGCTCAACCTGGTACGGTTGCGCTACCGCGATACGCCGATGTTCGTGGAACTGACTTCGGTTGTCACCAGCTACACCTTCGACCGCAACCTGGCCCTGGGCGGCAGACTGAACACGGTGACACCGAACGACGAACTCACCGCCGGTGCCGGAGTGACCCTGGGCAACCGGCCGACCGTCACCTATCTGCCGCTGCAGGGCGAGGAATTCGCCACCCGCATGCTCTCGCCGCTGCCGCTCGATTCCATCATGCTGTTCGCGCAGAACGGCTGGAGCATCGAGCGCCTCCTGCTGCTGTGCGTGCAGAGAGTCAACGACGTGGAGAACGCTCCCTCGGCGACCGGCCCGACGCCGGCGCTTAAACCCGACTACGAGAAGTTCGCGGAGCTCGCGTCGCGGCTGCGGCGCCTGTCGGTGGCAAAGCTGTTCGGCATGAATTGGGAGCCCGGTACCGGCGAGACGACGCCGCCCACCCGCCGGCCGCGCTTCTGGTTGCGGGCGCCGGCGGATCCTGCCGATCCGCTCGCTCCGGACGTCGCAGCGGTGCGCCGTCTGCTCGATCTCGATCCGAACCTGGAGGACTTCCACCTCACCCAGTTCCCCTACCACCGGCAGGCGGACGAAGTGGGCATGCGCGGGCGATCGCTTCTGGGCTTGCTCTACTACCTGGCGCAGTCGGTCGAGGTGCCGCCCGAGCATGCCGCCGCCGGCCTTGTGACGGTCACGGTCGACGACCAGGGCCGCCGCTTCGACTGGCAAACCCTGCTCGGCGAGACCATGCACATCCGTACCTCGAAGCAGAAGCCGGCCGACGCCTTCGTCGCGGTGCAGCATCGGGGCTGGTGGTATTACGTCGCCGACAGCGATCTCACCTCGAAGTCGTCGCTCAATCTGCTGAACTTCCTCTTCTCGCTGCAGTCGGCGTCGGGCAAGGGCAAGTCGCCGATCCTCACGTTGCCGGTCGGCGGCTGACCAGCCTTCAGCGGAAGCGCTTCGCCGCCACTCGCCGGGACGCCGGCAGCTCGGCGGCGGCGAGATCGTCGAGGATCGGGCATTCCGCGCGGTCGTCGCCATGGCAGCTATGCGCCAGCGCCGCCAGCGTGCGCTTCATCGCCTGCATCTCCGCGATGCGACGGTCGAGATCGGCCACGTGCTCCAGGGCGATGCGCTTCACGTTGACACTGGCGCGTCGCCGGTTCTGCCAGAGGTCGAGCAGCAGCTTGATCTCGGGGATGCCGAACCCGAGATCGCGGGCACGGCGGATGAAGCGCAGCGTGTGCACTTCACTCGGCCCGTACTGGCGATACCCGGAATAGGTGCGAGCCACCCTGGGCAGCAGCCCCAGCGCTTCATAGTGGCGCAGCATCTTCGCGGACACACCCGACAGTGCCGCCGCTTCACCGATGTTGAACGGCCCTTCCTGCTCGTTGTTCATGGCCTGCCTCCGGCCGTGGGCCGCCACCGGCGCAAAGTGAGCGCGTTGGTGACGACGCTCACGCTGCTGAATGCCATCGCGGCGCCGGCGATGATGGGATCGAGCAGGCCGAGCGCTGCGAGCGGAATGCCGACGATGTTGTAGATGAAGGCCCAGAACAGGTTCTGCCGGATCTTGGTGGTGGTCCGCCGTGAGATCGAGATCGCATCGCTCACCAGCCGCGGATCGCCACGCATCAGGGTTACGCCGGCCGCATGCATCGCAGCGTCGGTCCCGCTCGACATCGCCATGCCCACGTCGGCCGCCGCAAGCGCGGGGGCATCGTTGATGCCGTCGCCCACCATCGCCACGCGCGCACCATCGCGCTTCAGCTCGGCGATGACACCGGCCTTGTCGCCGGGCAATACCTCCGCCCGCACGTCGTCGATCCCCAACTGCCCGGCAATCGCGCGCGCTGCTCCGGCATTGTCGCCCGTCACCATGATGGTCCGGACGTGCTGCGCGCGCAGGGCCGCGATCGCTGCGCGCGCCGTCGCTTTCGGCGCATCGCCGAAAGCCAGCAACCCGAGCAGCCGCGGCACGGGGCTCACCTCTGCGATCCACGAAACAGTCCGCCCATCCGCCTGCAACTCCGCGGCTCGAGTTGCCAAGGTCGACGTATCGACGCCCAGTTCACCCATCAGGCGCGCGCTGCCGAGTCGCAGGTCGCGACCGCCGACCTCGGCGGCCATGCCGCGCCCGGGCAATGCGCGCACGTTGGTCGCAGGCAACGTTACCGCGCTTTCCGCAGCGGCAGCCTCCAACACCGCCCTTGCCAACGGATGTTCGCTGCCGCTCTGAATCGACGCGGTCAGCGCCAGCAATTCCAGCCGCGAACCGGATACCGCTTCCGCGGCGACCAAGCGCGGCTTCCCTTCGGTCAGCGTGCCGGTCTTGTCGAAGGCCACCGCCGTGACGGCATGGGCGGTCTCGAGTACTTCCGCATCCTTGATGAGGATGCCGTGCCGCGCCGCCACGCCGGTCCCGACCATGATGGCCGCGGGAGTGGCCAGGCCGAGAGCGCAGGGACACGCGATCACCAGCACCGCCACCGCATTGAGGATCGCGGCTTCCCAGTGGCCGGTGGCGAACCCCCATGCGACCAGCGTGACCGCCGCGATCGCCACGACCACGGGCACGAACACCGCGCTCACCCGATCCACCAACCGCTGGATCGGTGCCTTCTTCGCCTGCGCGGATTCCACCAGCCGCACGATCCGGGCAAGGGTTGATTCCACACCCACGGCACTGGCGCGGACCACCAGCCGACCATCGGCATTCACCGATCCGCCCGTCACCTTGTCGCCTGCGTGCTTCGCCACCGGCAGGCTCTCGCCGGTGATGAGCGATTCGTCGGCCTCGCTCGTGCCTTCGATCACGATGCCGTCCACGGCAATGCGCTCGCCCGGCCGCACGACGACCACATCGCCGGCGACGACCATATCGATTGCGACTTCCCGCTCCGACCCATTCTCGAGCACCCGGGCATGTTCCGGCCGCAACGCATTCAATGCGCGTATCGCATCGGTCGCCATGCGCTTGGACCGCGCCTCGAGCCACTTGCCCAGCAGCACGAGCGTGATGACCACCGCGGAGGCTTCGAAGTACAACTTCGGCATGCCGTTGGCAGGATGAGCGATCAGTTCGTAGATGCTGAGACCGAACGCGGCGGAGGTTCCGAGGGCGACCAGCAGATCCATGTTGCCGGTGCGCGCCTTGAGCGCTTTCCAGCCTGCGCGATAGAACCGCGCGCCGAGCCAGAACTGCACCGGCGTGGCGAGCGCCAGTTGCACCCAGCCGTCCAGCATCCAGTG
>LNDQ01000099.1 GCA_001464695.1 Betaproteobacteria bacterium Ga0077523 | reverse complement strand
GCACTATACAGACGGGATCGGACAGCCGAAGGTCGACTCGGCGCGAGCGACGCTGAACCGCATCAACCCTGCCACGATCATCGATCCGGTGCGCGAACGTGTCGCCGGCGATCGCCTTGATGAGTTGGTGGCGCAGGCCGATGTCGTGATCGACGGCAGCGACAACTTCGCCACGCGGCATGCGGTGAACCGCGCGTGCGTGAACCATCGCAGACCGCTCGTCTCCGGCGCTGCCGTGCGCTTCGACGGCCAGGTGGCGGTATTCGACTCGCGTCAGCCGGGGAGCCCTTGCTACGAATGTCTGTTCCCCGAAGCCGGCGAGTTCGAGGAAGTGCGCTGCGCCGTGATGGGTGTGTTCGCACCGCTGGTCGGGATCATCGGGTCCATGCAGGCTGCCGAAGCGCTGAAGGTGCTGGCCGGCGTCGGCGAGCCACTGGTCGGGCGGCTGCAGTTGCTGGACGCGCGGACCATGCAGTGGCGCAGCATCCGGGTGTCGAAGGATCCGGCGTGCAGCGTATGCGCGAAGGCTGAGGTGGCGGTCGGCGTTTAGGCGCACGCGCGCGCCCTCAGCCCCCATCCCAACCTTCCCCCGGCACAGCCGGGGGAAGGAGTGCCTATGCTTGCCGGAGACGAGACGGATGCGCCGTACATTCCCCCGCCAAAGCCGGGGGAAGGAGTGCCCGTGCTTGTCGGAGACGAGACGCATGCGCCGTACATTCCCTCCCCCGGCTTCGCCGGGGGAGGGCTAGGGTGGGGGCAGCGCACCCCGCACCGGCTACAGCAGCAGCTTCGCCTGCGCCTCCGCGAACTCGAGCGGACTGCGCTTGAACCCGCTCTTGGCATACTGGTGCCAGCGGCCCACCACGTAGCAGATCACGAGGTTGGCCTTGGCAGCAGTATCCACGTCCTGCGGCATCTCGTTCTGGGTCACGGCAAACCGCAGCGACTGCCGCACCTGGCTTTCCAGCCGGTCATGCAACTGGTTGATGCGCGCCTGCAGCCGCTCGTCCTCGTTCACCAGTGCATCGCCGATCAGCACGCGGGTCATCCCCTGGTTCTTGACCGCGAACCCCAGCAGCATCGACACGATGGCGTCGACCTGACGGGAGCCGCTGGTCTCTTCGGACGTGATCTTGTTCACCAGACCGAACAGGGTCTGCTCGATGAACTCGATGAGCCCCTCGAACATCTGGGCCTTGCTCGCAAAGTGGCGATAGAGCGCCGCTTCGGACACGTCCAGCCGTTTGGCGAGCGCAGCCGTGGTGATCTTCTCGCCGATGGGCTGCTGCAGCATTTCGGCCAGCGTCTGCAGGATCTGGAGCCGGCGTTCTCCGGGTTTGGCGGCAGGCATGGCGGCAACCCCTCCCCTGGGTGATGGATTCCGCGGTCTATCGGATCACCGCGCAGTACTGCAGCGGATTGTACACAAAGCGAGCGCCCGCTTCGTCAACGTCTCCAAAGGACCTTCGCCAGGCCGGTCACGTCCCGCAGCGCGAAGTCGACGTGCGCTGGTCTGCTGCCGGTGCGACCGACCAGCACCGTACGCATGCCCAGCCGCTTCGCAGTCACGAGGTTCTCGGCGGCATCCTCGATCATCACACAGCGCCTTGGGTGCAGCCGGTGGCGCCGTACCAGGCGCCGGAAGCCCGCCACGTCCGGCTTCGGCCGAAAGCCCGTGTGCTCGATCGTGAACACGCCTTCGAAAAAGCGCCGGATGCCCAACGCTCCGAGCACGGCATCCGAATAGTGCTTGGGCGAGTTCGAGAAGACGATCTTGCGGCCGGGCAGGCGGCGCAGCAGCGACTTCAACGCCGGGTGTGCCAGCAGCATGGGCCGGAGGTCCGGGAACTGGTGGGTGTGCCACAGGAAGTGATGGGGGTCGACACCGTGATGCCGCATCAACCCCAGCAGCGTCGCCCCGTAGCGCCGCCAATAGCGGGTGCGCAGCTCGTTGGCCTGCGCCTCGTCGACCGCCAGATGCTCCGCCACGTAGGCGGTCATCGCGCGGTTCATGTGCGGAAAGATGTGGGGGGTCGCGTCGTGCAGCGTGTTGTCGAGATCGAAGATCCAGACGGGATGCCGTGTGTGTCCGACCCGCTCCCTCACCTCACCTCCTCAATGGCGCTTGCAGCCCCCCTTCTCCCTGGCGGAGAAGGGGTTGGGGGATGAGGGGGAGCCAAATGACACCTCGAAGTAGGTCGGCGCAGCCGACCTACTTCGCCTTGATCAGCGTTCCCACGCCCTGATCGGTCAGCACTTCGAGCAACAGCGAATGCTCGACCCGGCCGTCGATGATGTGCACGGCGCGCACACCGCTGCGTGCGGCATCGAGCGCCGAGGAGATCTTCGGCAGCATGCCGCCGTACAGGGTGCCGTCCGCGAACAGTTCGTCGATCTGCTTCGGCGTGAGCCCGGTCAGGAGCTTGCCGTCCTTGTCGAGCACGCCGGGCGTATTGGTGAGCAGGATCAGCTTCTCGGCCTTGAGGATCTCGGCGAGCTTGCCCGCCACCACGTCGGCATTGATGTTGTACGTCTCGCCCTCCTCGCCGACCCCGATGGGCGCGACGACGGGGATGAAGTCGCCCTTGTCGAGAAACTCGATGATGCTGGGGTCGATCGAGGTGATCTCGCCCACCTGGCCGATGTCGAGCATCTCCTCGGGATTGTCCTTGTTCGGCATGAGCAGCTTGGTGGCACGGATGAAGCCGCCATCCTGCCCGGTGATGCCGACCGCCTTGCCGCCATGGCGGTTGATGAGGTTCACGATGTCCTTGTTGACCTGTCCGCCGAGCACCATCTCGACGATGTCCATGGTCTCCTCGTCGGTCACGCGCATGCCCTGGACGAACGTACCCTGCTTGCCGATGCGCTTCAGCAGCGCGTCGATCTGCGGGCCGCCGCCGTG
>LNDQ01000098.1 GCA_001464695.1 Betaproteobacteria bacterium Ga0077523 | reverse complement strand
TGCTCGACCAGCAGGATGGCGATGTCGCCGCGTTCGCGCAAGAGGCGGATGACGCGCTCGATGTCCTTGATGATGGAGGGCTGGATGCCTTCGGTGGGCTCGTCGAGGATGATCAGCTTGGGGTCGGCCACCAGCGCCCGGGCAATGGCGAGCTGCTGTTGCTGTCCGCCCGACAGGTCGCCGCCGCGCCGGCCGAGCATTTCCTTCAACACCGGGAACAGCTCGAACACGTCGTCGCGGATGCGACGCGCCGCGCCCGCCGACTTGGTGGCCATGCCCATGCGGATGTTTTCCTCCACCGTGAGCCGCGCGAAGATCTCGCGGCCCTGCGGCACATAGGCGATGCCCAGCGCCGCCCGCTGATGCGGCGTCACGCGCGTGATGTCACGGCCCTCGAATTCCACCTTGCCGCTCGCCACCGGCAGCACGCCCATCAGGCAGCGCAGCAGGGTCGTCTTGCCCACGCCGTTGCGGCCGAGCAGCGCAGTGCATTCCCCCTTGGGCGCCTCGAAGGAGATGCCGCGCAGCGTGTGGCTGCCGCCGTAGTACTGATTGATGTCTGACACCGTCAGCATTGGAGGGGTCTCCCGCCGGGCCGCCCCACGGGAGACCCGCGCCCCCCCAGGGGGCAGCGAACGAAGGGAGCGTGGGGAAGCCTCCTGTTCATCGGCCGAGGTAGACCTCGATGACGCGCTCATCGGCCTGGACTTCGTCCATGGTGCCTTGCGCCAGCACTGAACCTTCGTGCAACACGGTCACGATGCCGCCCTCGGCGATGCCGGCGACGAAATCCATGTCGTGCTCCACCACCATCAGCGAATGCTTGCCGCGCAGCTCGTTCAGCAGCTCGCCGGTGCGCTCGGTCTCGGCGTCCGTCATGCCGGCCACCGGTTCGTCGAGCAGCAGCAGCCTCGGCTCCTGCATGAGCAGCATGCCGATCTCGAGCCACTGCTTCTGGCCGTGGGACAGCAGGCCTGCAGGGCGCCACGCCTGCTCCTCGAGACGGATCAGTGCAAGGGTCGCGCCGATGGCGTCGACCTGTTCACCCTTCAACTTTGCCATCAGGGTGGCGCGCACGCCCTTGTCCATCTTCATCGCGAGCTCGAGATTCTCGAACACGGTATGGTTTTCGAACACCGTGGGCCGCTGGAACTTGCGGCCGATGCCGGCGTGGGCGATGTCCGGCTCGCTCATGCGCGTGAGGTCCATGGTCTGGCCGAAGAACGCAGTGCCGCTGTCGGGCCGCGTCTTGCCGGTGATCACGTCCATCATCGTGGTCTTGCCGGCACCGTTGGGCCCGATCACGCAGCGCAGTTCGCCCACGCCGATGTCGAGCGTCAGCTTGTTCAGTGCCCGAAACCCGTCGAAGGACACGGTGATGTCGTCCAGATACAGGATGCCGCCGTGCGACAGATCGACATTGGCGGGTACGACGTGGCCGTAGCCAGCGCTGCCCGCCGGGTTCTCGTCCGGATTGTCGACGATGGGTTCGGCGGCACTCACGACACGCCCCCGGCTGCGGGATCCGCGACCGCCCTGGGCGCCGTGCGCCGCGCCCACAGCTTGCGAACCAGGCCGGCGATACCCTGGGGCAGGAACAGGGTCACGAGCACGAAGATCGCGCCGAGCACGAACAGCCAGTACTGCGGCAGCACCGAGGTGAACCACGTCTTCATGCCGTTGACCACGCCGGCACCCACGATCGGACCGATCAGCGTGCCGCGCCCGCCGGTGGCGACCCAGATCACCATCTCGATGGAATTGGCGGGCGACATCTCGCTCGGATTGATGATGCCCACCTGCGGTACGTACAGCGCGCCGGCAATGCCGCACAGCACCGCCGACAGGGTCCACACGAAGAGCTTGAACCACAGCGGGTCGTAACCGACGAACATCAGGCGGCTTTCCGAGTCGCGAATGCCGGTCAGCACGCGGCCGAGCTTCGATTGCGTGATCGAGCGCGCAAGCAACAGTGCGCCTAGCAGGGTCGCGAGCGTAACCAGGTACAGCACCGCCTTGGTCTGCGGCGCCGTGATGGTGAAGCCGAGGATGCGCTTGAAATCGGTGAAGCCGTTGTTGCCGCCGAAACCGGTGTTGTTGCGGAAGAACAGCAGCATCGCAGCGAACGTCAGCGCCTGGGTGATGATCGAGAAGTACACGCCCTTGATGCGCGAGCGGAACGCGAAGAAGCCGAACACGAAGGCGAGAATGCCCGGCACCAGCACCACCAGCAGCATGCAGTACCAGAAGTGCTCGGTGAACGACCAGTACCAGGGATAGGCCTTCCAGTCGAGGAAGACCATGAAGTCCGGCAGATCGGACTGGTACACGCCGTCCCGGCCGATGGCGCGCATGAGATACATGCCATGCGCGTATCCGCCCAGCGCGAAGAAGAGGCCGTGGCCAAGGCTCAGGATGCCGGTATAGCCCCACACCAGATCGAGTGCCAGGGCGGCGATCGCGAAGCACATGAACTTGCCGAGCAGCGCGATGGTGAAGCTCGAGATGTGCAGCGCACTGCCGTCGGCGAAGGTCAGGTTGAGGATCGGCAGCAGCGCGAGGATGGCGGTGCCGGCGAGGACACCGGTCCACACGGCGGGCGGAAACAGGGATGGGCGCGGCGGCGCGGCGAAGCCCATCAGTCGGCGCTCCGGCCCTTGAGGGCGAACAGGCCCTGCGGACGCTTCTGGATGAAGAGCACGATCACAACGAGGATTGCGATCTTCGCGAGCACCGCACCGGCATAGGGCTCCAGGAACTTGTTGAGCTCCCCCAGCCCGATGGCGGCGATCACGGTGCCGGCGAGCTGACCGACGCCGCCCAGCACCACCACCATGAACGAGTCGACGATGTAGCTCTGGCCCAGGTCGGGGCCGACGTTGCCCAGCTGGGACAGGGCCACACCACCGAGCCCGGCGATGCCGGAACCGAGGCCGAAGGTGAGCATGTCCACCCGGCCGGTCGGCACGCCCACGCAATCGGCCATGCGCCGGTTCTGCGTCACCGCCCGTACGAACAAGCCCAGTCGCGTCTTGTTGAGCAGCGCCCACACGATGATCACGACGAACACCGCGAACCCGATGATCACCATGCGGTTGTAGGTGAGCACCAGGCCACCGAGCACGGTGACGCCACCGGACATCCAGCTCGGGTTCGCCACTTCCACGTTCTGGGCACCGAAAATGGTGCGCACGGTCTGCATCAGCACGAGGCTGATGCCCCAGGTCGCGAGCAGCGTCTCGAGCGGCCGGCCGTAGAGCCAGCGGATCACCGTGCGCTCCAGCAGCATGCCCACCGCCGCCGTGATGATGAAGGCGGTAGGCACCGCAGCCACCACGTACCAGTCGAGTTCGCCCGGGAACCAGCGGCGGAACGCAAGCTGCACCACGTAGGTCGAGTAGGCCCCGATCATCAGCAGTTCGCCGTGGGCCATGTTGATGATGCCCATCAGGCCGAACGTGATAGCGAGGCCCAGTGCGGCGAGCAGCAGCACGCTCGCCAGGCTCAGACCGTAGAACAGATTGCCGGTCCATTCGATGACGAGCAGATGGCGGTCGATACGCGCGAGGGTGTCGACCACGGCGGCGCGCACGCCTTCGTCGGGTTCGACGAAGGTGCCGTCCGGCTTCGGTTCGATCATGGCCGCCAGCACCGGACGGATGGAGGCATTGGTCGTATCCGCGAGCCGCTCCACGGCGAGCTTGCGCTTCTCGGCGTCGTCGCTCTTCAGATTGATGGTGGCGACCGCCATGTCGAGCACGTCGCGGATGCGCGGGTCGGTTTCCTTGGCGAGCGCCTTCTCCAGCATCGGCAGCTGGGCCGCGCCGGCATTCTGCTGCACTTCGCGAGCAGCCTTCAGCCTGACCTTGGCGTCGTCGGCGAACAGGCGCAATCCGGCGAGCGCACTCTCGAGTTCGCGCCGCAGGCGGTTGTTGACGGTGATCGAGTCCGTGCCTTCCGGCAGGTCGAACGCCTCACCGGTCAGCGGATCGGTGGCCTTGTCGTCCTCGACGACGAGCACCCGTCCGTCGGGGGTGACGTAGAGCTTTTCTTCGTTCAGCGCGTTGAGGATCGCGAACGCCTCGGGCGTTCCGAGCGCACCCAGCCTGGTGATGGCCTCGACGCGGGCATCGGCATCGTCGCCCCCGAGCGGCTTGACCAGCGCGGGATCGAGCGCGGCGAACGCGGACGTCCAGACGGCAGCGAGAACCCAAGCGAGCGAAATCAGGATGCGACGCATCGTCCGGTACGGATCGGATTCGTGAAAGGTGCGACCGGGCCCCAGGGCGGCCGCAGGATGGAAACAACAGCGGGCCGCCGCATGAACGGCGACCCGCCTCGTGCCTTACATGCCTTCCGGCACGTCCTTCTTCTTGTCGTTACCCGCGATGAACGGGCTCCACGGCTGGGCGCGGACCGGACCCGGGGTCTTCCACACCACGCTGAACTGGCCGTCGGCCTTGATCTCGCCGATGAACACGGGCTTGTGCAGATGGTGGTTCTTCTCGTCCATCTTGATGGTGAAGCCCGAAGGCGCCTTGAACGTCTGGCCGCCCACCGCCGCGATCACCTTGTCCACATCGGTGGTCTTGGCCTTCTCGACCGCCTGCTTCCACATGTGGATGCCGGTGTCGGCGTTGGGCAGACCCTTGGCCTTGGCGTAGGCCTTCCACTTCTTGATGAACTCGGTGTTGACCGGATTCTTGATCGACTGGAAGTAGTTCCACGCGGCCAGGTGGCCCACCAGCGGCTTGGTGTCGACACCACGCAGCTCTTCTTCGCCCACCGAGAACGCCACTACCGGCACGTCGGTCGCCTTGAGCCCCGCGTTGCCCAGCTCCTTGTAGAACGGCACGTTGGAGTCGCCGTTGATGGTCGATACCACGGCCGTCTTGCCACCGGCGGCGAACTTCTTCACGTTGGCCACGATGGTCTGGTAGTCGCTATGGCCGAACGGCGTGTAGACCTCGTCGATGTCCTTCTCGTCGACGCCCTTCGACTTCAGGAACGCGCGGAGGATCTTGTTGGTGGTGCGCGGATACACGTAGTCGGTACCCAGCAGCACCCAGCGCTTGGCGCCGCCGCCTTCCTTGGACATCAGGTACTCGACCGCCGGGATCGCCTGCTGGTTGGGTGCGGCACCGGTGTAGAACACGTTCTTCTCGAGTTCTTCACCTTCGTACTGCACCGGATAGAACAGCAGGCCGTTCAACTCCTTGAACACCGGCAGCACCGACTTGCGCGACACCGAGGTCCAGCAGCCGAACACGACCGAGACCTTGTCCTGCGAGAGCAGACCGCGGGCCTTCTCGGCGAACAGCGGCCAGTTGGAGGCGGGATCGACCACGACCGCTTCAAGTTGCTTGCCCAGCACACCGCCGGAAGCATTGATCTCGTCGATGGTCATGAGCGCGACGTCCTTGAGCGACGTCTCGGAAATGGCCATGGTGCCCGACAGCGAATGCAGGACGCCGACCTTGATCGTGTCGGCCGCAGAAGCGGGGCCGGTAAACCAGGCGGCGGCCAGCGACGCGCCGAGCAGCGTTTTCAGGAACTGCTTGCGATTCATTAGGGGTCCCCTTGCGTGATGTATGTGAACGAAATCGAGTCAAACGAGGCAGGCGCGTGAGCCGCACCCACGCGAGGTGTTTCCGCAGAATCCATGCCCAGCGCTAACGACCATTCGCAACCCCAAGGCAAACATGCAGTTAGTCCGTCACGCCTGCGAGCACACGCTGGTTTCGGCTCCTGCCGGATGCATGACGAACGAATGAACGCACCATGTCGGTGCCTTCGAAGGCGCGTGATGCACTGTTGCGAAGCATGTGAACATCGGCTCGCACCATGGCGGTTAGAATTGCCTTCGATCTGACATAACCTGATGCAATCCACCGACCGCATTCCCGTCACCGTCCTCACCGGCTTTCTCGGCAGCGGCAAGACCACGCTCCTGAACCGGCTGCTCGCGCAAGCGCATGGCCAACGCCTCGCCGTCATCGAGAACGAGTTCGGCGAAGTAAACGTGGACAGCGCGATCCTGGTGCGCGAAACCGCGGCCGAGATCGTCGCCACCGAAAATGGCTGCCTGTGCTGTACGGTTCGGGGCGATCTCACCCGCGCGCTCTCCGACCTGGGCGATCGCCGCGCCGCGGGCGAACTCGCCTTCGACCGAGTGGTCATCGAAACCACCGGTCTCGCGCAGCCGGCCCCGGTGGTGCAGACGCTTCTGATCGACGGCAGCCTCGCCGCACGGTATCGCGTGGACGGCGTGGTCACGCTGGTGGATGCCCAGCATGGAGCAGCACAGCTCGACGCGCACCCCGAGGCCCAGGAACAGGTGGGCTTCGCCGATCGCCTGGTCATCTCCAAGTCCGATCTGGTGACACCGGCTGCACTCGCCGAACTGGAAGCGCGCCTGAAGGACATGAATCCGCGCGCCGCCGTGCGCGTGGCGCGCTTCGGCGACGCACCGGTGGACTGGCTCACCGACATCGGCGGGTTCGAGCCGTCGAGTGTCCTCGACCTGCACCCGGGCTTTCCGCGCTTCGCGCGCAGCATCGAACACACGCCGGGGGTCGAGTCCTTCGTCTGGCGCAGTGGCCAACCCTTCGATCGCACCCGCTTCGACTTCCTGCTGCGGATGGTGAGCGAGTGGTACGGCCCCGACCTGCTGCGCTACAAGGGCATTCTCGAGTTCGGCGGCGATCCGGCGCGCTGGATTCTCCAGGGTGTACACCGCCAGCAGACCCTTACCGCGGGCACCCCGTGGGTAAACGCCGAACCCCGCGGCAGCGTTCTGGTCTTCATTGGTACCGGGCTGCCGCGCGGCATGCTGGAACAAGGACTGGACAAGTGCCTGGTCGGCGCGGCAGTCTAGGGCGTGAGACCCGCTGGCCCGCCATTCCACAAAGTGCTGTACAAACAACAAGATGATCGTATACGACCTGATTTGTAACGGAGATCACCGCTTCGAAGCCTGGTTCGGCTCGCCGGAGGACTTCGAAAGCCAGCGGGAAACCCCTCTGCTGACCTGCCCCGTCTGCGGCAGCGGCTCCGTGCACCGGGTGCCTTCGGGCATCAACGTCGCGCGGCACGGCCGCAACGAGCCGGCACTCCCGGCGCCGGAACAACCGGAGCACGTGGCGGCGTTTCCGCCGCCGAAATCGGTCTGGCGAGCCTTGCGACACCTCATCGACAAGACCGAGAACGTCGGGCGCGAATTCCCCGAACAGGCGCGCCGCATCCACTACGGCGAATCGCCGCGTCGTTCGATTCGCGGCCAGGCTTCGCGCGAGGAAGCCGAAGCCCTGCGCGACGAAGGCATCGAGGTGCTGAGCCTGCCGATGCCGCCGAGCGAAGAGCTGAATTAGGGCCGGAAGGAACGTCCTTCACCGCGAAGGAAGACTCCCGACCGGGCTCCTTCGCTTGCGTTCGTTTTCTTCTCGGTCAAATGTCTTTGCTTTCAGCGCGTTCCGGCAGCCTCTCAGGGCTGCCGGAAAATTCCGCTTGCGTTCCTCTGCATAGCTGTATGAAACTACAGCTGTGTATCCGGACAGTCCCGTCCGGACCCCGCCGGAGGTCGCCATGGAAGACAGCCGGGTGCCCGACACCCTCAAGACCCTCGCCATCCTGAACGCCCTGTCGAGCGGCATCGATCCCCTGAGCGGGGTGCCATTTCCGCGCGACAGCGCCTACCAGCATCCGGACGTGATCCGCGCCCTGTTTCAGGCCCTGCGCGCGTTCGAAGGCACCATCGCCCCGGCCGCTCCGTCCGAAACAGCGGCACCCGAGCGGAAGAAGGCAGCCCGCCCGCGGGCCGCCGGCACCCCCTGGTCGCCCGACGAGGACGCACGCCTCGCCGCGGCCTTCGACGCCGGGAGCGATATCGCCGAGCTCGCGCTGCTGCACGACCGTTCCCGTTTCGCCATCGAGACCCGCCTCGCCAAACTGGGTCGCGTCCCGGCACCCTCCGGCATGCGCTATCCGATCCGTGCGGAACAGACCACGAAAACATCCGAACCCCTGTTGCGCTACGCCGCCTGAGCCCCGCCCATGGAATCCTTGACCCCTCGGCAGGAAGAGATCCTGCAGTTGATCCGCGATACCCTCGACGCCACCGGCTTTCCGCCCACCCGTGCCGAGATTGCCCGTGCCCTCGGTTTTGCCTCCGCCAACGCGGCCGAGGATCATCTGCGCGCCCTGGCGCGCAAGGGCGCGATCGAGTTGACCGAAGGTGTCGCGCGGGGCATCCGTCTCGCCGAACCGCCCGGCCTCGCCGTCATCGGCCGCGTGGCCGCGGGGCGGCCGATCCTGGCCGAACAGCACGTTCAAGGCCGCTACCAGGTGGACCCGGCCATGTTCAGTCCGCGGGCGGACTACCTGCTCAAGGTGCGCGGCCTGAGCATGCGCGATGCCGGCATTCTCGACGGCGACCTGCTGGCGGTGCACCGCACGACCGAAGTGCGCAGCGGCCAGATCATCGTCGCGCGCCTGGAAAACGAAGTCACGGTGAAGCGCCTGCGGCGCCAGGGTTCCACCGTGGAGCTGCTGCCCGAGAACCCCGATTTCGAACCCATCGTCGTGGACCTGAAGCACGACCCCTTCGACATCGAAGGGGTCGCGGTCGGCCTGATCCGCAATGGAGGCAAGCTATGAGCATCGTCGCGGAGCCGTTCCTGCATACCCCCAACCCGGTCCGGACGCGTTCGAGCCGGCAGCTGCGCATGGCCGCCGAACGGCTGCTATGGACTTACCTGCGTGAAGGGCGGTTCGAAGGCGGTCGCTTTCGCCGCCAGTATCTGATCGACACCTGGCTCGCCGACTTCGCGTGTCCCGAAGCGAAGCTGGTGGTGGAAGTGGAAAGCGATCTGACGCCGGCCCTCGCATTGCACGCGCTCAATCGGCGCTGCCATCTCGAATCGAGGGGCTACCGGATGCTGCGCTTCTCCGACCGAGACGTGCTCATCGATACCCGTGCGGTACTCAGTGCGATCCGTGGAGCACTCGCAACGCGCAGCATGTGAGTATCGAAACAGGGGCACACACGCTGACGGCTTTGCAGGGCGCACAGGCGCGCGCCTGAACGGCCGATCCATCGCCGCGCGGAGCGCGTCTTCTCAGCCCTCAAGAGGGCTGCCCGCTCGGGGGGGAAGGGCCGCAGGGCCATCAGGGTGAACCTCGCCTCAGATCGTGGTGCCGATCAGCTTGAGGATCTCTTCACGCTTGGCGGCATCCTCGGCCCGCTGAGCATCGTCATCGCCTTGCGGAGCCGCATCGGCCGCCTCGGGCCCTTGGTCGCGCAGCGCTTCACGCAACAGTTCGCGGAACAAGTCGCGGTGCTCGTTCATCAACTCGAGTATCGCGAGCTTGATGAGGCTCTTGAGTTGTTCTTCAGTCATGGGGCGAGACGGCGATGCTCCGTGCAAGGCGTCGACATTGTGTCACAGCCTTGTCGCTGCGCAGCGGCCGGCGAGCCCCGCAACGCTCGCGGCGGACTGAGGCCGACGCATCGGCATGTTGCCTACGAGCCGTCAGGGGCTTGGGCGCAGCGATCGCTCGACGCCCGGTTCCTGCGACTCGAGCTCGCAACCGCGCCGAGGCGCCATTGACGCAGCGCCGGCCCGAGGAGTAGCGTGCGACCCGAAATAACAAGAACGATAAAAAAATCATAACGATCACCTGCGCCTCGTGACCGACTTTCTCCCCATCATCGCCTTCGGCTTCGTCCTCGGCATGCGGCACGCCACCGACGCCGACCACGTTATCGCGGTTGCCACCATCGTTAGCCGCCAGGCCAGCGTCCGTGGCGCCGCGCTGGTCGGCGCCACCTGGGGCATCGGCCACACGCTGACGATCCTCGCCGTCGGTGGCGCCATCATCCTGCTCGATATCGCGATACCACCGCGCGTGGGGCTCGCCATGGAGTTGGCGGTCGCCGTGATGCTGGTCGTGCTCGGTGTCCTCGCGCTGACCGGCATGCCGCGACGCCTGACCCAGCGCGTCCGGGCGCCGGATCGCGGAGCACCGCTTCGGTATCAACCTGCCGGCGAAGCTCATCTGCACGGTGTTCTCGCGCTGCCCGCTCATGCCCATCCGCACGCCCACGTGCACGCGCACGGCGACTATGCCCACAGGCACAAGCATGGGCATGGCGTCGACGGCCACGGTCACGCCGAGGATGCAACGCCGCAGGCCTGGCTCGATCACACGTTCGGTGGCTTGGCGATGTATCAATGGCTGCGGCCGCTGATCGTCGGTATCGTGCACGGCCTCGCAGGTTCCGCGGCAGTGGCCCTGCTGGTCCTGACCGAGATCCGCGAGCCGGTCTGGGGGATCGCCTACCTCGCTTTGTTCGGCATCGGAACCGTGGCCGGCATGATGGTCGTCACGGCCGCCATCGCCCTGCCTTTCGCCTTCAGCGAGAAACAGTTACCGCACTTCAACACGATCCTGCGCGTCGCCTGCGGGCTCCTCAGCATCGCCTTCGGGTTCTACCTGTTCTACCGCATCGGCTTTGTCGACGGGTTGTTTTCGGGGCAGCCTCGATGGGACCCGCACTGATCGAGGATGTAAGAACGATTCCCAAATGGTATGACAAGTCACGGAAAACAAAGGTGTTTCCGTTGACGGAGTGACCGTGCGAAGCATAGAGTCGCGGGGTGCATGCATTGACACAGAACACGACACCGGCGCGACGCCTGCCGGGTCTCAAGAACATGGGGATCGGAGTGCTGGCCGCAGCATTGGCCGCAACCGCGCTTTTTGCCGGCCTGCGCGAAGTGCGCAAGGCACCGGCACCTGCAGCAGCGGCTCCCATGGAAATGGGGCAGGCTGAACGGCCCGCCCTCACCGCCGATCAGGAGCGCTACGCCCACGCCTTGTGGAAAGTCCATGACCAGGTGCGCACCGCGGCGGTCCGCATGAGCTTTCTCGGGTTGTCCTACAAGATGGGCGACATCAAGAAGGCGGAACTCGCGACCCGGGTCGAGCCGATCTCGCGCGAGTTCAAGGCCGCAGCCGCGGAAGTGGCGAAACTGGCGCCCCCGCAGTCATTCGAGGCACTGCACGCCGAGTATCTTTCCGCCGTTCGCGACTACGAGCAGGCATCGGTCGACATGCGCGTCACCAGAAGCGATAGCGACGATCACCTGATCGCGGCGCAGACGCTGTCGGAGCGCGCCGCGACGACACTGCTCAAGGTCGGCGAGACGCTCTGGCCCGGCGAACACAAGCCCAACTGATTTCAAGTGTAGTAGCGCATGGCCGGCGATCTGAATACCTCGGTCGCCGCAGACAGCAAGGTGTAGTTCCAATAACGACAGGGAGGTGAGAGAGCATGAAGAAGAAACTCGCTTTGGGGTTGGCAGCATTCGGAATGGTCGCCGGACTCGGCGCCACCACGGCGCAGGCGCAGACGGTGTGTTCGGCTTGGCTCGTGGAGAACAGCCGGTTCATGGGCGTGCCGTTCGGCATGTTCCACCCGGACCGCTCGTTCGTGCAGGGCAGCACCAACGCACGCAACAACGTCAACACGGTGGACCTGCCGGTCAACGTGGGTGTCCTCAAGTGCGGCAAGGAAATCATCCTGTACGACAACGGCTGGAATGCGACCGACTACCACAAGATGACCGGTACCGGTCACTGGTCGCCGCTGTCGAAGCAGATCGCCCAGATCGGCATCGACGCCAAGGACGTTACCAAGATCATCATCGGCCATGGCCATTGGGATCACGCCGGCTCGCTGGATGAGTTCCCGAACGCCGTGCTCTACGTTCAGAAGGAAGAACTGAAGGGCATCGAATGGGCGCTCAACTATCCGGGGCACGAGCGCATCCGCGCGGTCAACACCTCGCCCGGCGGTTGCAGCCGGACGCCCGCCTGCGGCTACACGCCGAAGACGGTCGACCAGATCTACGGCAAGGTGCTGCGCGGCATGGCAGTGATCGTCGACGGCGACATGGAGGTCATTCCCGGCGTCAAGATCCACGCCGCACATCGCGCCCACACGGCCGGTTCGCAACTGCTCGAGGTGAACACCGCCATCGGCAAGCTGATGTTCGGTTCCGACGCCTACTCGTCCTGGGAAGCGATCCGCGACTGGGAAGTAGCCAACGTTCAGCAGACCGACTCGGTGCAGCAGTTCCTGGCGTACGAGAAATGCTACAAGGTCACCGGCGGCTATCAAAACTGCGTCGCCGCACACGAGCCGCTGTCCTACAGCGACAAGTACCCGCTCACGAAGAACTCGTGGGTAGGCATCAACGGCGGGCGTCTGGCGGAGATCACGCTGGCTCCCGGCGAGACCTCGCGCAAGCCCAAGTAACCGTCAGTCAGGCAAACTAGGGAGGAGCTCCCCGATGGGGGCTCCTCTTTTTTTGTGCGCAACGAATTTCAATGACACACCGGGCCACGCTCCGATTCGCACTGGTGGTGGCACTGCTGCTTGCAGGTGACGCAGCAGCACACGATCCGAGCGCCTGGGGCGGCACGTTCCGCTCGCGCGATGACGGTGCCTCCTGGCTGCCGGTGGACGCCGGGTTGTTCATCGGCGGCGCGATGGCGCTCGCCGTGAGCCCGGTCGATGCGAATCACCTCCTCTACGCGACCGATACGCGCCTGCTGCGCTCGCGCAACGGCGGACGGGATTGGACGCCTGAAGCAGCTGACAAACTTATCGGGCCGACGCTAGCGGTGACTTTCGACACGACGGGCCGCGGGGCTGTAGCCTCCAGCGCTGCTGGAGTTTTCTTCACCGATGACGGCAAGACGTGGAGCGAGTCGAACACTCCGACCGGCGCCGCGCCCGCGCGCAGCATCGTCGCCGGCAGCACCACCGGTCGTTTCTATCTTGCGGGGCCTCGCGGACTCTACGCGAGCAACGACAACGCTCGCAGTTTTCAGCGCCTCAACGAATCGCTGCCGGAAACGCTGCCCTCCGCTCTTGCAGTCGTTCGAGGTAGTCCGGATACGGTGCTGGCCATCTTCGTGGGCAGCTTGTGGATGAGCGATGACGCCGGCACGAACTGGCGCGAGCATCGCACCGGGCTTCCCGAGAGGCGTCTCGAGGCCCTCGACGTGGGACCGCGACCACGCTGGTGGGCCTTCGGCGCCGACCGCCTTTATCTCAGCGAGGACCGAGGTGCTACCTGGCGCGCAGTCGGCGATCCGCTGCCGGATGGGAACACGTCGGTGCGCGGTGTGTCCGTGAATGCCGATGGAAGCATCGTCACACTGACCACCCATCGCGGCGTCGTGCGCAGCCAGGACGGCGGCCGGCGTTGGGGGCTGGTCGAAGGGGCGCTGCCTACGCACCTGGAGTCGGCACCCTTGGTCCGCGATCCCCACGACGCCACCACGCTCTACGCCGGGTTCGCGCTGACGCCCTACGCCGAGATCCACCGGCGCGCCGAAGAAGGCAACAACCTCCTCTCGCAGATCGACCCTGTCAGTCTCGCCGGTGGAGTCGCCTTCCTGCTCCTGCTCCTGATCGGCGGCATCGTGCTCGCCCGCCGCCTGGCACGGGCGTACAACGGTCCGCCTCACCGCAACGGAGAATCGCCGCCTTGAACACTGCATCCAATCCCGTCGCGGCAACAGCCGTCATGCGCGGTCGACGCTGGTTGACCCTCCTCAGCATCCTCTTCGTCGGTGTCGGCGTGAGCGCGCTCGCCTGGTGGACGCTGCAGCCGCACAAGCCGGCCTTCGTCGAGTATCCGATGGCGGTGCACACCGACATGCCCACTGCCATTGCAGTGGCACCGGACGGCACAGTGTGGTTTTCGATCGATTTCTCCGACGCCATCGGCGTGGTTCGCAACGGAAAGGTCGAGCGCTTGCCGAAAGGCTCGCGCAACTCCGAGCCCATTGGTCTGGGTGCGGACGCAGCGGGCAACGCGTGGCTCGCCGACCCGCCTTCGGTGGCGATCCAGCGCATCGCGCCGAACGGCGAGATCCGGTCGTTTCCGTTGGGTACCCCCATCGCCCGCCTCGGCCGGCTCGCCGTCGCTTCCGACGGCGCCGTATGGTTCGCGGAAAGCACGGCCTTCAGCGTCACGCGCCTGAAGGATGGCGAGTTGAAGCGCCACGAGATCAGCATGGTCCGCGGCGCGCCCTTCGGGGTCGCGGCCGCCGCGGATGGCAGCGTCTGGGCGACGCTGCAAGCGGGCAACTCGCTGGTGCGCATTGCTCCGGATGGGACACTCGCCGAGTTTGAAGTGCCGACCCGCGGCGCGGCGCCAACCGACATTGCGATCGACGCCAGTGGCGCCGCGTGGTTTCTCGAGTTTCGCGCGAACCGGATCGGCCGCTTCAAGGACGGCAAGTTCACCGAGATCGACGTACCACTTGAGCGGGCGGCTCTGTCGGGTCTCGCCGCAGCACCGGATGGCGCCGTCTGGTTCGGCAGCCTGCGCGGCGCAGCGCTCGGACGGTTGCGGGATGGCAATGTCAGGATGTTCCGGCTGCCGCGCGAGAACGCTCGTCCGTTTTCGGTGGCAGTCGATCGCTCGGGCAACGTCTGGTACGCCGACATCACCGGGTGGGTCGGCATGCTCCCGGCAAACGAAGCGTCGCGCTAGGGCTGTTCGTCGCTCCGCACGAATATGAGCTCGATCACATTGCGCTCCGCCTCGCGCCGGTAGCGTGCCCCGCGGCTCATCTCGAGCGTGAGAAAGATCCCCAGTCCACCCACCGGCCGTGCCTCCGTGCCGGCGTCGAGCCCCGCGACGGATGTTCGCGCGAGCGGATCGAAGGCGGGCGCCGTGTCCTCGTAGCGCAGTTCGAAGCCGTGCTCGGTGGCGGTCAGTTCCACCAGGATCGGGCCGTCGCATTCCTCGCCATAGCCGTGGCGGACCGAATTGACGAACAGTTCCTCGGCGACCACCAGGAGCCGGTGACAATCTTCGCAGGATATGCCGGACTGTGCCGCGAACTCGCCCACGTGACGCCGCACGGCCTCGAATTCGACCCATCGCGCCGTGCAGCGAAGGAGCATCGGATCGCTTTCCGATCAGGGTCTTAGCGTGGACAATCGCGAGCGTCGTCGGCTTGCGTCCGACGGAATGGAACTTGCCTCCATGTAGCGGCACATCCACCTCGGGACCGTCCCATGCACGCTGCCTTCTCTCGCGCCCTCGTGTTCATCTGCCTGGCACTCACGCTGCCGCTCGCCCTTGCGGCCGACGCCGGACGCGTGAAGACTTCGAAGGGGTCCGTTACCATCGATCGCGCGGGACAACGGCTGCCGGTCTCGGTCGGCATGCTGGTCCAGGAAAAGGACGTGGTGAGTACCGGAGCAGATGGTGCGGTAGGCATCACGTTCACTGACAATTCGATGCTGTCGGCCGGGCCGAACTCGGTGCTGATCCTCGACAAGTACGCGTTCGATGCCGCCAGCGGCAAGGGCGCAATGGAAGCAAACCTCGCCCGCGGCACTCTCGCCGCGGTGTCCGGCAAGATGGTGAAGACGTCGCCTGAGTCGATGAAGATCCGTACGCCTGCCGCCATCATGGGTGTCCGCGGCACGGAATTCGTGGTCAAGGTCGACGACCCGGGCCGCTGATATGCGGGGTTCTGTCCGGGCGGCGATCGCCATCATCGTCGCACTGGCGGGCGGTTGCGCCCCGCGCTCGTCGATATCCCCGCCACCACCACCGACCATGGCCCGCGATGACCTGATCGCGCTGGTGGCCAAGGCCGACGGTTCGTACGGTTCGGTGGTCGTGCACCAGGAAAACAACGCCCTGCTGCTGGATGCAAAGCAGACGGCTGCGCACATCCGCGGCCCCTTCGCCGTCGAGCCCGCGACTCTCACACCCGAAGAACTGCGCCAGACCTTCGGCCCTGCACTGGATGCCCTGCCCCCGCGCCCGGCGACGTACGTGCTGTACTTCATCGAAGGCAAGGACGAGCTCACGGCCGAGTCGAAGACCGCCATCGGCGAGGTCCACGACGAACTGATGCGCCGTCCCGCGCCGGAGATCACGGTCACCGGCCACACCGATGCCATCGGCAGCGATCGATTCAACAACCAGCTTTCCCAGTTGCGCGCGAAACGGGTCAACGATGAACTGGTCCGCGCCGGCGTACGGCCGACGCTCATCACGCTGGTGGCGCGCGGAAGTCGCGAACCGCTGTACCCGAACGTGGCCGGCAAGGCCGAACCGCGCAACCGCCGCGTCGAGATCACGGCACGCTGAGCCGTCCGGGCAGCAACCGCGCTGCGGATCACGCGGGTGATCCCGCACCACGCCATTCGATCACCAGCACGGTCGCGTCGTCGGCACGCTCGCGTTCGCCCCCGTGCTCCAGCAACAGCGCCCGGATCGCGTCGCGCACGCCAACCGCGCCCGGTCCGACGGTCGCGAGAAATCGAGCAAGTCGTTCGCGGCCGAGCAACTCGTCGCCGGCCCCGTGGGCTTCGGTCACGCCATCGGTGACGATGCACAGGCGTTCCGCGGGCGCCAGGGCATCGCGGTTCACCTCGTACGGATAACTCTCGATCACGCACAACGGTGGACCGCTCGCACCGTACAACGGGCGAGCGCTGGCACCGTCGGCATTCAGCACGAGGGCTGGCTCGTGCCCGGCGTTGCACCACTCCAGGCTGCCGGCATCGAGATCGAGGATGCCGACGAACAGCGTGATGAAGAGTTGCCCTGGATTGTCACGCGCAAGTTCGCCGTGCGCCTCGTCGATGATCGCATCGAGCGGACTCGAGCCGCGCAACGCAGCGCCCTTGATCAACGCTTTCGCGACGGACATGAAGAGCGCGGCCGGCAGGCCCTTGCCCGCGACGTCTCCCACCATGAGGAAGAGCCTGCGTTCGTCGAGCATGAAGTAATCGTAGAGGTCGCCCCCCACGCTGCGAGCCGGTTCTGCGAGTGCCGCGATAGCGACGCGCGGATCAGCGATGGTCCGACCGTCCTCGGGCGGCAGCATGCCCATCTGGACGCGGCGTGCGGCCTCCTGCTCGCCGGCGTTGCGCGCAGTCACGATCCGTTCGTCGTTCAGCGCGCGCCGTAATACGCGGCGCTGCCGGTCGCTTTCAGCGAGTGTGGCCATCAACACCACAGCGAAAGCCGCGGCCCCGCCCAGCAGCGGCCAGGCCACGTCCACCAGGATGCCGCCGAAACGCACCAGGGCTGCCGCGACCACCACCAGCGCAACGCTGGCACCAACGCCGACGTACACGCTGACCCGCGGTCGCCAACGACCGGCACCGACCACCGCCAGCGCCGCGAGGCCCGCCAGCGCCAGCGCCTCGGCCCACGATGACCACCTCGGCCGCAGCAGCAGGTCCTGATCGAAGATGCCCTCCAGCAACTGGGCGTGGATCTCGGCACCAGGCACACGCTCGCCGGTGGGAATCACATGGAAATCGAGCAAGCCGATCGCCGTCAGACCGATGATCACCAGCTTGCGATCGAAAACGTCCGCGGCGACCTTGCCCGCGAGGACATCACTGGCAGCAACATACCGCTGGGTGGAGCGCGGTGCGAAATGGATCCAGACGCCCGAGTCGCGATCGGTACGGATGGCGAGGTCGCCCAGTTCCACTGCCTTCACGCCACCGTTGCCGGTTTCGAGTCCGATCGCCGGGAGGCCCGCCGCCACCCGCAGCAACTCGATGGAGAAGGCCGGCATCAACGTGCCTGCCACTCGCGAAACCAATGGGGCACGGCGCACGATGCGGCCCGAAGGCTCCGCGGAGATCAGCCCGTGTCCCCGCGCCGCACCGTCGATCGCGGGAATGCTCCGCAACGACGCAGCATGATCTGCCACCGTCCCGGGGTCCGGTCCGCGCACGAGCACCGGCGTGGTCCGACCGGCCGCCGGCGCAGTGTCGGATTCCGGCATGCCGGCCACTGCCAGCACGACTGGCGCAGCGCCGACGGCGCGAGCGAGCTGCGCGTCATGGGTAGGCAGGCTCGCGAGCCGCCGCGCCAGCGCGGCGTCGCCACCGGCCACCAACGGTGCGAGCTGTTCCGGTGACAGGCGATCCGGTTCCGCGAACAGCACGTCGACTCCGATCGCCGCAGGCCGGCCCGCCGCGACCTGTTCGATGAGCGCCGCCATCAATGTGCGCGGCCATGGCCATTGCCCGTGCGTCGCAAGGCTCGCCTCGTCGATGGCGACGATGACGGCTGGTGCGCTCGCCCGTTCGCGCGGGAACACGCGCTGCCACAGATCGAACGTGGCAAGGCGCAAGCCCTGGGCAAGATCCAATGTCGACAACACGAGCACGGCGGCAGCGGCGACCACCGCCACCACGCGGCCGCTGCGGATCGACAGCCCTCGCAGGCCGATGCGCTCGCTCCACGCGAGCGCGACGTCGTCGGGATCGTGGACCGAGGTACGCGCCTCAGACATCGATCTCGAGGCCGTCCGACGCGCTGGAGATCCTGAGCGGCGCGAGATCACCGCGCGTCAGTTCCTCGAAGCGCACGGTTTCCTTCAGCACCTGCTCGATCTGCTCGTCGTCATAGGCCGGTTCGTGGTGGAACAGGCAGAGGTGCTTCACCGCGGCGCGCTGACACAGCTCCACCGCCACGATGTTGCTCGAATGCCCCCAATCCTCCTTGACCGAGATCGCATCCAGCAACGAATACATGGCGTCGAACACGACCAGGTCCGCGCCGCGGAAGAACTCGACAAAGCCTGCCGCCTCTTCGACATCCTCCGGACGATGCTCCGAGTCCGTCGTGTACACGATGCTGCGGCCGGCATGCACGAACCGATAGCCGTACGAATCGCCGGAGTGGCGCTGCGGCTTGATCGCGACCTCGACGCCGTTCGACGCGAACACCGCCCCCGGCACGAGCCGGACAAACTCGATGCGCGCCGCGAGCCGTTCGAAGTCCACCGGGAAACAGGGAGCGGATTGTTGCAGACGCAGGGCCTGCTCGAGCTCGGCATGGCCGCCGTGAATCCGGATCGTCCAGGCGGGATCGTAGGCCGGCGCGAAGAACGGGAAGCCCATGATGTGATCCCAGTGAACGTGCGACAGGAAGACGTTCACGACCCGCGGCCGGCCAGCCTCGGCACGCTCCATGAGAGCGTTGCCCAGCGGCCGGGCGCCTGATCCGAGATCGCAGACGATGAACTCGCCCGATCCCGCATCCAGTTCCACGCACGCAGAATGCCCGCCGTAGGTGTGGGTGACGGCGAAATCGGCGTCGCGATCCAGATGCGCGATCAAGGCGTCCGCATCGGTGATGCCGGATGCGGCCGCATAGGTCAATGCCGCTCGCAGTTTGCGCCGCACCCCAGCGGACGTGAGCGCCACCGGCAGCGAACCGCGCGTTCCCCAGAATCGGGTGCGCACCGCGCTATCGACTCCGATAGGCCTGCGCTGCCCGCGGCGACAAGGCGTCGAGCGCGGCGCCGACGTCGGCGAAGACGCGGAACAGGAGAGTGAATCGGCTGATCTCGAAGATCTCGCGCACCACGGTCTGCATGCCGGCGATGACCACTTCCCCGCCCTGGGTCTTGGCCTGCTTTGCGGCGAGCATGAAGCAGCGCAGCCCCGCGCTCGAGACATACCGCAGCGCCGACAGATCGAGCACCAGGTGCACCCCGCCAGGGCGGCAATCGGCGAGGTACGGTTCGAGCGCCGCCGAGAACGCGTCGCCGTTGGCATGATCGAGACGGTCCTGGGGCGCGATTACCACCACGTCCGCATAACGTACTGCCGGGAACTCGCCGACACCCATGCGGCCCATCGGGGTGATCGCGCTGGTACTCAACTCAAGTGAAGGTCGCAACGGTGCTCCACGCCTTGACCGTAAGGTAGACACCCACCAGCACGATCAGCAGCGACGTGCCGATCTGGATGCGGATTGCCCAGGGGCCGGCGAGCCAGTCGAGCACCTTGCGTCCGACGATTGCGGCAACGACGCCGACACCCACCAGCGTCAGTGCAAAACCGAGGCTGAACACCACGACGGTGCCCAGCCCGAGCATCACCTTGCCCTGCGCCAGCGCATTCAGCAGGATCGCGAGCGCGGCCGGATCGGGCAGCAGGCCACCCGCGATGCCGAGGCCGATCAGCATCCACAGGCTCGGCCGGCCGGCACGCGTCACCATCCCGATATCGTGGGTGTGCTTGAAACCCCAGCCGTGACTGTGAAAGCCGCCCCCCTCATGCTGATGATCGTGGTCGTGGTGATGGTGGTGACCGTCACCGGGATCGTGCGAATGATCGTGGTGGTGATGATGCCCGGCGGTACGGGCCAGCATGGGCTGCGGGGTGCCGACCGTGGCATAGCGCAATGCACCGGCAGCCGGCGCTGCGGGTTGGGCGCGCAACTGTGCTACCAGATCCCGTTGTGTCCAGAGCGTCCAAAGGCCGATCACGATGATCAGCAGACCGGTCGCGACCGCCAGGTACGCCTCCACCTGTTGCGGCATCAGGCCGGGCAAGCCGAGGGAGGCCAGCACGCCGACGATCACGATGCCGCTGATGTGCGACAGCGTGACGAAGATGCCGAGGATCACCGCATCGATCGGCCGGCCGCGCACGCCCACGATGTACGCTGCAGCGATGGTCTTGCCATGGCCGGGCGTTGCGGCGTGCACCGCACCGAGCCAGAAGCTGGTGAACAGATAGAACAGCGCGTCGGACATGGCGTCCGATTCCTCCCCCGTGTACTGCGGATCGCGCGGATTCTGCCTTAGCCCGGGGACACTGCCTAGGGCGCGTCCCTAGGCAACTTCTCGGCCGATCGATACATTGGCGATCTTTCAGCTGGAGTGGCCGTGACCTTTGATTTCGATGCACCGCTGGACCGCACCGGCCAGTGGAGCCTCAAGTGGGACCGGTACGCCGGGCGCGACGTGATACCCATGTGGGTGGCGGACATGGATTTCCGCTGCCCGGCCGCCATCACCGACGCGCTGCAAGCACGTGTCGATCACGCGGTTTTCGGCTATGTCGAGCCGGGGCCGGAACTGATCGAGGCGATCGCGGCACGCCTTGCGTCGAGCTACGGCTGGCAGACGCACCCGGACTGGTACGTCTGGCTGCCCGGGCTCGTTTCCGGGCTCAACGTCGTATGCCGCGCCATCGGCGAGACCGGCGATGACGTGCTGACCGGTGTGCCGATCTACCCGCCGTTCCTCTCGGCACCCGTGCATGCCGAACGCCACTGCGTGCGAGTCCCTTTGGTGCAGGAAGACAGCCACTGGCGCTTCGACGCCGAGACATTGCGGCGCGCCGTCACGCCGCGCAGCCGGTTGCTGCTGATGTGCAACCCGCACAATCCGGTGGGCCGCGTCTGGACCCGCCAGGAGCTCGAAGCGCTCGCCGCGGTCGCTCGCGAGCGCAACCTGACGGTGTGCTCGGACGAGATCCACTGCGGGCTGGTGCTCGATGCCGACAAGCCACACGTGCCCTTCGCGGCGATAGCGCCGGAAATCGCCGAGCGCACCATCACGCTCATGGCAGCTTCGAAGACGTTCAATCTACCGGCACTGGGCTGTGCGTTCGCCATCGTGCCCAATCCCGAACTGCGGGCACGCATGCGCAAGGTGATGGCTGGACTGGTGCATCGCCCGCTCGGGATCGGCCTGTGGGCCACACTCGCCGCGTATCGTGACGGCGAGCCGTGGCGCCGGGCGCTGGTCGACTATCTGCGCGGCAATCGGGATCTGGTGGCCGATCGCGTGGCAGCCATGCCGGGGGTGTCGATGACACCGGTCGAAGCGACCTATCTCGCCTGGATCAACTGCTGCGAGCTCGGCGTTGAAAACCCCGCCGCGTTCTTCGAGGATTCCGGCGTCGGTCTCTACAACGGGGCCGACTTCGGCACACCTGGTTGGGTACGCTTGAACTTCGGTACGCGACGCCCGTTGCTGGCGGAGGCTCTCGACCGCATGCAGCGCGCGTTGGACGCCCGCCCTAGAACTGCGCGCTGACGGAGACGCGGGCCGCGAACGGCTCGACCGGGTGGTAGTGGATGTCGTTGATGCCGGTACGAGTGCCGGCCGGACCCGAGCAGTCCGGGCTGGCGTAGGCGCCACCGCCGAGTTCGCTGCGAGTGCATGAGGGGTAGTAGTAGTCGACGTCGCTTTGCTTGCGGCCGAAGATGTTCAGCAGATCGAGCCGCACCTGCCAGGTCTTGTCGATGCGGTAGCCGACCCGGGCGTTGGTAAGGTTGGTGGAGTACGAGGTGACCGTGTTGTCTTCGATCAGCGGCCTGGGCCCGAAGTAGCGCGTCTGCAGCGACGCGAACCACTTGCCGCCGGGATCGTAGGTGACCCCCAGCGCGCCCACGGTCTGGATCGATCCCGGGATGTAGTTGCCCTCCGGCGCGTCATCCCTGAAGCGCGACTTGGACCAGGCGAGTTGCAGGTCAATCAGCCAGCCGGATGCGGCCACGTAGTGATTGCTCCATTCCACGCCCTCACGATGGCTGGGGCGGCTCGCCTCGGTGCTGCCGGCGTCGCCCACGAAGAGGAGCTCCGAATCGAGATCGATCTGCCAAACCGACAACGAGCTCTGCAACCCATGGATGAACTGGGTCCGTACGCCCACTTCAGAGCCGTGGGTCTTGACGAGCGGCGTCACGCGATCCGCCGGCAGTCCGGTTTTCGGATCGATCCGGATTGTGGTGCCGCGCGCGTCGTTGCTGTGGAAGCCCTGCCCGTAGTTCACGAAGAACTCGGTATCGGCCCACGGACCGAAGATGAGGTTCAGCTTCGGGCTCACGATGCTGTCGTTGTTGTTGCCGGAGTTCTCCGGCAGGCTGCTGTTCACGTTGAACTTGTACATATCCGCGCGAATGCCCGCCACCGTCCGGAACCAGGGCAGCCACTGCGTGGAGTTCTCGGCGTAGAAGCCGAGGCTGCCTTGACGAACCTTGTCGTCGCGCGTGGTACCGACACGCTCGCGCGCCACGGTATCGAACAGCGCCACCTGGTCGATGTCGTCGAAGCGTCCCTGCAGTCCGATGCGGTTCATCGTGTCGAAGGCGCCGAGCTTGCCGATGAACGTCACGCGCGGATGGAAGCCCAGGATGGTGCGCCGGTCCGCCTGTTCGAACTGGTCGCCCTGGTCGCGATCCAGGAAGTAGGTGAAGTTGGAGAACAGGTTGAGCCCGTAGCGGATGGCGTACGCGTCCACTTCCCAGCGGCCACCGGCGAAGTCCGCATAGCGTGCCGCCGAGAGCGAGTAGCGCGACGACGTGCCGCCGGTGGTCGGATCGAGCGACCCGAAGCGGCCGATCTCGCCGCGGTCGACAGCCCGCCCCGGTATCTGGTCGGTGGCATCCCACTTGCCATCGTAGGCCATCACGGTGACGTTGAAGCCGTCGGCCTGGCTGCCGTTCACGAACCGCAGCACGCCGTTCAGCTTGCGATAGTTCTCCGGGACGTCCCAGGGTCCATCGGTCCCCTGAAACTCGAGGCCGTAAACGAGGCGCCCGCCCGCCAGTTCCGGGCCGCCGGTCAGCAAGGCCCGCTTGTAGTTGAAGCTCCCGAAGCTCAACGTGGCCGTGTTCTTCTCCAGTTCGTCGGCGTACCGAAGCGACGCCGACCCGACCGAGGAGAAGTCGCCGGTCTGCGCGAAATACGGCCCTTTGCGGTAATCGATCCGGTTGACCAGTTCGGGAATCAGGAAGGACAGGTCGGTGTAACCCTGCCCGTGGGCGTGGGTCGGCATGTTGACCGGCATGCCGTCCACCTGCACGAGGAAGTCGGTGCCGTGATCGAGATTGAATCCACGCAGGTAGTACTGGTTCGCCTTGCCGTCACCGCTGTGCTGCGTGACGATCACACCGGGCACGAACTCGAGCAATTCTCCGGCACGCAGCACCGGCCGCGTTTCCAGGCGGCGCGACGTTACCGAACCGGCGCTCGAAGCATCGGTGGTGCCGACGGCGGTGTCGTAGTGGCCCTTGATGTTGACCGGGTTCGCCGGGATGTCGACGTCGTGCGATCGCACCAGTTGAGAGTGGCCGATCAATGCGGCGGTCAGCGCAAGCACGCTCCCCCGCCCCCGCGGATGGGGCCCGAACATGTGGATCTCCCTGTTTTCTTGTTTGGCCGCACCGCTGGCACCCTGCCGCCGGCTTCGGCCTGGGGGATTGAAGCCAACCCCGACCGCCACGATGCGTATGAAGTGTTACAGGTTAGTAAGATAGTCTTGTGCTCGCGGCTGCGTCAACGATTTCGGGTCGAATCGGCGATTCGGCTACCATTCGCGCTCCCGAATCCGCGATCCGCAACGCCATGCAGCGAATCACCATTTCCCTGAGCGACGCCCTCGCCAACGATTTCGACGCCTGGATGCAGCGCCGGCGCTACGAGAACCGATCTGAAGCAGTGCGCGACCTGGTCCGCGCCGCGCTGGAGTCCGATCGACTGGCAGAGCCCGAGGGTCACTGGTGCGTGGCGGCTTTGTCGTATGTCTACGACCACCATTCGCGCGACCTTGCGGAGCGTCTTACGGCGATGCAGCATGACCACCACGACCTGGTGCTCTCCTCGATGCATGTGCATCTGGACCACCAGAGCTGCCTAGAGACCGTGATGCTGCGCGGGCGCATCAACGACGTGCGCAGCTTCGCCGATTCCCTCATCGCGCAGCCCGGCGTACGCCATGGCCGAGTCAACGTGGTCCCGGTGGAAGTCGAATCGGGCCACTACCAGTATCACGTCCACGCTCATCCCCACACCTGAACCCTCCGATGCCCCAAGGTCCCCTGCTCTTCTCGCCGTACGACATTCGTGGTGTTCGCCTCAAGAATCGCGTCGTCATCTCGCCGATGTGCCAGTACTCGGCAGTCGACGGCATGGCTGGCGACTGGCATTTCGCGCACCTCGCGCGCTTCGCCCTGGGCGGCGCTGGGTTGGTGTTCGCCGAGGCGACGGCAGTCGAGTGCAATGGCCGCATCACCCACGGTGATCTCGGCATCTGGTCCGACGCACACGTGGAGCCACTGAAGCGCATCGCCACCTTCCTCAAGGCCCACGGCGCGGTACCGGCGATCCAGCTGGCCCACGCCGGACGCAAGGCCTCGATGCAACGGCCGTGGCACGGCAACGGCCCCCTGGACGACACCGACCGTGCGCGCGGCGAGGATGTATGGCCTGTCATAGCGCCCAGCGCGATCCCCATGGACGCGGGCTGGCTCATGCCGCAGGCGCTCACCCTCGACGAGATAGGGCGTCTGCGCGCGAGCTGGAAAGCGGCCACGCAACGCTCCATCGACGCCGGCTTCGAGGTGCTCGAGGTGCACGGCGCCCACGGCTACCTGCTGCACGAGTTCCTGTCACCACTTTCCAACCAGCGCACCGACCGCTACGGCGGAAGCTTCGACAATCGGATCCGGCTGGCGCTGGAAATAGTGTCCGACGTGCGTTCGGTATGGCCGGCGGACAAACCGCTGTTCTTCCGTGTCTCGTCGGTGGACGGCGTGGACGGCGGCTGGACGGTCGAGGACTCCATCGCTCTCGCACGACAACTCGGGCCCCTGGGCGTGGACGTGATGGACTGCTCGTCCGGAGGCCTGCTAGGGTCGGCGACCGCGGCGCGCGTCAAGCGCTATCCGGGATTCCAGGTGCCCTACGCTGCCGCGATCCGTCGCGAGTCCGGCCTTCCCACCATGACCGTCGGCCTGATCCTCGAGCCGCAACAGGCGGAGGACATCCTGCGCCAGGGCGAAGCGGATCTCATCGCCATCGGCCGCGAAGCGCTGCGCAATCCGCACTGGACGCTGCACGCGGAAGAGGCGCTGGGTGTCGACAACGAATACGCGTCGTGGCCGGTGCAGACCGGCTGGTGGCTCGACAAACGCAAGAAGAGCCTCGCCCCGAGGCTCGAAGCACACCGCTGAAGCGGCCGTGTCATTTCGCTGGCTGTTGCGCGGCCAGCGCTGCCTTGCGCAAACGCTCTTCGCGTTCTGCGATCTTCTGCTTCAGTTTCGGCATCGCCGCGAGCGCGGCCTTTTCGCCTTCGATGATCGAGACGTGACGCGCATCGAAGCTCGCGCTGCGCATCTCGTGGGTATCCGGTGAGATGACGACATCCGCGCCGAGCAGCTCCTGGGCAGCGATGGACCGGCTCATGATGGTGAAGGTCTGCAGCAGCACTTCGAGCGTACCGCTCAACGTGGCGATGTTCGGATCCTTCGAGATGTCCACCGCGACCACGATCTCCGCCCCCATGTCGCGTGCGGCACGCACCGGGACCGGGCTGGTGAGTCCACCGTCGACGAACTCGCGACCACCGATGGTCACGGGCTGGAAGACACCGGGCACGCTGCTCGAAGCACGCACCGCCATGCCGGTGTTGCCGCGGCGAAACACCATTTGTTCGCCGGACTTGAGATCGGTCGCGATCACGCCGATCGGCTTCTCGAGCTGTTCCAGCGGTCGGTTCTTGACCGCATTGTTGACGTAGTTCTGCAGCGCCTCGCCGCGCAGGAACCCGCGGTTGGGCAGGATCCAGTCGCTCACCGATTTTTCGTCCAGCTCAAGGGCGAGGCGCTGCAACTCGAAGCCGTCGTAGCCTGCGGCGTACAAGGCGCCGACGACGCTGCCCGCGCTGGTACCTACCACCAGGTCGGCCTTGATGCCTTGCGCTTCGAGCATCTTAATGACGCCGACGTGCGCAAAGCCGCGTGCGGCACCGCCTCCGAGAACCAGGGCGATCTTGGGTGGCGGAATGAAGATCTCGGGCGTTGGCGTCGCCTGCCCCACCGGCGCCTGCGCAACAGTATCCTCGGGCTTGGGTGCGGGAGCCGTGCACGCCGCCACCGCACATAGCGAGGCCACGCTCAGGACGAACTGCAGGGCCCGGCTCCGGGCGAATCCACGCATGAAGATGGTGACCTCAGCGACGCGAAGTCCCCATGGTAACGGAGCTCACCACGAGCCCAAGAAAAGAGCCGCCTCACGGCGGCTCTCGTCTGCGAAGCGCGAGGCGGACCTACGAAGCGCCGTGCTCGCCCATCTGGCTCTGCATGTAGTTCTGGATCCCGACCTTCTTGATCAGTTCGAGCTGGGTCTCGAGAAAGTCGATGTGCTCTTCCTCGGACTCGAGAATGTCCTCGAACAGTTCGCGCGAGATGTAGTCACCCACCGATTCGCAATGCGCGATGGCCGCCTTGAGATCCGGATGGCCCTTCAACTCGAGCTTGAGGTCGCACTGGAGACACTCCTCGATGTGCTCGCCGATCAGCAGCTTCCCGAGATCCTGCAGGTTAGGCAGTCCTTCGAGAAAGAGGATGCGCGAGACCAGCTTGTCCGCATGCTTCATCTCGTCGATGGACTCGTGATACTCGTAGTCGCCGAGCTTGTCGAAGCCCCAGTTCTTGAACATCCGCGAATGCAGGAAGTACTGGTTGATCGCGGTGAGCTCGTTCATCAGCACATGGTTCAGGTGCCCGATGACCTTCTTGTCGCCTTTCATGGACCGCTCCTCGACTCTGATGGAAGGGCCCCCACGCTCCCTGTGGTTGCTGCCCCCCGAGGGGGCGCGTCAGCGGCTTGGGACGGCCCGGCGCCACTGACATGAATCAGTGACGAGGTCGAGTATAGGCGACCAGCCCGTGGCGAACGGACGGAGTTTCCGATGACCGGAAACGAGAATGGGAACGGAAACGAGTCACCTAACGCCGCCGATGCGGCGAAAGGCTGTGCGCCTCAGCTACGCTGAGCGCTGCCTGATCACGCCCAGGAACATCTCACCTAACGCCCAAGATGCGGCGAAAGGCTGTGCGCCCCAGCTACGCTGGGCGCTGCCTGATCACGCCCAGGAACATCTCACCTAACGCCCAAGATGCGGCGAAAGGCTGTGCGCCTCAGCTACGCTGGGCGCTGCCTGATCACGCCCAGGAACATCTCAACTCACGCAGCAGTGAGCTGCGGGACCTGTGTGTCGGTCAATGTCTCGTCGAGAAGCTGCTTGGCGTATTGCGCGCAGCGCCCGCAGCTGGAAGCCACACCGAGCTCCGCGCACAACTCGCGCATGGACCCAACGCCGTCGCAGACCGCTTCGCGGATCTGTCGGTCGGTGATGCCATGGCACATGCAGACGTACATGGTTCTTGTCGTTCCTCCGTGGACGGAACATTAAGCTGGAATGAGAATGATTGTCAATCGTTCAACGTGAATCCTTTGTCGCGTAGCGGTGGCACGCCAAGAGCCCACGGGGCGGTTGCGCGGCGCGCACGAGTACCCGCGCTCCGAACAAACATTGTTTAATTTCAAAAAGATAGAAAATCAGAGACGAAGTTGTCGACGGACACCGTCGACCTCGGCAAAGACCTCCTGGCCGGCTTTTCGGGTCTCGGTAGCGATATTGTTGATACGAATGATTCGTGTTATATCGTCGCCCAACTGACTTGGCCATTGAGCCAGGCAGCGCCTCGCCTCATGCGGGAGGCATCGAGTTGCGCGCGGCGACGCTGACATCGTGCAGGGCCGGACGCGCGAAACGACGACAACAACATTCCCGGAGACCAGCACCATGTCACGCGCTACCCGCCAGCGCCTCTTCCCGCTCGCCGCCGTCTGCGCGGCGGCCATCGCAATGCCCGCCGCCGCCGCTGATCAGGACCAACCCCTCGCGACGCCACGCGTCGACATCATCGGCAACAAGGAAAACCTCGAACGCATCCCGGGGTCAGGGTACGTGCTCGACAAGGAGACGCTGGAGTCCTCGCGCGTGTTCACGACAAACGAAGCCCTGCGCAAGATTCCGGGCATCAACGTGCGCGACGAGGAAGGCCTGGGCATGCGACCGAACATCGGGATCCGCGGCCTCAACCCGACCCGCTCCACCAAGGTGACGCTGCTCGAAGACGGCTTGCCGCTGGCGTACGCACCCTATGGCGACAACGCGAGCTACTACCATCCGCCGATCGAGCGCTTCGAGCGCATCGAAGTCCTGAAGGGTGCCGGGCAGATCCTCTACGGCCCGCAGACCATCGGCGGCGTGATCAACTACATCACGCCGACTCCCACGCAGGAGTTCAGCGGTCTGATCGGCCTCTCCGGCGGCAACAACGACTACCTGAGCGGTCGGGTGCGTCTGGGCGGTGCCGGGTTCATGCTCGACTACATCTACAAGCAGTCGGCAGGGGCGCGCGAGAACAACTACACCCAGATCAACGACCTCAACGCGAAGAAAGTCTTGAGCATCGGCGACAGCCAGGCGCTCACGCTGCGCGCCAACTACTTCACCGAGGAATCGCAGGTCACCTATTCGGGTGCCACCGAGGCCGAGTACCGCAACTTCGGCGCCCGCTACAACCCGTTCAAGAACGACTTCTTCGACAGCCGCCGCTTCGGGTTGTCCGCGACCCACGAGTACACGTTCAACAAGGACGTGGCGCTGCTCACCAACTTCTACGGCAGCACGTTCTCGCGCGACTGGTGGCGGCAGTCGAGCAATACGCTTGACGGCCAGTGCGGCGGGACCTTTACCCAGAACCGACTGAACGGCGTGGCGGTCAATGCGGATTCGTGCAACTCGGTCCAGGGCCGTCTGCGCGACTACTACAGTTTCGGCGTCGAGCCCCGTTTGCACGTGAACTGGAACGGCTTCGGCATCGCGAACGAACTGGACGTCGGCGTGCGGGCGCATTTCGAGAACCAGGAGCGACTGCAGATCAATGCGACCAGCCCGACCGGCCGTTCCGGCACGGTCGCCGAGGACAACCTGCGCGAGACTTCGGCGTACTCCGCGTTCGTCATGAACAAGTTCATCTTCGGTGCGCTGTCCATCGCACCCGGGGTGCGCTACGAGTACATCGAAAACAAGCGCACCGACCGGCGGGCGGGCGGGAATAGCGGCACCGACAACCTTTCGCAAGTGATTCCAAGTCTCGGCGGTACCTACCAATTGCTCGAACAGACCACGCTGTTCGCCGGCGTACACCGAGGCTTCGCCCCCCCGCGCGTGGAAGACCAGATCACCACCGGCACCGGACCCGAGGCGACCTACACCAATGTCGGCGCAGAGAAGAGCTGGAACTATGAACTCGGCGTGCGCACCACACCGCTGCAGGGGCTCAATCTCCAGGCGACGGCTTTCCGCAACGACTTCGAAAGGCTGATCGCGGTCGGCAGCATCGCGGGCGGGACAACGCCTCTGTCGCAGGGCGAAGCTCTGTTCCAGGGACTCGAGCTAGCTGGGCGCGTCGGTGCTGCCATTGGCATCTACAGCAACATCGCGCTCACCTGGCTGCCGGTCGCCGAGCAGACGACGGCATTCACCCAAGTCTCCAATGGCGCAGCAATTCTCGGCTCTTCCGCGGGCAATCGCCTTCCCTACGCACCGAAACAACAGGCAACGGCAAGTCTGGGCTACATGACAGCATCGGGCTTCGACGTGAACGTGGAAGCAGTCTATGTGGGCGAACAGTATTCGGACTTCGCGAACATCGACAACGCCTCGGGATCGAGCCTGCTCAGTTCCGACCAGCAACGATCCGGCCAGTATGGAGTCATCGACAGCTACACGGTGTTCAATGCGGCGATCAACTATCGCATCAAGCGCTACAGCACGACCATCTTCCTGGCCGTGAAGAACATCGCCGACGACGTTTACATCGTCGACCGCACGCGCGGCATCCTGCCCGGCATGCCTCGACTCATCCAGACGGGCATCCGCTACGACTTCTGAAGCGGTACTCGAGCCCGGGGGGTGTCGCCGTCGCGCGGCGTCGCCCGGGCCAACGCCTTACTTCAGTTGGATGCGGACCGCCGGGGACAAGCCTCGCACGCCTCTGCCGGCGTCAAGCAGCGCTCGAGTTCCTCGGTGAGGCAGCTGGCAGAGCGCCGGCATGCCACCACCTGCACCCCGTCGGCCTGCGCCTGGCTGCGGAAGCTCTTCATCACGTTGTGTCCGAGGAAATCGGTGAAGAGGATCAGCAGGTCGATATCCTTTGGCAGCGTGGGCAACCGCCGTTGATGGGTCGCGTTGCGCCCGGAAACGTGGCGCGTGATGGTGATACCGAAGGTTGCCAAGCGCTCCGGAATATTCCCGAGCCGATCTGCGCCCACAAGCATTGCGTTCATCTCGATCTCCGTGAAGTCCTGCAGTCGTCGCGATGGCTGGCTTGCACTGGCTTCGCATCACATTGCATTTCGTAATGATAATGATTCGCATTATATAGTCAAGTCGAGCGCACTATCCCGCAGGGGAATCTCAACAGGTGCTGTAGGTCCCTGAAATTACGCATGAACCTTTTGAGCTCACCGTTGGTCTCCGACTCACGTGCAGCTACAATCGCGCCCTTCTGCCCCGACATCTCCCCCCGATGCAGATTCCCGTATCCGTTCTGTACCGCTGCGCGGTGGCAGCATTTGCCTCCCTGATGACGCTGACCGGCCCAGGGCCGGCCGTCGCAGCGGACGACGGCCAGGCCGTGCTGCATCTGCTGGACTACGTCACGGTCGAATACCCGCAGTTCGTGGTCGGCGGGAAAGTCGTCGATGAAACCGAGTACGCCGAGCAGGTGGAGTTTTCGGCCAACGCGCAGTCCCTGATCGCGAAGCTTCCGGATCACCCGAGCCGCGCGACGCTGATCGAACAGGCCCAGGCCCTCTCGGATGCAATCAAGGCCCGCGCCGATGGTGCGCGGGTCGCGGCGGTCGCCAGTGCGCTCAAGCTCGCGCTGATCGAGACGTATGGCTTGCAGGTCGCCCCGCGCAAGGTGGCTCCGTTGTCAGAGGCCACAACGCTGTATCAATCACGCTGCGCTTCCTGCCACGGCGAAACCGGCCGCGGCGACGGGCCAGCGGCTGTGACACTGGATCCCAGACCGACGAACTTCCGCGATGCCTCGCGCCAGGCGCGGCGCAACGTGCATGGCCTGTACGGCACCATCAGTCTCGGGGTCGAAGGGACGAGCATGGCGGCCTTCACCGACCTCGACGACGCGCAGCGCTGGGCCCTCGCCTTCCACGTGAGCGGCTTCGTATCGGATGATCCGCAGCGCAACGCGGGCGCCGCCCTGTGGGCTGGCGGCAAGGGCCGCGACTGGTTCAAGTCCACCTCCGAGGTGGTGCTCACGACACCCCAGGAAGCCACGGCACGGGGGGGCGGCGACGCGGCGGCCGTGCTCGCCTACCTGCGATCGAATCCCGCCGCATCGGAGCCCACCGGCAATTCGCCCCTCGATTTCAGCTTGAAGGCGTTGTCGCAGAGCCTGTCGGCATATCAGGCCGGTGATGCCAAGCACGCCTACGACCTAGCGGTGAGCGCCTATCTCGAGGGCTTCGAACTCGCCGAAGCAAAGCTGGACAGCGTCGACCGGGCGCTGCGTCCACGCATCGAAGCCGCGATGCTCGACTATCGCAATGAGGTGAAGGCAAATGCACCACCTGCGACGGTGCAAGCGCGCCACACCGAACTGCAACGCCTGCTCCACGACGCCAAGGAACGCCTGGCCAGCAGCGAGGTATCGCCCCAGGCGCAGTTCGCCTCGGCTTTCATCATCATCGTGCGCGAAGGGCTCGAGGCGATTCTCGTACTCGCGGGCATGGCCGCGTTCCTGCGTCGCACGGGCCGCAGCGAAGGACTCAAATGGCTGCACGGCGGATGGGTCGGCGCCCTGGCGCTCGGCGCACTCACCTGGTGGATCGCGACCGTGCTGATCGAAGTGAGCGGTGCGCAGCGCGAAGTCACCGAGGGCATCACCGCCCTGATCGCCGCCGCGATGCTGTTGTACGTGGGCTTCTGGTTGCATTCGAAGAGCGCCGGTCAGCGCTGGAGTGCCTTCATCAAGTCGCAGGTTTCCGGCGCACTGGGTCGCGGCACGTTGTGGGGGCTCGCCGCGATCTCCTTTCTGGCGGTCTACCGCGAGGTGTTCGAGACGGTTCTGTTCTACCAGGCGCTGATCGCACAGGGCGGTGCCACAGCAGTGCTGGCAGGCTTCGCCACCGGGTGCGCGGTGCTCGTCGCACTGGCGCTCATCATCGTGCGCTTCAGTGCGAAGTTGCCGCTTGGCGTGTTCTTCGGCGCGAGTTCAGTCCTGCTCGCCCTGATGGCCGTCGTCTTCGCCGGCCAGGGCGTCGCCGCGCTGCAGGCCGCGGGCAAGCTGCCGAGCGATCCGGTCGCGTTCCCGAGCCTGCCGGTGCTCGGCATCTACCCCAACATTCAGGGGTTGGTGCTGCAGTTCGTGCTCCTCGCAGTCATCATCGGCACCTACGTCCACACATCGCGTGCGTCCGCCCGGTCCGCCTGACCCTTTTTCTCGTTCAAGGATCACCATGCTTCGCGCTCTTCTCTTCCCTCTCGCCATCATCGCCGGCACCGCCTGCGCCCAGGACGACAAGGTCCTCAATCTCTACACCGCACGCCACTACGACACCGACGAAGCGCTGTACGCAAACTTCACCAAGGCGACCGGCATCAAGGTGAATCGCATCGAAGCGGGTGACGAAGCGTTGCTCGAACGGGTTCGCAACGAGGGCGCGAACAGTCCTGCGGACGTCCTACTCATCGTGGACGCCTCGCGCCTCTACGCGGCCGATCAGTCGGGACTGTTCGCGCCGGTGAAATCCGCAGTGCTCGGGAGCCGCATTCCGAAAGACTTGCGCAGCGCGAACGACACGTGGTTTGCGTTTTCCAGCCGCGCCAGGGTCATCGTTTACGACAAGGCGGCCGTGAACGCTGCCGACGTGCAGCGCTACGAGGATCTCGCCCTGCCCGTCAACAAGGGCAAGGTCTGCACTCGGCCCGGCAGCCATCCGTACATGCTCTCGCTCATCGCTTCGGTCATCGCCCACGACGGTGAACAGAAAGCGGAGGAATGGGCCCGGGCCGTGGTCGGCAACATGGCGCGGCCGCCGCGCGGCGGCGACACCGATCAGATCAAGGGTGTGGCCTCGGGCGAATGCGGCATCGCGCTCACCAACTCCTACTATTTCGTGCGCCTCATGCGCTCGAAGAAACCGGAGGACCGCGCGATCGCGGAGAAGGTCACGCTGGTGTGGCCGAACCAGGCGAGCTGGGGTACGCACATGAACGTCTCCGGCGGCGGCGTGCTCAAGAACGCACCGAACAAGGAAGCCGCGTTGACGTTCCTCGAGTACCTTGCGAGCGACGAAGCGCAGGCCTATTTCGCCAACGGCAACAACGAATGGCCCGTGGTGAAGACCGCCGTCGCGAAGAATCCGGAGCTGGAGTCGCTCGGCAAGTTCAAGGCCGATGCGCTGCCCATCGCGGAGATCGCGACCCGCACGCCGGCTGCGCAGAAGCTCGCCGATCGCGCCGGATGGCGGTGATGGTCAGGTCCGGCGCGACGCGAGGGCGCGCGTGGTCAAGAGCACCGGCAGCAGCGCCACGGCCACGATGACGAGACTGGGCAGCGCCGCTTCGCCGAGGCGCTCGTCCTTGGCGAAGTTGTAGGCCTGGGTCGCCAGCGTGTCGAAGTTGAAGGGCCGCAGCGCGAGAGTGGCCGGCAGTTCCTTGAGCGCATCGACGAAGACGAGCAATGCTGCGACAGCGAGACTTCTCGCAAGCAGCGGGACATGCACGCGCCGCAGCAGCGACCAGGGGCCGCAACCGAGGCTGCGCGCGGCTTCGTCCATGTGCGGCGTGATACGCGCGAAGCCGCTTTGCACATTGTTGAGGCCGACGGCGAGAAATCGCACCACGTAGGCGTAGAGCAGCGCGGCAACACTGCCGGTCAGCAGCAATCCGGGATTGACGCCGAAATGCAACTCGAGCGCGGTGGCGAGAACGTTGTCGAACCTGGCGAGCGGAATGAGGATGCCGATGGCCAGCACGGCACCGGGCACCGCATATCCGAATGCCGCGAAGCCGCTGATGCCGTTCAACCAAGGGCTGCGCGTAAGGCGCACCGCATAGGTCAAGGCAAGCGCGACGCCAACGGTGATCACCGCCGCCGCGATCGACACCTGCAAGCTTGCCCCCACCATGGCGGCGAAGCGCGACCAGGCGTGCGCTTCGACATCGCGCCAGGCAAGCTGCGCCAGCACTACGACCGGCAAGACAAACCCGAGCGCAACCGGCAGTGCACAGACCATGGTGGCAGCCCAGGCGTGCCAGCCGCGCAACGGGCGCACGCGCCGAGGTGCCGTGGTGCCCCGCACGGAGAACCGCCGCGCACCGCGCACGACTCGCTCGATCACCACCAGCACCACCACGAACCCGAGCAGCACCAAAGCCAATTGTGCCGCAGCCGTGCGATCGCCGAGTCCCAGCCAGGCCTTGTAGATGCCTACGGTGAAGGTGTCGACGGCAAAATAGGAGACGGCCCCGAAATCGGCGAGTGTTTCCATGACGACGAGGGCGAGACCAGCCGCGAGCGCTGGCCATGCCAGCGGTAACTCCACCTTGAGGAACGCGAGCAGCGGCCGCACCCCCGCGAGCCGCGCCGCCTCACCCAGGCTGGCCGGCATTTCCGCGAAGGCGGCGCGCACCGGCAGGTACACGTACGGCGCCAGCACCAGCGTGAACACGACGGCAGCACCGCCGAGGGAACGAATATCCGGAAACCAGTACTCGCGCGCACGCAGATCCCAGGTCGCGCGAATCCAGCTCTGTACCGGCCCGGCGAACTGCAGCAGGTCGGTGTAGGCGTAGGCGATCACATAGGACGGTACCGCCAGCGGCAGGACGAGCGCCCACGACCACAAGCGAGAGCCGGGAAAGCGATACGCCGCCGTGAGCCACGCCGTGCCGGCACCCACGATCGCAGCGCCCATCGCCACGAACAGCGCCAGCACGGCGCTCGAGCGCGCATAGCCGGGCAGCCCGGTCTCGGCAAGATGCGACCACGAAGCGCCCGCACCGGGCGCGAAGAGGCTCGCCGACAACCCGATCAACGGCAACGCAATCAACAACCCCAGAAGGGTCGTGGCAACGACGACGGTTCGCGACGACGTCGACGGCATCCGGGTGCTCATGGCGATTGCGGACATGGGCTGCGATTCTACGCACCACCTATAATCCCGGCCCGTGTCCCCGCCTCTCCTGCAACTCGCCGGCCTTACCCATCGCTACGGCGCCCGGCCCGTGGTGCGGGAAGCGAGCTTCGATCTCCACGCCGGCGGCATCGCCTGCCTGCTCGGCCCCTCCGGCTGCGGCAAGACCACGCTGCTGCGCCTGATCGCCGGTTTCGAAAACCCCGAAGCGGGGAGCATCGCGCTCGAAGGCGTGGTGATCTCGTCGCGTGACGGCGTCGTCGCGCCCGAGCACCGGCACATGGGCATGGTGTTCCAGGACTTCGCCCTGTTTCCCCATCTCGACGTGGCAGCCAATATCGGGTTCGGCCTTGCGAAGGTCGCGCGCGCTTCACGCGTTGCCGAGCTGCTCGAACTCACCGGCCTCGCCGGACTCGGTCAACGCTATCCGCACCAACTTTCCGGCGGCCAGCAACAGCGCGTGGCCCTCGCGCGCGCGCTCGCACCGCGCCCGCGCCTGGTGCTGCTCGATGAGCCGTTTTCGAGCCTCGACGTCGATCTGAGAGAACGCCTGGCCGGCGAAGTGCGGCAGATCCTGCTGCGCGAAGGCACGACCGCGATACTAGTGACACACGACCAGCACGAAGCATTCGCTTTCGCCGACATCATCGGCGTCGTACACGAGGGTCGTATCGAGCAATGGGCCGCCCCCTACGATCTGTACCATCGACCCGCCACCCGTTTCGTAGCCGACTTCATCGGCGAGGGCGCGTTCGTGCCGGGCCGACGTACCCACGCTGGCATCGAAACGGAACTGGGACTGCTGACGGGCGAAGTACACCTGCCGCGGTCTGCTGCTGACGGGCAACCCCTGGACGTGCTGCTGCGTCCCGACGACGTGGTGCACGATGATGCGGCCCCGTGCAAGGCCGTGGTGATGTCGAAGGCCTTCCGCGGTGCCGAGATCCTCTATTCGCTGCAACTCGCCAGCGGCGCGACCGTGACAGCACTGGTGCCGAGCCATCATGACCATCCGACCGGCACACCCATCGGTATCCGGCTCGACACTGCGCACGTCATCGTGTTCCCCGCCGAGGCGGGGAACACGCCTCGCTTCAGAACGTGATCGCGGCGCTCGCCCCGACGTAGAAGGCACGTCCCGGCGAGGGTTCGTAGAAACGGCCGTTCGCGCCGTTGACGATGACCGAGCCCACGTATGCGGTGTCGAGCAAGTTGTCGATGCGGAAGAACTCGGTGAAGCGGACCTTGCCGACTTCCTGGCGGAAGCTGATGCGCCAGTTGTAGACGTTATAGGCCTGAGCGAACTCGCTGTTGGTGTCGTTCACGAATACGCGATCGGACCGTCGCGCTTCGATTGCCGTTTCCATCCAGCTCGCCCGCCAGCCCGATTCGCCATACAGCGTGTAGCCGGGGATGCCGGGAATCGCGTTGCCTGCCGCCACCGGAACGTTCGCCGCGGCGCACGGCGGCGCGGGCGGGCAGGTGGTGAACGAGGAGTCGAAAGTCGCATCGATGTAGGTCGCTGCGCCGTAGGCGAAGAAGCCGCCCTTGAAACGGGCGTCCGCCGCCAGTTCGAAGCCGGTTCGCGTCGTGGGGCCGGCGTTCTGGAAAACCGACCGTCCACCCACGTTCTGTTGCACGGTGATCTCGTTGTCGGCATTGATGCGGAAGATGGCGGCGTTGAGGCGCGTATCCCGTCCCACGAGCGCCTTCAGTCCCATCTCGTAGTTGCGCGTGCGGTTCGCCTGAATCGTGCTGTTGAGGCCAGCGCCAGACGCCGTCGTGGTCTGGTAGGCAAGCTCGGCGAACGTCGGCGTCTCGAATCCCCTGCCGAAGCTCGCGTACGCGTGCACCGTGGGCGTCAGCTTGTACAGTGCCGCCGCGACCGGACTCAGTTGGTCGAAGTCGCGACTGCCGCTGTCGTTCGGGTTGGTGCCGGGGATGATGAAGTAGTCGGTACTGCGGAAGGTGACGTTGCTGTAGCGCACACCGCCCGACAGTATCCAGCGATCGGAGACCAGCCATTCGGCCTGGGCGTACTGATCGAAGTTGTAGACCGTGTTGTCCTCGTCGCGCCGCAAGGCGCCGAGCACCCCCAGCGTCGGGCCGATGAAGTTGTTGTAGCCCTGCCGCCGCTCGGTCTGCCGATCGTAGTTCGTACCCAAGGTGAACGACAGCGGCCTGGCACCGAGGCTGGTCCGGTGTACCCAGCGCAGATCGACACCCCAGAAGGTCCGGTCGAGGTCGATGACCCCGCCACCGCTGCTCGCCGGAGCCTGCGCGCCCGGCGTCACGCCGAGATATTGCGTCACCTGCCGATCACCGAGATAGACCAGGCCCCGGATCATGTCGTCCTCGGACAGCTTGCGCTCGTACACGCCCCCGACCTGGGCGTTGTCGATGGACTTGCGCACCTTGTAGTCCGCCGCGGTCTGGGTGGCGGTGACCGAACCCGCCTGGCGCGGGTTCTGCGCCACCTGCGCCGCCGTGAGGCCGAGCGGATCCTGGGTATCGGGCTGGTTCAGGTAGTTCACCACCAGCGTGAACTTCTGGATGTCGTCCGGCGTGACCGTGATCTTGCCGTTCATCATGTCGCGCTGGGCTGCGCTCCAGTCGCGGTAGCCGCTGGTTTCGAAACGCGAGACGTTGAACACGTAGTTCACATTGCCCGAGGTGCCGCCGACCTTCGTGCCCGCCTTCCATGTCTCGAACGACCCGTACATGCCGTACGGGCTCACGGTGAAGTCCGGCGGCCCATCCTCGGTGAAGACGCTGATTACACCGCCCGAGGAGTTGCCGTAAAGAGATGAGAACGGGCCCCGCAACACCTCGATGCTCTTCGCGGTCGCGAGATCGATGTTTGCCGCCTGACCCTGCCCGTCGGGCATGGTGAGCGGAATACCGTCCGCGTAGAGTCGGATGCCACGCACCCCGAAGGTGGATCGAGACCCGAATCCGCGGATGGATATCTGGAGATCCTGGGCGTAGTTCTGCCGGTTGTTGGCCACGACGCCAGGCACCGTCACCAGTGCCTCCGACGCGTTGACACCGAGCTGGCCGTCGGAGATGCGCTGCTTGTCGACGAGATCGATGGACATGGGCAGGTCGAACGCCTTCTGCTCCGTCCTGGTGCCGGTGATCACCACCGGCGACGCGCGCCCCGCGTCGGCGGTTTCCTGAGCCGATCCGATCACGGGAAGAGTGCATGCGATCAGCGATGCGGCAAGCGGGCGCGTGAACGCGCGGGCGGCGTAGCGCCGGGGGCGGTGAAACATGCGGGTCTTCCTCTACACCGATTTGTTCTTGTGTCGCGCCGTGCCGGAGGCATGACTCCTGGACGAGGCAGCGGCAGCACTACCAGCCGCGATTAGCGGTTGGCGATGTACATCGTGACTTCGAAGCCGAAACGCATTTCGGTGTACTCAGGCTTGTTCCACATGGTCAGCTCCTTCAGGGGTCGGTTCGTCTGGGGACAGTTCTTCGGGTGGTGCACTGGAAGCCGCAGTCACGGCTTGATGACTATTCTCCACACCCCAGGAACAGGAACCATCGCAAAACCCGTAAAAGCCCCTCATGATTTTCATGAGATGTGGCGCCGGGCCCTCGCCGGGCCGCCCCAAGAGGGCCGCCCCTTGGGGGAAGGGCCGAAGGCCCATCGGGGGGATGTCACCTCAGGGCTCCAGCAATCCGTGCCGCATTGCAACAATCGCCAGCTCGGCCGAGTTGGAAGCGCCAAGCTTTTGTTTGATATTGTAAAGATGTGTTCCGATGGTCCGCGGGCTCAGCGACATGACCTCGGCAATGTCGGCAACGCTCTGGCCGCGGGCCAGCGCCAGGAACACCTTGAATTCCTTCTCGGAGAGCATGTCCACGGGGTTGCGCTCCCCGGTGAGCTGCTGCACGGCGAGTTGCTGGGCGATCGCCGGCTCCAGGAAGGTCCGGCCGGCCCACACCTGACGGATCGCCTGGATCAGTTCTTCCGCGGCGCTCCGCTTGGACAGGTATCCCAGCGCCCCGGCTTTCAAGACCCGCCTCGCGTGCATGGCGTCTTCGTGGGCGGTCAGCACCAGCACCTTGGCGGTCGGTTCGCGCGCCAGGATGCGGGAGAGCGCTTCGAGGCCACCGATGCCGGGCATCGACAGGTCGAGCACGACCACGTCCGGTTTCACTTCGGCGAACCGCCGCACCGCATCCTCGCCGCTTTCCGCTTCGGCCACGACACGGATGTCGGGCGAGCCCTCCAGCAGGAGCCGGAAGCCCATGCGCACCACCGCGTGGTCGTCGGCCAGCATGACCTTGATCGTGCCGCTCATGCCGGCGAGCCCCGGGCGTCCCGCACCGCTCCGTGGTTCAGCCCGTTGCGGGCGACACCACCGGCCAGCGGAATCGACACGCGCACCGTGACCCCCTTGCCCACCTCGCTCTCGATGACGAACGATCCGCCGAGCGCCTCCGTGCGTTCGCGCATGCCCATCAGCCCGAAGCGCACGGCTTCCCGCGGATCGCGCGCCACGAGGCCTTTGCCGTTGTCGCGCGCCACGATCTCGAGGCTTTCATCCTGCTCCGCGCCCGTGTGGCTCACGCTGACCGACGCCTCGCTAGCGCCTGCATGCTTCGCGATGTTGGTGAGGCATTCCTGCACGATGCGATAGACGGTGATGTTGACGCGCTCGCCGAGCGCGTCGAGCGCGCCGTCCAGATCGAGCCTGCATTGGATGGTGGGGTTCAACCGGCGCCAGTTCGCCACCGCCTCCTCAAGTGTCTCGCGCAGGCCGAGATGGTCCAGCGCGCTCGGCCGCAACTGGCGGATGATGCCGTGGACCGAATCGTACATGCGCTCGGTGACCGAAACGATGGTCTCGGCGTTCTCGTGTATCTCCGGTTGCGTGCCTTCGGTACGGTTGGCGATCACCGCACCGATGGTCTTGATCGCCGTGAGGCACTGGCCGAGTTCATCGTGCAGTTCGCGCGCGATGCCATGGCGTTCCTCCTCGAGGCGGCTCTGGATCACCTGTGTCAGACGGCGATTCTGGGCAAGTTCGGCCTCCGCTTCGCGCGCGCGCTTGACCTCGGTGATGTCGCGCAGCGAGCAGATCTCGCCGATCACGGTGCTGCTCGCCGGATCCACCAGAGGTGCCGCGCTCAGCGCGACTTCGATCAACCGCCCGTCGCGGGCGAGCCGCTGCGTCTCCACGTGATCGACCACGCCGCGTGCGCGGATGGTTTCCGTGTGGGCCCGGAACTCGTCGAGGCGATCCGGCGGCGCGATCAGCGTCGCGGATCGGCCCAGGATCTCCCCCGCTGTCCAGCCGAACAGTCGCTCTGCCGCCGGGTTCCAGTACGAGACGAGGCCTTCGAGATCCTGGATCAGGATTGCGTCACCCGATTGTTCCGCGATCAACGCGAGGCGACGGTTCTCGGCGTGGGATTCGGCGAGCGCATCAGCCATGCCATTGAACGTATGACTGATGGCGTCGAATTCAGGCAGCGCGAACCGTGGCATGCGCGCATCGAACTCGCCACGTTCCATGCGCTTCAGACCTTCGAGCACGGTGCTGACCGGCTTCAACGCACGCCCCGTGAAGAAGAAGACCAGCAGGTTCGCCGCCACCACGAACCCCAGGATCAGCAGCATGAGGTTGTTGATATCGTCCCACGCGTCGAGGATCGACCGCGATGCGTCGACCGTGACGGTCACGTTGCCGCCCGCGACCGGCAGGTTGATGAGCGGCATCTCCGGCTGCACCAGCTTGATGAACCACGCGGGCGCGGCACGGCCAGGCTTGTAGGCCGACGGCGGCGACGTGTACAGCAACTGATCGTCGTAGTCGTACAGGCGGATATCGTGAGCCCGCACGCGCCCCAGGTCCCGCAGGAACAGCAGTAGCGACGCGCTTCCCTGCCCGGCCTTGGCACTCAACTGAGCATCCCGGATGACGGTGGACAGCAGTTGCAACGTGGCGCGATTCGCACCCTCCATCTCCTCGCGGATCGAACGGCGCGCATCCTGGACCATGACGTGGATCAACGCAGCGGTGAAGAGCGCCGTGAGCACCGTGATGAGCAGATTGATGCGAAAGCGCAGGCTCACGCCGCTCACCCCGGAACGCGTTCGATATCGCGCGCGGCATCGGCAGCCGCGATCAGCTCCCGCTCCAGCGCCGGATGGGACGAGGCGTGCTTCGCCTGCTCCACGTAGGTGAGCCGCGCCTGCGGCCAGCGGCGGGCGAGATCGTAGGCGGTGGACGGCGGGCAGACGAAATCCTGTCGGCCGTGCAGCAACCTGGCGGGAAGATGCGCGATACGCGGCATGTCGTCGAGCAGTTGTCCGGGGCGCAGAAAACAGTCGTGCGCGAGATAGTGCACCTGGACGCGGGCACGGGCGAGCACGCCGTCGCCGGCACTTGCCGGGGGTGCGAGCGGCTGGCTCTCGCCGATCGACATGACCGCCGTCTCGAACGCACTCCAGCGGGCCGCGACCGCGCTCGCTTGCGATCCGTAAAGATTCGAGTAGTACCAGCGCACCAGTTGCGGCCATGACAGTCCGGGGGCGACGCTCCACAACTCGCCCCACGCCTCGGGAATGAACTGCCGCAGCCCGACGAAATACCAGTCGAGTTCAGCGTGCGATGCGAGGAAGATGCCACGCAGGATCAGGCGATCCACTCGCTTCGGATGCGTCTGCGCATAGGCGAGTGCCAGCGTGCTGCCCCACGAACCGCCGAACAGCAGCCAGCGCTCGACGCCCAGCTCGATCCTCAGGCGCTCGATGTCGTCGATGAGATGCGCCGTGGTGTTGTCGTCGATGCCGCCCGCCGGCAGGCTCCGCCCGCAACCGCGTTGGTCGAACAGCACGATGCGATAGTGCGCGGGGTCGAAATAGCGGCGATGGTCGGGCTTGGTCGAACTGCCCGGACCGCCATGCAGGAACAGCACCGGCCGCCCGGACGGATTGCCGCTCACCTCGAACCAGATGCGATGGCCTCCGGTCACGTCGAGATGCCCCGAGCGATGGGGCTCGAGTGGGGGATAGAGCGTGCTCACGCCGCGTCGACGCCTGCCGGCGGGCGCGTAGTCATTCGAGCTTGAAGACGATCGGCACCAGGACCGTGAACTCGCGGTCCTTGAAATTCTCGGGCGCTGGCGGCAGGTGTTTCGCTCGCCGCACCTTCTCCAGCGCCTCTTGGTCGAGCACGTCGTAACCGCTGGACTTCGCTATGGTGACCTCTTTCACCTTGGCATCCGCGCTCATGCGGATCAGCACCTCTGTCGTGCCCTGCCAGCCGATGGTGCGGGCGCGCCGCGGATAGAATTGGTCTTTGCGAATCTCCATTGAGATCTGAAGCGCGTAGTTCTTCAAGGCAGAGGTATCGATCGCAGCGGTTGTCGGAGCCCCAGCAGGCGTAGGCTTGGCGGGGCCCTGGCTTGCGGCCGTGGGCGCCGCAGGTGCAGGTGCCGTAGGTGTGGCAGTCACTGCGGGCGCCGCGGTCGGGGGAGGTGGAGCCACCACCGCGGCAGCCACCGCGGGCGCCGCAACCACCGGCGCTGGCTTGGCTGCCTGAACCTCGGGCCGCGGTTCCACCCGCGCCGTCGGCGCAGTCTGCTGCGGCGTCACCGAGGGCGCGGCGGTGGGGACCGGCGGCGCGACCGACGCCGTGGGCGCCGCCGGTGCAGCAACCACGGGTGCGGGCTTGCTGGCGGACACTTCGGGCCGCGGCTCTACGCGTGCCGTCGGCGCTTCAGGACGCGGTGGCGGTGCGGTCGGCACCTGCACTTCCACGGGCGATTCGGTGCGCGCGGTCAACGTCGGCGCGGTCTGCAATTGCGGGCGCGGATCAGGCCTCACGTCCGGACGCACTTCCGGCCGGACCTCCTGACGCGGCTCGGGGCGCGGTGTCGGTTTCACGTCCGGCACGGGGGTAGGTGCCACCGGCGTACGCGCCTCCAGCCGCGGTTCGACACGCGCTTCCGGACGCGCAGTCGGCTTGAGGTCGGGACGCACTTCAGGCTTCACCTCGGGACGCACTTCCGGGCGCACCTGCGGCTTCACGTCCGGCATCGGCTCCGGCGTGATCGCGGCCTGCGGCTCGAGGCGCGGTTCCGTCCGCAATTCGGGGCGGACCTGCTGCGGCACCTGCGGGCGCACTTCCGCACGCGGCTGCGGCTGCACTTGCGGCCGGGTCTCCGGAATCGGGAGCGGCTTCAACTCGGGCCGGGCCTCGAGCTTCGGCTCGACCCGCGCGACCGGCTCGGGCACCTTGACCGCGGCCACGGGCTTGGGTTTCGGCGGCGGTTCAACCTTCTTCGGCGGCGGCGGCTCCGGTTTCTTCGGCTCGATGAGTTCGACCACGAGCGGCGGCTTCTCGACGAACTTGACCGACTTCAACAGCTTCGGCAGCACGATCACGTTGAGCGTGTGGAAGACGATCGAGATCGCAAGCGCTGCCAGGAACAGCCGGTCGCCGTACCACTCGGGTGCGGCTTCGGGGCGCCAGGGTCGAGCGGTCGCAGAAATGGTTCGATCCATGGGACGAGCGTAGGCAGGCGCATTCATCCCGTCAAAGCCCTACCGTCCAAACTCATGATATTCATGAGGCCACATTGCTGATTTTTGTGTGGGATACCCGTGGGCCTTCCCTGACACTACCTCCCCGAGATACCGGGACTGTGGCCGGAAGGAGACGGTGCAACTCGATCATTCGAGCCATCGCCGCCTGCTGGACCTGAAGTGCGAGTCGCGGTATCGCTCACCGTGGCGGCATCCGTGCCGCAAGACTCTAAACTCTATCATCTGGAGGTCAGCATGTGGAACAAGCCTGAGTACACCGAAATGCGTTTCGGCTTCGAAGTCACGATGTACATCGCCAACCGCTAAGTTCCGCGGCAGGCCGACGAAAGCCCCGGTCTACGGGGCTTTCGTTTTTCAGTACCCGGGTTCACCATCCGGGACCCAGCAGCGCCAAGTGAGACGCCAGAATGAGAATCCGAGTTCTCGGAGCAGCCGCAGGCGGCGGCTTTCCGCAGTGGAATTGCAATTGCCCGAACTGCGACGGCCTGCGCAAGGGCACCGTCCGGGCGCAGGCGCGCACGCAATCGTCGATCGCGGTGAGCGGCAATGACGTCGACTGGGTGCTGTTCAATGCCTCCCCTGACATCCTGCAGCAGATCCGCGGTTTTCCTGCACTGCAACCGGCACGCGGCCTGCGCGACACCGGCATCCGCGCCGTGGTGCTGATGGACGGCCAGATCGATCACACCACCGGCCTTCTGATGCTGCGCGAAGGCAAGCCGCTCGAACTGTTCTGCACCGACATGGTCCGCGAGGACATGACCACCGGCAATCCGCTGTTCAACATCCTCGGGCACTACTGCGGCGTGAACTGGCACCAGCTGCCCACCGCATCGGGCAACCGCTTCGAAGTGCCCGGCGGCGAGCACCTGTCGTTCACCGCGGTGCCGCTCAAGAGCAAGGCGCCGCCCTACTCGCCACATCGCGACAACCCGCACGAGGGCGACAACGTCGGGATGCGCATCACCGACACTCGTACCGGCAAGAACGTGTTCTATGCACCCGGGTTGGGCGAAATCGAGCCGCACCTGAAACCGTTCCTGGAACAGGCCGACTGCGTGATGGTGGACGGCACGTTCTGGACCGACGACGAGATGGTGCGGCTCGGCATCTCGAAGAAGAAAGCACGCGACATAGGACACCTGCCGCAATCGGGGTCCGGTGGCATGATCGACGTGCTCGATCCGCTGCGCGCGAGCCGCAAGATCCTCATCCACATCAACAACACCAATCCGATCCTGAACGAGGACTCGGCCGAGCGGGCAGAACTCACCCGCCACCGGATCGAGGTTGCGTTCGACGGGATGGACATCACCTTGTAGGGGGAGAGCCATGGGAGCCGCCGAGAACCTGCCGTGGACCAAGGAAGAATTCGAGGCGCAGTTGCGCGCCAAGGGCAGCCGTTATCACATCTACCACCCGTATCACGTGGCGATGAACAGCGGCAAGCTCACCAAGGAGCAGATCCAGGGTTGGGTCTGCAACCGCTTCTACTATCAGATCGCGATCCCGATCAAGGATGCCGGCATCATGTCCAACATGCCGGACCGCGAGCATCGCCGCCTGTGGATCCAGCGCATCATCGACCACGACGGCACCCAGGGTGACGAGGGCGGCATCGAGGCGTGGCTGACACTCGCCGATGCCGTGGGCCTCGACCGCGCTGAAGTCACGTCGCTCAAGCACGTGCTGCCCGGCGTGCGCTTCGCGATCGACGCATACATCAACTTCGGCCGCACACGCCCCTGGCAGGAAGCGGTGTGCTCTTCCCTCACCGAACTGTTCGCCCCCGAGATCCACAAGGAGCGGCTCGCCAACTGGCCCCAGCACTATCCCTGGATCGACCAGGCCGGCTACGCGTACTTTCGCAAGCGCCTGTCCGAAGCACGGCGCGACGTCGAGCATGGGCTGCGCGTCACGCTGCAGTACTTCAAGACGCGCGAGCAGCAGGAGCGTGCGCTCGACATCCTGCAGTTCAAACTGGACGTGCTGTGGACCATGTGCGACGCGATGGCCATCAACTATGGCATCGGCGACCGGACGCTCCTCTGATGGGCCAGCCGCAAAGAATCGCCTTCGATCACGATGCCCCCATCGAGATCGCCAAGTACTACCGGTTCCAATGGGAACCGGCGCAGGACTGCCACGTGATCCTCTACCCCGAAGGCATGGTGAAACTGCCGGGCAGTTCCGGAGAGATCATGAAGCGCGTGGACGGCACGCGCAGCCTGAACGGCATCATCACCGAACTCGAGCAACAGTTTCCCGGCGTCGACCTGCGGGCCGACGTCGTCGACTTTCTGGAGGTAGCTCATGGAAACGGCTGGATCAGACCCAAAGCGCCCCGGTAACCCCCTGTGGCTGCTCGCGGAGATCACGTACAAGTGCCCGTTGCACTGCGTGTTCTGCTACAACCCGACCGACTACACGAGCTATGGCCCGGAGCTGAACACCGATGAATGGCTCAAGGTCCTGCGCGAAGGCCGCGAGTTGGGCTGTACCCAGCTCGGCTTCTCCGGGGGCGAGCCGCTCATGCGCGACGATCTCGAGGTCCTCATCGCCGAGGCGCGCAAGCTCGGCTACTACACCAACCTGATCACCTCCGGTGTGGGGCTCACGGAAAAGCGCATCGCCGCCTTCAAGGAAGGCGGTCTCGATCACATCCAGCTCTCGTTCCAGGATTCCACGCGAGAGATGAACGACTGGCTCTCCAGCACCAAGACCTTCGAGCTCAAGAAGCGGGTCGCGGAGTTGATCCAGCAGTACGACTACCCGATGGTGTTCAACTGTGTGCTGCACCGTCACAACATCGACCACACGCAGCAGATCCTGGAGATGGCGGAGCAGCTCGGCGCCGAGTACGTCGAGCTCGCCAACACGCAGTACTACGCCTGGGCCTTCGAGAACCGCGACCAGTTGCTGCCGAGCCGCGATCAGCTGCAGCGCGCCGAAGAGGTCACGAACAAGTTCCGCGAACGGGTGGGTGACAAGATGAAGGTCTACTTCGTCGTCCCCGACTACCATTCCAATCGGCCGAAGGCCTGCATGAACGGCTGGGGATCGCTGTTCGTCACCGTGACCTCGGACGGCGTGGTCCTGCCCTGCCACGAAGCACGCATGCTGCCAGGCCTCACCTTCCCGAATGTGCGCGAGCACGACCTCAAGTGGATCTGGTACGACTCGCCCGGTTTCAACGCCTATCGCGGCGACGCCTGGATGCAGGAACCGTGTCGCACCTGCCCCGAGAAAGAGAAGGACTTCGGCGGCTGCCGTTGCCAGGCGTACATGCTGACGGGGGACGCACGCAATGCGGACCCGGTCTGCGATCTCTCTCCGTTCCACCACCTCATCACCGAGGCCGTGGAGAAGGCCGATCGACCGACCCTGCCGCCGAACGTGAAGCCCATCGTGTTCCGCGACGATCGCAATTCGCGCCTGCTGTCCGCGCAGAAGGCCGACACCACGCCCGTGACATGACGGCCTGCGCCATTGAGGCGCAGGGGCTGCAACGCCGCTACGGCGAGGTCGTTGCGGTGGACGGACTCGATCTCGAGATCGCCGAAGGCGAGTTCTTCGGCCTGCTCGGACCGAACGGTTCGGGCAAGACCACCACGATCCACATGTTGGCCACGCTCGTGCGCCCCTCCGCGGGGTCGGCTCGCGTGGCGGGGTTCGACGTCCGTGCGGATGCGGTCGGCGTTCGCGGCCGGATCGGACTCGTCTTCCAGGAGTCGGCTCTCGATCGCACGCTATCGGTCGCGGAGAACCTGCGCTTCGCGGGCCGGCTCTATGGCCTGACGGGTGGGGAGATCGAGCGGCGGGCAAAGGCATTGCTGGAACTCTTCGGCATTGCCGACAAGTTCCATGCACCGACCGGTTCGCTCTCGGGCGGGCAGCGCCGCGCTCTCGACATCATCCGTGGCGTCATCCACGAACCACGCGTACTGTTCCTCGACGAACCCACCATCGGCCTCGACATTCCGGTCCGGCGCCGCATCTGGCGTTTCATCGAAGGCCTGCGCCAGCGCAACCGCATGACGGTGCTGCTGACCACGCACTACCTGGAGGAGGCCGACGCCTGCGAGCGCGTGGCCTTCATCCGCAAGGGCCGCCTGGTGACGCAAGGTGCCCCGCGCGCCCTGGTGGAGAACCTCGGTCGTCACGTGGTCGAGTTCGAGAGCGCCGACGTGGAGGCGCTGCTGGCGCAGGCTCAACCGACCCTCGGCAGAGGATTGAAGGAAGGCAACACGGCCCTCTTTCTCCACCCCCACGAAGACACTGCGCCGCTCGCACGGTTGCAGGAAGAACTGGGTGACCTCGCCACGGCGATGCGCGTGCGCCGGCCCAACCTGAACGACGTGTTCCTGTGGGTCCACGCCGGCGCCGATCTTCCAGGACCGCGCCCATGAGCATGATGCGGCCCATCCTTGCCGTCTTGCAGCGCGAAGTGTTGAAACTGGGCCGCCAGCGGACGCGTCTCATCGCCTCCATGGTGCGCCCCATGATCTGGCTGCTCGTGATCGGTTCAGGCTTCGGGGCAGTGCTGGGCAGCGCGGGAGGACTCTCCTACCAGCAGTTCCTGGCACCCGGGGTGCTCGGCATGACCATGCTGTTCGGCGCCATGCTCTCGGCGCTCACCATGGTCTACGACAAGGAATCCGGCGTAATGCGCATGCTGGTGATCGCCCCGTTCGCGCACTACTGGATCGTTATCGTCAAGACCCTGAGTGCCGTCGTGTCAGCTCTGCTGCAGGCCCTCATGCTGCTGGTGTTGCTGGCGCTCCTCGGCTACCTGCGCTTCGCCGCGATCGACATCCCGTTGCTGGTGCTTGGCCTCCTGTTGGTGCCTGCCGCCTGCGCGGGCATCGGCATGCTCGCCGCAGCCTTCACGAAGACGCTCGACAACTTCGCCGCCCTGATGAACTTCGTGATCTTCCCGGTGTTCTTCCTGAGCGGATCGCTCTACCCGATCACCCAGCTGCCACAGTGGCTCAGGATCGTCGCGACACTCAACCCGTACACCTACGGCGTGGACCTGCTCAAACATGCGCTGCTTACGGGCGTCGAAGGGCGCTTCGCACCGGAATTCTCGTTGGGACTTGACGTTACCGTGCTGGTCGGTTTCACCATCGCGGCCGTGACCCTCGCGTGCGTGCGGTTCTCCGGCGAGGCCGCGTTCGACTCCGTGATCCGGGTGCTCACCGGAAAGAAAGCGGGCTGACCGCAGTCAGCCCGTCTCGTCCAACGTCGCCACGGCGCTCAGTGGTGGTGGCCGCCCGGCCCGTGCACATGGCCGTGATGCAGCTCTTCTTGCGTGGCGGCGCGCACGTCGGTGATGGTGCAGCTGAACTGGACGGTCTTGCCAGCCAGCGGGTGATTGGCGTCCACGACGATCTTGTCCTCGGCGATGTCGGTGACGGTGTAGATCATCACGTTCTTCGAGCCCTCCGCGGCACCTTCGAACTGCATCCCGACTTTCACGTTCTTCGGGAACAGGTTGCGTGGTTCGGTGCGAATCAGTTCCGCGTCGTACTCGCCGAACGCATCGTCCGGCTCGAGCTTGATCGAGCAGCTATCGCCGGCCTTGCGGCCGTGCAGTGCCTCCTCGACGCGAGGAAAGATCCCGTCGTAGCCGCCGTGCAGATAGCTGATGGGCTGGTCGGTCTTCTCGATCACCTTGCCTTCCGTGTCGAGCAGTTCGTAGCTGAGGGATACCACCGTGTTCTTGGCCACTTCCTGGGTCATTCGAGTTCCTTGATCATATGCAGGACTTCGGCGGCATGGCCGCGCGCGTTGACACCGTACATCACGCGGGCAAGCCGCCCCTTCTTGTCGACGATGAAGGTGGAGCGCTGGATGCAGCGCTTCTTGCGGCCATCGTCGAGCTGTTTTTCGTAGAGCACGCCGTAGCGCTCGCAGGCTTCCGCTTCGGTGTCGGCGAGCAGTTGCACCGCAAGCCCGTGCTTGTCGCGGAACGAGCCATGGGACAGGCAATCGTCCATGCTGATGCCTACGACCACCGCACCGTGGCGCTGAAACTCGTCGTCGAGTTCGCTGAACTCGATCGCCTCCATGGTGCAGCCGGGTGTGTCGTCCTTGGGATAGAAATAGACGATCACATGGTGTCGGCCGCGAAACGACGCGAGGCTCACCATCTCCATCTCGGCATCGGGCAGATCGAAACCCGGCGCTTCGTCACCCACGTTCAGCATCCACCACTCCCGATCGAAGCTGCGGCGGATGATAACTGAATTCGTTTGCACGCAACTCGCACGCCGGCCCCGCCGATTTCGGCCTCGCCACCGATATAATCCGGCGATGCGTTCGAGTCTACTCGCGGGCCTCACGCCGCGCGCATTTCTGTCCCGGCACTGGCAGAAGCATGCGTTGCTCGCCCGGGCGGCAGTGCCGGGATTCCAGGGTTTTCTCGGCCGCGACGACTTGATCCGGCTTGCCTGCCGCGACGACGTCGAATCGCGGCTGGTCCTGCGCGATGGGCGCCGCTGGAGCATGCAGCAGGGCCCGTTTCACCGCCGTGACTTTGCGTCGCTGCCGGCCCGGAACTGGACTCTGTTGGTACAGGGTGTCAACCTGCACGTCGCCGCGGGCGCAGGATTGCTCGGCTGTTTCGACTTCATCCCGCATGCTCGCCTGGACGACCTCATGGTGAGCTACGCCGCGCCCGGTGGCGGCGTCGGCCCGCATTTCGACTCCTATGACGTGTTCCTGTTGCAGGGCTTCGGACGCCGCCGCTGGCAGGTGAGCCGCCAGCGCGACCTCGACCTGGTGCCGGGAGCGCCACTCAAGATCCTCAGGCGCTTTCGCGTGGAGGACGAATGGGTGCTCGATCCCGGCGACATGCTCTACCTGCCGCCGCGCTGCGCCCACCACGGCATCGCAGTGGACGCGTGCACCACGTATTCGATCGGATTCCGTGCGCCGGCCCTGCGCGAGCTCACCGGGCGGTTTCTCGAGGATTTCGCCGATCGGCTCGACATCGACGGCCGCTACGCCGATCCGCACCTTCGCCCTACCGCTTCGCCCGGACGCATCGGCGACGATCTCATCCGTGCCACCGAGGCCAATCTCGCGCGGTTGCGGTTCCGCCGCTCCGACGTCGAGGATTTCCTCGGCCGCTACTTGAGCGAGCCCAAGGCCCAAGTCGTGTTCGACCCGCCCTCCACGCGGCTGTCTGCCCGCTCGTTCGACGCCGCCGTCGCCCGGCACGGCATCGAACTCGACCTGAAAAGTCTCATGCTGTACGGCAAAGGTGCCGTATACCTGAACGGCGAATGCACTCGTTTCCCGCGCGGGGTGCCGGATGCCCTGCGCTTGCTCGCCGATCGGCGCCGTCTGTCGCCGTCCCGGTTGCCGCCCCCGGTGGTCGGGATCCTGCGCGAATGGCATGCGACTGGCTTCGTGCACGTCGCTGCCGCCCCACCCGGAGAACGACCATGAACGCCGCAACCGATCTCGCCCCGGAACCGAAATTCGAGAAGCTGGACGATCGCACCGCGCTGGACGCCGCCATCGACCGCGTCCTGCCGCTGGCGCGCCGTCAGGTGGTCGTGTTCGGCAAGACCCTCGGCCACGAATGGAACTCCGAGGACCGCGTCAACCTGGTGCGGCATTTCTGCCTGGAAAGTCGCCGCAACCAGATGCGGATCGTGTTGCACGATCCGCATCCCCTGTATCGGGCGTGCCCTCGGCTGCTCAACTTGCTGCGGCAGTTCAGCCACATCATCACCATTCACGAAACCCAGGACCAGGCGAAGAACGTGTACGACCCCTTCGTACTGGTCGACGACCGGCACTACGCCCACCGCTTCCACTACGACGGCGCCCAGGGAATCCTGGCGATCGACGATCCGCTGGGTGCCCGTACCCTGCACGACCGTTTCGAAGAGCTCTGGGCCGCGTCGGATCCGGCCGTACCGGCGACGACCCTCGGGCTTTAGGGCCCAGCGTGTTGAAAAAAAAGAGTTTCACCCCTGGATTCGAATTGTAGGATTCCGTTACAATTCGCGGTGTCGGTCGTTGCACACGGCGTCCACAGCCTTTCGTGACGGCGCGCAACAACCGCCGGATCCCGATCAACCGCCATCCACAAGGAACACCATGAACCGCTCGCTTCTCGTTGCCGCCCTCCTCGCCCTTGCCATGACCGCCTGCGGCAAGAAGGAAGAACCCGCGCCTGCTCCGGCGCCCGCCGCTGAAACCAAGCCGGCCGAACCCGCTCCCGCCACGCCGGCCCCGGCCGACGCCGCCAAGCCCGCCGAGGCCGCTCCTGCCGCGGAAGAGAAGAAGCCCGAAGAGAAGAAGTAATTCTGCTGCAGCCCCGGGTTGCACCAGGGAAAGCCGGCCTCGAAAGCCGGCTTTTGTTTGCCCGTCAGGCCTCCGGCACTACCCGCTAGCAGCTGGTTAGCGGATGTCCCGCCAGTCCAGTCCGTCGGACTGGTCGGCGACGGCGATCCACGAGACGTCACACGCCTCCACCGCGCTCAACGCTGCGCGCGCGAGCTCCGGACTGTTGTTCTGCTGCGACAGATGTACCGCGACCAGATGCTGCAACCGGGAGCGATCGAGGCTCGCCAGCAATTGTGCCGCGGAGCCGTTGTCCAGGTGTCCGAACCGTCCGGCAATGCGCTGCTTCAGGGACGGCGGATAGCCGCTGTTGCGCAGCAGCTCGAGGTCGTGGTTGCACTCGAGCGCCAGGGCATCGCAACCCGACAGGAGTTCCTCGATGTGCGGTGTGGAGCAACCCGTGTCGGTCAGCACCCCCAGCCGGCGTGCACCGTCGGAGAAAACGAACTGGGCCGGCTCACCGGCATCGTGCGGCACCGGATACGGGACGGCCTGGATGTCGCCGACGGCAAAGGACTGGTACCCCTCGATGAGATGCACCGTTACCGGGTCGAACTGCGCTTCAAGCCCACGCAAGGTTCCATGGGTCATCCACACCGGCACTTCGTGCTTGCGGGCGAAGCGCGCGACACCACCGATGTGATCGTCGTGCTCGTGCGTGACGACGATCGCATCCAGGTCTTCCGGCATCAGGCCCAGCCGCGCGAGGCGTTTGACCGTCTCCCCGAGGGTGAAGCCGCAGTCGAGCAGCACACGGCTCTCACCCGCCTCGACCACCAGCCCGTTGCCCTGACTGCCGCTGCCGAGATACGCGAAACGCACCCTCGAACTACTGCAACTGTTCGGCCAGCAGGTTGAGGATGCGCTTGGCCGTATTGCCGCTGTCCGGCGCCCCGTCCTTGTTGAGTACCTTGACCTCGGTCGGACCGGTCGCGGCAGCACTCGCCAGCATCACGCGATACTGTTCCGGCCCCTTGCCGGCGTCGTCGCTGCGCCAGAAGGCGAGCTTCGACAACGCGCTTTTCTTGGCAGCTGGTGCATCCGGATCCTGGTAGCGCACGAAGTAGGTCCCGTCGGCGCGGTTGCGGTCCTCCACCATGAAGCCGATGCGATCGAGGGCGAGGCCGACGCGGCGCCACGCCCGATCGAAACCATCGTTGAGTGACAGCGCGGTCACGTTACCGGTCTTGACGACATTCGCTTGCGGCGGTTCCTTGTCGAGCGCCTTCACCATCTGCGTGGCCTGTTTCTTGTCGCCAACGCCGAGGCGCACCGCGAGCCGGCTCAGGAATTCGGCCTCGAGGTCGGGATCGGACGGCCGCTGCGTCCAGATCGGCGTACTCGATTGCGCCCGGTCGGACTGGATGACCTGCGTCACGCCCTTGTGGCTTACGTAGATTTCGGTGCCCGTGCCGTCCGCATTGCGCTCGAGCCGCGTGCGAAACCGGTCGCGTTCGGGACTGGACGTTGCGAAATCCAGGGCCTTGTTGATGAGCCCGGTCAATCCGCCAGTGGGGATCTTCGCCCGGTTCTCAGCCCAGTCGGTTTCCATGACGCCGACGGTCGGTCGTTCGATGGTGATGATGAAACCGTTCTCCTGCCAGAACTCCTTCACCACGGGCCAGAGCTGTTCCGGACTCGAAGGGACCACGAGCCAGCGCTGCGAGCCCGAACGTTCGAACCTGGCCTTCTCGAAGGTCGGCAGGACTGCCGACGTGCTCGATGGCACCGGCTTGCCGCCGGCCCGCTGCTGTTCGTAGTCAGAATACGTCGCCGTTGCCGCCCCACCGGAGTCCGGCACCTGGAAGCGGGAATTGGCAGTCGGTGCCGTGAGGTCCGGTGGAATCTCGAGCGGCTTGGTCTTGGCCGAAGACTTGTAGTCGATCTTCTTGCCTTCGAGCATCCCGCTGCACGCGCTCAAGCCCAGCAGGCTCGCCACGATCAACGTGCAACCCGCGCGGCGGACCATGACCTGCATCGTCAGCATCGGCCGGCTCGATGCCGGTGCGTCCCGCCCTGCCCTCACGCTGCCTGCGCTTCGCGTTCGATGCCGGCCTGACGCATCGCCGAGCGCAACAGCGCGTGATGCTGTTCCGCCAGCGGCGTGAGCGGCAGTCGCATGCCCGCGCCGATCAGACCCATCTGTTCGAGCACCCACTTGACCGGAATCGGATTGGCTTCGACGAACAGATGCTTGTGCAGCCCGAGCAGTGCATCGTTGATGGCCCGCGCCTGGACGAGATTGCCCGACAGCGCGGCATCGCACAGCTCGCGCATCGCCTTTGGTGCCACATTGGCGGTAACCGAAATGACGCCATGCCCGCCCATCAGCATGAGGGCGAGTCCGGTGCCGTCGTCACCGCTGTAGACCGCGAAATCGCGCGGCAGGCGCTTCAGCAGATCGGCGCCGCGTTCCAGGTTGCCGGTGGCATCCTTGATCGCGACGATGTTCTTGACCCCCGCGAGCCGCAACACTGTGTCGTTCTGGAGATCGGCCACGGTACGGCCGGGCACGTTGTACAGGATGGTCGGCAGGTCGGTCGACTCGGCGATCGCCTTGAAGTGACGGTACAGGCCTTCCTGGCTCGGCTTGTTGTAGTAGGGCACGACCGACAGCGCCATGTCCGCACCCGCGGACTTGGCGAACTTCTGCAGCTCGATCGCTTCACGGGTGGCGTTGGCGCCCGTACCTGCGATGATCGGCACGCGACCGCGGCCGTGCTCCACGGCGGTGCGGATCAACAGGCAATGTTCGTCGAAATCGACGGTGGGCGATTCGCCCGTGGTTCCGACCGCGACGATGCCGTTGGTGCCGTTGTGGATGTGCCAGTCGATCAGCCGGCGAAACCGGTCGAGATCGAGACTGCCATCCGGCTGCATGGGAGTCGCGATGGCGACGAGGCTGCCGGTCAGCATGTGGAGCTCCTCCGAAAAGCCGGCATTGTACCCGATGGCTCTCTCATCTAAAGCTTGCGCGCGCAGATGCGCTGGACCATCCTGGGCTGCGGCACCGGGTCGAACACGTCCTCGTAGGCGAGTACGCGCATGCGACCGTGCACGAGCTCCAGCAGTTCCCCGGGTTGCAGCAGGAAATCGGGATTCGAAGGCCGCCCGAAGCGTTCGTTGCCCGCCGCAAACGTCTCGTAGATCAGGACGCCGCCCGGTTCGACCGCGTCGACGAGCGCAGGGAGCAGCGGCCGATGGAGATAGTTCGTCACGACAACGCCGGCAAAGCGCCGGCCGGGCAGAGGCCACGGCTCGGCCTCGAGATCGGCGACGAGCGTCGCAACACCCGCCACCCCGGCGAGCTCGCCGATGAGTGTCGCGTCCCGATCGACCGCCGTCACGGCACAGGGCCGATCCGCCAGGAACCTTGCATGCCGCCCCGCCCCACTTGCCACGTCCAGGACTGGCGCGCCGGCCGCGAGTTCGTTCGCCCAGCGCACCACCCATGGGGACGGCATGCCACCACCGTGCACAGCGATCACCGCCCGGGCCGCAACTGCTCGATAACACGCATCATGACGGCGATGCCGCTGTGGGCGAGCGCATCCACCATCGGCACCAGCAAGGGCAAGGACAAGTACAGCATCAGGAAGCCGACACCCAGGGTAATCGGAAAGCCGATCGCGAAGATGTTGAGCTGTGGTGCAGCGCGCACCAGGATGCCGATCCCGATGTTGGCGACCAGCAAGGCACCGATGACCGGCAACGACATCATCAATCCGATCTCGAAGATCTGGCCGCCCCAGGCGACGAGAGTGAAGAAACCACGCGCCGACATGGGCTCTACCGCCGGAGGCAGCACGCGGAAGCTCTCCACCAGCGCGGTCAGGATCAAGTAGTGGCCGTTGGTCGCGAGCAGCGTGAGGATCGCGATCAGGCCATAGAACTCCGCCACCAGCGGCGCCTGCCCGGCACTTTCCGGATCGAAGAACAGCGCGTAGCCCAGGCCCATCTGCAGGCCGGCAAGCTGACCGGCCATCTCGGCGGCAGCGATCACGATGCGCGATGCGAACCCCATTGCCGCCCCGATCAATACCTGCTGTGCCAGCACCAGCAGCCCTGCGGCGGAGGCCGGCGCAACATCGGGCGGCGCCGGCAGCACAGGCGCGATAACCACGGTGATCAGCACAGCCAACCCGATCTTCACTGTCAGCGGGACGGTGCGATTGCCCAGCACCGGTTCGGTCGCGATGAACGCGATGATGCGCACGAACGGCCAGCCGTAGGCGGCAAGCAGACCCTGCAATTGCGCGACCGTAAGGGTGATCATCGCGCCGAGCCGGACTTCAGCTGGCGAGTTGTGGGATAGCGCCGTACAGCCGCTGCGTGAAGTCCACCATGGTGGAAAGCATCCAGGAGCCGGCCAGCACCAGGGACACGAACACCGCGAGCAGCTTCGGAATGAACGACAGGGTCATTTCGTTGATCTGTGTGGCGGCCTGGAAAACGCTCACCAGCAAGCCCACCAGCAGCGCGGTGAGCAGCGGCGGTGCCGACACCAGCACCAGCGTCTGGAGCGCCTGCTGGATCAGGCTGATGACGGCCTCGGGAGACATGGCGCGACCCTTTCTTTCAGACGTAGAAACTGCGCACGAGGGAACCGATCAGGAGGTTCCACCCGTCCACCAGCACGAACAGCATGAGCTTGAACGGCAGCGAGATGATGACCGGGGACAGCATCATCATGCCCATGGACATCAGGACGCTCGCCACCACCATGTCGATGATGAGAAACGGGATGAACACGACGAAGCCGATCTGGAAGGCAGTCTTCAACTCCGAGATCACATAGGCCGGCACCAGCACCTTCATGGTCACCTCCTCCGGCCCCTTCGGCGGCGGCGACTCGGATAGCTTCACGAACAGGGCGAGGTCCGATTCGCGCGTCTGCTTCAGCATGAACGCCTTGAGCGGCACCGCCGCCCGGCTGAGCGCCTCGTCCAACTTGATGCGCTCCTCCGACAGCGGCTTGTAGGCGTCGGTGTAGATCCGGTCGAACACCGGCGCCATCACGAAGAAGGTGAGGAACAGCGACAGGCCCACGATCACCTGGTTGGGTGGCGTCTGGATCGTGCCCATCGCCTGCCGCAGCAGGGAGAGCACGATGACGATGCGCGTGAAGCTCGTCATCATCAGCAGCGCCGCCGGCAGGAACGTGAGCGCCGTGAGGAAGATCAGCGCCTGCAGCGACAGCGAATAGTTCTGCGTGCCGCCCGGACCGGGCGACGCCGTGAAGGCAGGCAATCCCGCCTGCGCGAGCGCCGGCCCGGACGCCGCAGCGACCAGCAGGAACAGCCCGACGCGCACGAGCGCCCTCATGGGCGCGGCTTGTTCAGTGCGCGGCCGAGCCATGACGAGAACTCGGACTCCGAGGAGCGGGTCGACGCAGCCGCGACAGTGCCGGCCGGCCGCGGCAGCGAGTGCAGTGTGTTTACCTGCTGTGCCGTCACCCCGAGGACGAGCCAGGTGTCGCCGACTTCCACCACCACCACGCGCTCCTTCGGCCCCACCATGACGCCGCCCACGACCTTCACCAGTCCGCCGACGCCACGCACCGCGGGCATGTAGCGACGGGCGAGCCATGCCGTCAGCGCAATGGCGCCCATCACCACCGCCAGGCCGAACACCACCTGGGCCAGCGTGCCGAAAGTCGACGATGCCGGTAACACTTGGCTCTGGTCCGCTGCGAACACTGCCGAGGCAACCGTGAACGAGCACGCGACTCCGGCGCGCGCGCCGGTCGGCGTGCCGCTCATTTGTTGATGCCGCGCAGCCGCTCCTCGGGCGTGATGATGTCGGTGACGCGAATGCCGAACTTCTCGTTCACCACCACCACCTCGCCCTGGGCGATGAGGCAGCCGTTGACCAGGATGTCCATGGGCTCCCCGGCGAGGGCATCCAACTCCACGACGGAACCCTGGGCGAGCTGCAGCAGATCGCGGATCGCGATCTTGGTACGACCCAGTTCCACCGCCATGTGGACCGGGATGTCGAGGATCATGTCGAGGCGCCCCGGCGCACCGCCGCCGAGCGCGTCGGCCTTCAGTTCCTGGAAGACCTTGGCCGGCTGAACAGCACCGCCCGCGCCACCTGCGGGTGCCTGCTCCGCCAGGGCGGCCGCCCAGTCGTCGGCGGAAATGCCCTCGTTGGCGTCATCCGCCATGCTCGCCCCCGCCGGCATTGCCGGTGAGTACACGGCGCACCTTCAGCGCGTACTGACCGCGCACCGTGCCGTAGTTGCATTCGACGAACGGGACACCGTCGACATCGGCGACGATGGTATCGGGCAGGTCGAGGGAGACCACGTCGCCCACCTGCAGATCCATGATCTGCCGCAGCGTCACATCGGTGCGGGCCAGTGTTGCGACCACATCTACCTCCGCGCCCTGAATCTGTTCGGTGAGCATCTTGACCCAGCGGGTGTCCGCCTCGGTGCGATCAGCCTGGAAGCTGCTGTAGATCACGTCGCGGATCGGTTCGAGCATAGCATAGGGCATGCAGACGTGAAGCTCGCCCCCGCCCGCGCCCAGATCGATGTTGAAGCTCGTGGCCACCACCACTTCCGTGGGAGTGGCGATGTTCGCGAACTGCGTGTTCATCTCGGAGCGGACATACTCGAAAGCGAGCGCGTAAACGGGCTCCCAGGCCTTGCGGTACTCCTCGAACACGACACCGAGCATGCGATGGATCACGCGTTGTTCGGTCGGCGTGAAATCGCGCCCCTCCACCCGCGTGTGAATCTGGCCGCTGCCGCCGAACAGATGGTCCACCACCTGGAACACCAGGGTGGGTTCCATGATCACCAGCGCCGTGCCGCGCAGCGGCTTCACGTGCACCAGGTTGAGATTGGTGGGCACCACCAGGTTGCGGATGAAATCGCTGTACTTCAGCACGCGCACCGGACCGATGGAGATCTCGGCGTTCTTGCGCATGAAGTTGAACAACCCGATGCGCAACAGGCGCGCGAAGCGCTCGTTGATGAGTTCGAGCGTGGGCATGCGCCCGCGCACGATCCGCTCCTGGCGTCCGATGTCGTAGGGCCGCACCCCCCCTTTGTCGTCGGCCTGCGCTGGTTCGTCCGACTCCCCGGTCACGCCGCGTAACAGCGCGTCGACTTCCTCCTGGGAAAGGATGTCCTCCGCCATGCCTACTGGATGACGAACGAGGTCAGCAACACGTCGATGACACCATTCCTGGGCGCCTTGGCCACGGGCTTTTCGCCGGCCGCCTCCTCCGCCGGCTTGTCGCCGGCCTCGCCTTCGCCAGCCGGCTTCTCGCCACCCTGCTCGTCGGTCTTCTCGATGGTGGGCTTGGGCGCCGCCGGCGCCTTGTAGTAGCCGATGGACTTGTTGACGATGTCGCGGATCTCCTCGCGCAACGTGTTCTTGCCGTCGATCGAAGCAAGATCGTCCACCTTCTTGCTGGTGAGCAGGAGCAGGATGCCGTTGCGGATCTCCGGCAGGTGCAGTTTCACCTTCTCCGTGATGTCGGCTGCCGACACCTTGAGGTCGATCCCGACCTGCAGGTAGCGGTCGGTGGCTTCACTGGTCAGATTCACCGTGAACGGCTCGAGGGTCACGTAGACCGGCGGCTTTGCAGCTTCCGCTTCGGCCTCCTCGGCGTGCTCCGCGTTCTTGTCGTGCTTGCCGCCCAACAGGAACCAGGCGGCGGCGCCGCCGCCCGCCAACACCACGATCGCGGCGATGGCAATGATCAGGATCGGTTTCTTCTTCTTGGCTGGTGCGCCTTCCGGCGCTGGTGCCGCACTCGGTTCGGGTTGTTTGGCCATGGATACCTGTGCAAAACCGGCTTCAGCCGGACTGATGAGCCCCGGGAGTTCCGGCAACTCGCTGAATCATCGAAACTCTTGTTGAGCGAAATCCGGGTGGAATACCCCATTTCGATTAAAAAACAAGAAGCTCGACGTGTAAGTTGCGGTGCTTTGTAACCCACGGTCCGGGATTTTGCAAGATAAACCGTGAGTTGGCTTCTTTTCGTCCGGCGCCGGAAAAACAAGAGCCCGGCAGCTTGCGCTGCCGGGCTGTCGCCTTGTTCCAGAATGGCGTTGGGTTCAGCCCACGGCGGGCCTGCCATCGGCCGGAGACCGATGGCCTTCGTCAGGCACAGACAGTCCGCAGAGACTGCCTGTGTCCGGCCTCAGCCCACAAGAGGGCTGGCCCCGTGGGGGGAGGGGTCGGAGACCCGTCGGGCGTGTCACATTATTCAGGCAAACAGATCGACGCGACCGAGGCCGCCGCCGGGCCTTACCCAGGTCACTGCGGCCACCGTTTCAGACTCATTGAACGCCTCTCGCGAAGTCCCGGCGAAGCGGCTGGCGGCCTCGCGTTCGCCCGGCTGCTGACCGGATTGCGACTCGGCGCCGACCAGGACGTTGCCCAGAGTGAGGCCGGAGGCCGCAAAGGCATCGGTCAGTCGCGGCAACGATGCCTGGATGGCTTCGCGTACCGCTGCGTGGGGCGAGAAGAACGACAGGTTGGCCTGGTCGGCATTCATGCTCACGCGAATCTCCACCGGTCCTAGCTGGGGCGGGTTGATCTGCAGTTCCGCGATGGGCTGGCGGGCGTTGGCGACCCAGGTCACCCGTTCGGCGAAGGCATCGCGCCAGCCCGGTGCCGTCACCGGCTGGGCGACCTCCACCTTGATCGGGGTTGCCGTCGATTCGCGCCGGACCTCCATGCCGGAGGACACGGCAGTCGGCGTTTCCGCCATGACCGGCTGCACCACCGCCATGGGTCTGACGTCCGCACCTGCGTCGCGCGGTCGCACTTCGGCCGCCGGTAGCGGCGCCTGCGCCTCGAGCTCAGGGGCCGTCGCGTGCGGGGTATCGGCACGCCGCTCGATTGCCGCGGGAGCGCCGGGCGCCGGCAGCGCGATCCTGGGATCGGCGTTGGCGCGCTCGACGCGCTGCGCGAGCGCCTCATGGGCCGGCAGGGCTGCCGTCGCAGGCAATGATGGGGACTCCTCCGGTGCGGAGACTGGCTCCGGGCCGTCATTCGAGATCGGTGCCGGCACCTGAGTCGTCGGCAACGCGATGGGCGTCGCGACCGCGGCAGCCATGAGCGCAGCATCGATGGGTGGCTGCACTGCAACCAGCACCCCGGGATCCAGCTCACCCGTCGGCTCGGCGCTCAGCATTTCCACAGCCTTGGTATCTGCCGGCGGGAGCCCTTTTTCCATCTGGGCCTGCAGGACCTCGCCGAAGCTCGTCCCGGCCGCATCGGCGGCCAGGGACTGGTCGCGTCCGGCAGCGGCGGCAACATCCGCCGCCGGGGCCGACGCGGGCGGCAAAACTGACCCTTGAGACATGGCCAAACCTCTGTTTCGACTCTGACAACGGCTTGAATGGCAATCGCCGTGCCACCTATTTCAGGCGGATCTTCATGGGTCCGGGCTTCACTCGGGCCGAAAATTCGTCCTGTGTCTTGCGGTCCTGGCGGATCTCGCGCTGCAGTTCCTGAGCGGTGTGGCGCTCGGCCAAGGTATCCATCGCCTTTTCGCGCTTGTGCTGTTCGGCCCAGTGCACCCGCGCGGCCTCCCATACCACCTCCGCCCGCTGCACTTCGAGGGTTTGGGCCGCGATCGCTTCCTCGATGCGCGCCAGAAAAGCCTCGAACTCGCGCAAACGGGCCATCGCAACACCCTGCACCATGGCGCCCGCCTTGGCTGAGCGGTATTCATCCCGATAGCCCTGCAGTTGCCTCAACTTGTCCTGAGCGATGCGCAACCGCGTCGCGTGGCCCTGCAACTCGGCCGCTGCGTCTTCGGTACGCCGCTGTGCCAGCTGGCGTACGGTTTCGAGGGGAAAGCGGCGGGGCATGTCAGTGCGATGTTGGTTGCCGCGATGGGCCAGCGGCCGGGGCGCACGCGCCCTCTCCCGGAAAGCCGCGCGGTGGGTGCCGCCGGTCCGCCCCAAGGTACTGACGCGCCCCCGAGGGGCTGAGCCCGGACACGCAGGCCCGACCGTGGACCAGCGAACGAAGAGAGCGTGGGGGTCGTTTCATTCTAGCCCCCCGCAGCGAGCAACGCGTTGAGGCGCGCGCGGCTGCTCGCGTAGTCGTCGCGCTCGTCGACATCCTGCCGCAGATACTGCAGGAACGGCTCGCGCAATCTGAGCGCCTCGTCCACCACGGGATCGGCGCCGCTCACGTACGCCCCCACGTTGATCAGGTCGCGACTGCGGCGATAGGCCGAGTAGAGTTGCCTGAATCGCCGCACGCGCGCCATGTCCTCGAGCGGCACGATCTCGGTCATCGCACGGCTGATCGAGGCTTCGATATCGACGGCGGGATAGTGACCCTGGTCCGCGAGATCGCGCGTCAGCACGATGTGACCGTCGAGAATCGCACGGGCGGCGTCCGCGATCGGGTCCTGCTGGTCGTCGCCCTCCGCCAGCACGGTGTAGAACGCCGTGATCGAGCCCTGCCCCTCGTCGCCGTTGCCGGCGCGCTCCACGAGTTGCGGGAGTTTCGCGAACACCGACGGCGTGTAGCCCTTGGTGGCAGGCGGCTCGCCGATCGCGAGCGCGATCTCGCGCTGGGCCATGGCAAAACGCGTGAGCGAATCCATGATGAGCAGCACCTGCTTGCCCTGGTCGCGGAAGAACTCGGCGATGGCGGTGGCGTAGGCGGCACCATGCAGCCGCAACAGCGGTGGACTGTCCGCCGGTGCCGCGACCACCACCGAGCGCGCCAATCCCTCGGTGCCGAGGATGTTCTCGATGAACTCCTTCACTTCGCGGCCGCGTTCGCCGATCAGCCCCACCACCACCACGTCGGCCTCGGTGTAGCGGGCCATCATGCCGAGCAGCACGCTTTTTCCCACGCCGCTGCCCGCGAACAACCCGAGGCGCTGGCCACGGCCGACGGTGAGCAGCCCGTTGATGGCGCGCACACCCACGTCCAGCACCTGATGGATGGGGGTGCGTTCCAGCGGATTGAGCGGCCGGCTGTACAGCGGGACCTGGCGCTCCGTCACCACCACACCACGGTTGTCGAGCGGACGGCCGGTGGCATCGAGCACCCGTCCGAGCAAACCCCACCCGACCGCCACCTGACGAGCCCGATCCTCGGCGCGGCGCCGGGGGATGAAGTCCACACCCAACTTGGGACTGCGTACCACGTGCGACTCCACCGGCACGACGATCGCCCCGGGCTCGAGACCGTACACGTCGGTCGCCGGCATCAGGAAGACGTTCTCACCGGAAAACCCGACCACTTCGGCATCGACGCGCTGGCCGGTCGGCGCAATCACGTAGCAGCTGTTGCCCACCGGCAGCTTGAGGCCGACGGCTTCCATCACCAGCCCCGCGACCCGCGTCAGGCGCCCGCTCACCGACCACGGCGGCACCATCCCCACGGCACTGTGGCAGTCCTCGAAATACTTCTGCCAGCGCCGCAGGCGGCTCATGGTGCGGTTGCCCCGAGGCCACTTTGAAACACCGTGGCCACATCGGGTCCATGCCCCCACCCCAACCCTCCCCCGGCACAGCCGGGGGAGGGAGCCTTGCACCCCTTCCCCCAGCTACGCTGGGGGAAGGTTGGGATGGGGGCAGCTTCCGGCCCTGTCTCGCGCGATCCGGCAGGGAGGCGACAGGTCACACCACCGTCCTCAGATGTTCAGATCGAGCCACGCATCGTCGCGGCCGAGCGCGGCGACGATCCGCCGCCAGCGGTTCTCGAGCGTGGCATCGATCTCCGACGAACCAGTCTGGAAGCGGCACCCGCCGCGTTCCATCTGCGGATCCTCCGTGAGCTTCCACGGCAGTTCGTCGGCGGTGAGCGTGGGCGCGATCGCCTTGCGCACCAGTTCGGCGTCGAGCGGATGCAGGATGAGGCGCGGATCGTCCGCGATCTCCGGAAAGCTCATCGCCGCCTCCTTGATGATGGCGAACACGAGCTCCGGCTTGACGCGGATCGACTGCCGCACCATCTGCTTGGCCACCTCGAGCGCAAGCGACAGCACATCGGAAGCCACACCCTGCTCGAAATCGAGCATCAGCTCGCGCAGGTTCGTGAGCAACAGACGCAACTCCTCCACCTCGACCTTGGCGGCCGCGAAACCCTGCTCAAGGCCCTCGCGCCGCCCTTCCGCTCGTGCCTCCCCGCGCAACCGCTCGAGCTCCGCCTGGAATTTCTGCTGCGGCGTCAGCTCGGGGGGCGCCGTGCCGCCGCCGGCACGGCGATCCACGCTGCCGGGCTGCCACGCCTTGGCGGCACCCGCGCTCGCCTTCGGAATGATCTTGCTACTCGACAAGGCCTTCCTCGCCCTTGCCACCCAGCACGATCTGGCCTTCGTCCGCGAGACGACGGACGATCTTCAGGATCTCCTTCTGCTCGCCTTCCACTTCGGACAGGCGCACCGGGCCCTTCGCCTCGAGATCCTCGCGCAGCATTTCCGCGGCCCGCGTGGACATGTTCTTGAAGATCTTCTCGCGCAGCGGATCGGAGGTGCCCTTCAACGCCACGATCAGTGTCTCGGACTGCACTTCGCGCAGCAGCAGCTGGATGCCTCGGTCGTCCAGGTCGAGCAGGTTCTCGAACACGAACATCTTGTCCTGGATCTTCTGCGCGAGGTCCGGATCCACTTCCCGGATGTACGAGGTGACCGACGCCTCGTACTGGCCGCCCATGAAATTGAGGATCTCGGCGGCCGCCGTGACCCCGCCCATCGCGCTCTTCTTCAGCTTGTCGCTGCCGGTCAGCAACTGGGTCAGCACGTCGTTGAGGTCGCGCAGTGCCGCGGGCTGCACGCCCTCGAGAGTCGCGATGCGCAGCAGCACATCGTTGCGCAACCGCTCGGCGAAGGTCGCGAGCACTTCGCTCGCCTGGTCCGGGTCGAGGTGCACCAGGATGGTCGCGATGATCTGCGGATGTTCGTTCTTGATGAGCTCCGCGACCGCCGAGGAATCCATCCACTTCAGGCTCTCGATGCCGGTGTTGTCCGCGCCCTGCAGGATGCGATCGATCAGCACGCCGGCCTTGTCGTTGCCCAGCGCCTTGGTGAGTACCGACCGGATATAGGCGTCGGAGTCGGTGCCGATGGCGGTCTGTTGCCGCGCCTCCTCGCGAAACTCGCGCAGCACGCCGGCTACCTCCTCACGCGTGACGTTCGAGAGCTTCGACATGGCAAGACCGAGCTTCTGCACCTCTTTCGGCCCGAGGTACTTGAAGACCTCCACCGCCTCCTCTTCGCCGATGGACATCAGGAGGATCGCGCTGCGGTTGACGCCGGCCTCACTCATCGCGCCCGACCCAGCCCTTCACCACCTGGGCGACGATCGCCGGATCCTGCTTCGCCATGTCGCGCACCGCGCGCAGGTCCCCTTCGTAGCCGGCCTGTGCCGGTCCGCCAGCGGCGCCCGGTGCTGCCTGGCCTTCGTATCCACCGACCGGCATGGCCATACCCGGCCCGCCGGCACCGACCGCCGCCGGCTGCGGCATCGCACCGAGGCGGATCAGGTCGCGCATGGCCGTGCGCGTCATCATCAGGGCGATCAGGGCGATCACGATGAACGCGATCCACTTGGCGATGCTGATCGCCATGGCGATCAGCCCGGCATCCTTCCAGAACGGCAACGACGCAGCCGCCGCCTCCGCTTCCGTGACGCGGAACGGGGCGTTGACGACGTTCAGCGTGTCGCCGCGGTCCTTGGAAAAGCCCATCGCCTCGCGCGCGAGGTCGGTGATCTGCGTGATCTCCTGCTCGGCCAGGGGTTCGAGCTTGGCCTTCGAGCCGTCGCCGACGCGCCGGTAGTTGACCACCACCGCCACCGACAGGCGCCGAATCGAACCGACCTCACCCTTGGTGTGGCGGATGGTCTTGTCCACCTCGAAATTGACGGTCTGCTCCTTCTGCGAACTGGTGGCCGGCGGCGGCGGCTGATTTCCCGGCGGCTGCCCGGGCTGCGGCGTCACCAGCGGCGCCGACGCCGCTCCCGGCGGCTGGTTCGACAGCGCCCCGGGCACACCTTGCGCCGCCTGCGGCGTGGTCGAGTTGGATTCGTTCGACTGCTGGCTGCGGATCGATTGATCGCGCGGATTGGAATTCGGTTTGAAGCTCTCCGAAGTCTGCTCGGTCTCGGAAAAATCGAGGTTCGCCGCCACTTGCGCGCGCACGTTCTCCGCGCCGGTGATGGGCCGCAGGATGCCTTCGATGCGCGCCGCGATGGCCGCTTCCACCTGATGCAGATACTTGAGCTGCGATGCGTCGAGCGCAGTGCGGCCGGCGGTGTCGCCCGTCGGGCCGGAGAGCAGGTTGCCGGCCTGGTCGACCACCGTCACGTTGCGCGACGACAGCTCCGGCACGCTGCTCGAGATCAGGTTCACCATGCCCGTGACCTGGGCCGCATCGAGCGTGCGGCCGGGATACAGCGTGACCAGCACCGACGCGCTCGGCTTCTGGTTCTCGCGCACGAACACGGTGGGCTTCGGGATGGCAAGGTGCACCCGGGCAGACTGGACCACGGCGAGCGACTGGATGGTACGCGCGAGTTCACCCTCGACCGCCCGCTGGTAGTTCACCTGTTCCACGAACTGGCTCACGCCGAATTTCTGGGTCTCGAGCAGTTCGAAACCCACGCCGCCGCCGCGCGGCAGCCCCTGGGAGGCGAGCTTCAACCGGGTCTCGTAGACCGCGCCCGCCGGCACCAGGATCGCGCCGCCGCCGTCGGCCATGCGATATGGCACGTTCATCTGCGACAGGGCCGCGATGACCGCGCCGCCGTCCTTGTCGGAGACGTTCGCGAACAGCACGCGGTACTCGGGCGCGCTGCTGTAGAGGTACAGGACCCAGAGGATGGCGGCGACGGTCGCGACACCGACGCCGAGTCCGATCTTGCGGGCGTTGCTGAGTTGGAGGAAGCCGCGGGCCAGCGCGGGAAGACTGCTAGCGGAAGCCTGTGCCATCAGCGCGTCTGCCCGTCAGGTCAGACTTGCATGTTCATGATTTCCTGATACGCGGTGACGAGGCGGTTGCGCACTTGCACCATCGTCTGGAACGACAGGTTCGCCTTCTGGAGCGAGACCATGACTTCCTGCAGGTTCACGTTGGGATCGTTCGCGTCGAAGGCCTGCTGCATGCTCGTGGCCTGCTGCTGCGCCGCGTTGACCTGGTCGAGCGAGGCCTTGAGCAGGTCGGCAAAATTTGCCGCACCGGCAGCATCTGCCGGTTCCTGCCCGCCAGCTTTCGCCGCGGTCTGGCTGAGTTCCCTCAGCAGTTGATCGATGCCCTGGGTGTTCATGCGATGGTGGTGGCTGGCGTGCGTGTGTTCCTGGCGTGCAACGCCATCGTCGTGTCGATCAGCAAGCCCCGTGCCGAGATCATGGGGCCGAATCGTCCTGCCCGCTACCCGGCACGGCATATCCTTCGCCGCGGTACTGCTGCAACTTGTAGCGCAAGGTCCGTTCGCTCATTCCCAGCCGTTCCGCCGCCACCTTGCGCACCCCCTTCGCGGCCGACAGCATGTCGAGGATGTGTTTGCGTTCCAGGCTGCGCATGTCCGCCGGTATCGCCGCGCTGTCCGCCGACCCCGCTGCTTCCCGGTCCGACGGCACGGCTGCTTCCTTCGGCAACGCGAGATGGCTCGCATCGATCACGTCACCCGGCGCCAGTATCATCGCGCGCTGCATGACGTTTTCCAGTTCGCGGATGTTACCGGGCCACCCATAGGCGGTCAACGCGGCCTCAGCGGCAGCGGAAAGCGTGTGGCGCGGGCGCGCCCCGCGCGAAACACCTCGCGCCAGGATGCGGCGTGCCAGCGGCAGGATGTCCGCACGCCGCTCGCGCAAGGGCGGGTTGTGCAGCGGAAACACGTTGAGCCGGTAGTAGAGGTCCTCGCGAAAACGCCCCGCCCGCACCTCCGCCAGCATGTCGCGGTTCGAGGTCGCGAGCACGCGGATGTCGATGGCGATCGGCTTGCGCGCGCCGACGCGCTCCACTTCGCGCTCCTGCAACACGCGGAGCAGCTTCGCCTGCAGCATGAGCGGCATCTCGGAAATCTCGTCCAGCAGCAGCGTGCCGCCGTCGGCTTGCTCGAACTTGCCCGGGGTCGCGTTGAGCGCCCCGGTGAAAGCACCTTTCTCGTAGCCGAACAGCGTGGATTCGAGCAGGTTCTCCGGAATGGCTGCGCAATTGATCGCGACGAACGGCTTGTCGGCGCGCGGCGACAGGCGATGGATGGTGCGCGCCAGGACTTCCTTGCCGGTACCGCTCTCCCCGGTGATCAGCACCGTCGCATCGGTGCCGGCCACGCGGCCCGCCAGTTCGAGGGTATCGCGTGTGGCGGCATCCTCGGCGACCACCGCGTCCGATTCGCCCCAGGCGGCCGGCAACATGTGCCGCACCACTTGCGCGACCAGCGCCTCGGGCTCGAACGGCTTCGTGATGTAGTTGCACGCACCGGCACGCATGGCTTCGACCGCCTGATCGATCACGCCGTAGGCGGTCATCAGGAGCACCGGGATGTGCGGCTGGCGCACCTTCACGGCGGCGAGCAACCCGTGCCCGTCCATCGGTTTCATCTGCACGTCGCTCACGATCATGCCGACCCGCGCGCGCTCCAGCGCCGTGAGCGCCGCCTCGCCGTCGGCGGTCGCGATCACTTCGTAGCCGGCGAGTTCGAGCGTGTCGGTGAGCGCCTCGCGCAGCGCGCGATCATCCTCGGCGATGAGGATCGGCAGCGGCTTGGGGGCGGCCGTCACGCGGCCACCGATTCGGCGTGGGCCGGCAGGCGCACCGTGAACGTGCTGCCGGCGCCCGGCGTCGACTCGACTCGCACGTCGCCGCCGTGCGCCTCGATCACGCTGCGTACGATGGCGAGTCCGAGTCCCGTGCCTTCCTGGCGCGTGGTGAAGAAGGGTTCGAACAGGCGCTCCTGCACTTCGGGCGCGATGCCGCAACCATCGTCGCTCACGCGGAGCGTGATCTGGCCGCCACGCCCCTCCACCTCGAGCTGCACGGTACCGCCGCGCTCGCACGCCTGCAGGGCATTTTCCATCAGGTTGAGCAGCGCACCGGAGAGCGCCTTGCGGCCGCCGCGCACGCGCAGGCCGGGCGCAGCGGCCGTGCTCGCGAAACTCACCCCACGGGCCGTCATCTGCGGCTCGATGATCTGTACCAGTTCCTGCAGCACCGTCTCGAGCGCGAACACCTCCTCGCCGACGACCTCGCCACGCACGAACATCAACATCTCCTGGATCATGCGCTCGAGGTAGTGCAGCCGTTCCCGGATGCGCTCGGAAAAACGCTGGCGATCGGCGTCTTTCAGGCCGTCCTTCGCGAGATTGGCCGCATACAGCAGCGCGGTCGCGAGCGGCGTGCGCAGCTGATGCGCGAGCCCGGCGGCCATCTCGCCCATGGCCGAGAGTTTCTTGTGCTGCTCGAGCTCGCGCTGCAGCCGCGCGGCTTCGGTGATGTCGTTCAGCAGCAGGATGCGCCCGCCGGCGGCGTCGAGCGGACTCTCCGACAGCGTCACGCGGCGCATCCCGTGCGGTGCGGCGATCTCCCATTCACGCGGGCTGTCCGTGGGTATGAGGCGGCGCGCGGCCGCGTCCTGCCATCGACTGTCGGCCAGGTCATCGCCCAGCCAGCTGCACGCTGCGGGGTTGGCCTTTACCACTCGCCCTTGCGCATCCAGCACGACCACCGCACCCGGCAGCGCATCGAGCAGCAACTCGAGACGCTGCGACAAGGCCTCTTTCTCGAGATACTGGCGCTTCAGTTCGCCGTTCGCGACCGCGAGTTCGTTCGCAAGACCGGTGACACGTCCTTGCAGATCCTGGTACGTCGACGCGAGCTGGGCGGACGCCTCGTTGAAGAGTGAAAAGGCTGCCTCGAGAGCCCGCGGATCGATGGGTGGGGCCGATTCGTTCACCATGGAGGACTCGAACTCATGCACGCACCATTATGCGCGCCGCCACCGTCGCGTGGCGAGCGATTTGACAGGGCCGAAGACGCGGTGCTACAACCCCCGCGATCAAATGCGTACGTGGGGAGAAGCGACATGAACCGGGTCTTCATGGTGGCCGCGGCGGCAGCGTTGGCGGCAACGGGCTGTGCCCGCATGCAGGACATGATGACCAAGACGCCGAGCGCGTCGGCGACGGTGCTGCCGACCAAGGACAGTTCGGTGCGCGGCACGGTCAAGTTTTCCCAGAAGGGCGATCGCGTCATGGTCACAGGCCGCATCACCGGCCTGACGCCCGGCCCCCATGGGTTTCACATCCACGACAAGGGCAATTGCACCGCCCCCGACGGTTCGAGCGCCGGCGGTCACTTCAACCCCGGGACGATGAAGCATGGCGGCCCCGCGGGCGATGTGCGGCACGGCGGCGACCTCGGGAACATCATCGCCGATGCGAGCGGCGTTGCGGAGTTCACGGTCGAAGCGGCCGGCATCACCCTCGGGACCGACGCCGCGAGTATCGTCGGCCGCTCTGTGATCGTCCATGCCAAGGCGGACGACCTCAAGACCGATCCTTCCGGCGGCTCGGGCGCCCGCCTCGCCTGCGGCCTGATCGGCAAGAACGAATAGGGCCCACTTCGCTGCGCCGACCTCGTTGATCCCCTGGCTCGAGGCGGCCGACCCGTTTCCACCGGTCACCGACGCGCTCAAGCGCCCCAACGGCCTGCTGGCCGCCGGTGGCGACCTCGGACTCGAGCGCCTGCTCGACGCCTATCGTCACGGCATATTCCCCTGGTACGCCGAGGGCGAGCCGATCCTCTGGTGGAGCCCGGACCCGCGCATGGTGCTGGTTCCCGCCGAACTCAAGGTCTCGCGCTCGCTCGACAAGACGCTGCGCAACCGCGACTTCGAAGTGCGTTTCGACAGCGCCTTTCGCGCCGTGATGCAGGCGTGCGCCGAACCCCGCGAAGGCCAGGCCGGCACCTGGATCACCGCCGAGATGATCGAGGCGTACTGCCGTTTGCACGAAGCCGGCTGGGCCCACAGCGTGGAAACCTGGATCGACGGCACGCTGGCCGGCGGATTGTACGGGGTCGCGATCGGCCGCATGTTCTATGGCGAGTCCATGTTCACGCGCGTGCGCGACGGCTCGAAGGTCGCGCTGGTACACCTCGTGCAACAACTGCATCGCACCCAGTACCGACTCATCGATTGCCAGATGGCCACCAGTCACCTCGCCTCGCTCGGCGCCCGGGAAATCCCGCGGCGTGAGTTCGTGCGGCGTGTGACGGAATTGGTACACTACGACGTCCCGCCGGGCCCCTGGCGCGAAGCCGAGCAATCCTCATGACCCAGCTGAACGATCTGCCGTTCTCGGTGCTGCAGTTCTACGCCACGGCGCCGTATCCGTGCAGCTACCTCGCCGATCGTCTCGCCCGCTCGCAAGTGGCCACACCGAGCCACGCCATCGACACGCACGTCTACAGCGAACTGGTGCGAGCCGGCTTCCGTCGCAGCGGCGCGTTCACCTATCGCCCCTACTGCGACAACTGCCGTGCCTGTGTGCCGGTGCGCATCCTGGTCGACGAATTCCGTCCGACGCGCGCCCAGCGCCGCGCGTGGCAGCGGCACCAGCACCTCGAGTCGCGCATGCTCGATCTCAAGTACAGCCCCGAGCACTACGCGCTGTACCTGCGCTACCAGTCAGCGCGCCACTTCGGCGGCGGCATGGATCACGACTCGCGCGAGCAGTACCGGCACTTCCTGCTCCAGAGCAACGTGCGTTCGAACCTCGTCGAGTTCCGCGAGCACGGCCTGCTGCGCATGGTGAGCATCGTCGACCGGCTGGAAGACGGCGTGTCGTCGGTCTACACCTTCTTCGATCCGGAACAGTCGAGTGCCAGCTTCGGCACCTTCAACGTGCTGTGGCAGATCGAGCTGTGCAAGCGGATCGGCGTGCCCCACCTGTATCTTGGCTACTGGATCTCGGAAAGCCGCAAGATGGCCTACAAGGTCAACTTCCAGCCCATGGAAGGCCTGATCGACAGCCGCTGGCAGCGTCTGCCCCGCAGCGACGCTGCACCCCCGACCTGACGCTGGTGGCCGGCGCCCTCTCGCTCGAGCGGCACGGTGCGGTGCTGTGCATGGGGCTCGACCGCGCCGCCAAACGCAACGCGTTCAATCTCGAACTGTACGGTGAGCTCTCGAGTGCGCTCGGCACGCTCGAACGCGATCCCGAGCTGCGCTGCGGCCTGCTGCATGCACACGGCGATCACTTCACGGGCGGCATCGAACTGCCGCAATGGCTGCCGCATTTTCGCGCAGGCCGCATGCCGCCGCTGCCGGACGGCGGCCTCGATCCGATGTGCCTCGATCCGGCGCGCACGCGTTCCAAACCGCTGGTCATGGCAATCCAGGGCTATTGCTACACCATCGGCATCGAGCTGCTGCTCGCCGCCGATATCCGCGTGGCCGCCGAATCGACACGCTTCGCGCAGATCGAGGTGCAGCGCGGCATCTATCCGATCGGCGGAGCGACGGTGCGTTTCGCGCAGGAAGTCGGCTGGGGCAACGCGATGCGCTGGCTGCTGACCGGCGACACCTTCGACGCCACCGAGGCCTTGCGCATCGGGTTGGTCCAGCACGTCACGCCCACCGGCGCCCAGTTCGAAGCCGCACTCGCCATCGCCCAAACCATCGCAGCCCAGGCACCGCTCGGGGTGAAGGCCACACTCGACGCCGTGCGCCTCACGCGCAAGGCCGCCGAGACCGAGGCGATCGCCCGTCTGCTGCCGGACATGCTGCCGCTGCTCGACACCGACGATGCGCGTGAAGGTCTGGCAGCGTTCCTCGAGCGCCGGCCCGGACGCTTCACGGGCCACTGACAGAGCCCGAAGTGTCGCTGTACCAAGTGCTCCAGCCGCTGCTCTTTCGCCTCGACGGCGAGACCTCGCACGATGCGGCGCTGCGAGCGCTCGATCTCGCTCACAAGCTGCATCTCACGCGCCCGGCCACCCCGCTGACCGGTCGACCGGTGCGCGTCATGGGCATCGACTTTCCCAATCCGGTCGGACTCGCTGCCGGGCTCGACAAGAACGGTGCGCACATCGACGCGCTCGCAAGCTTCGGCTTCGGCTTCCTGGAAATCGGCACCGTCACGCCGCGTCCGCAGCCGGGCAATCCGCGCCCGCGGCTGTTCCGATTGCCGGCGGCGCGCGCCGTCATCAACCGCATGGGTTTCAACAATGCCGGTGTCGATGCATTGGTGGCCAACGTCGGGCGATCGCGCCATCGCGGCGTGCTCGGCATCAACATCGGCAAGAACTTCGATACGCCGATCGAGCAGGCTGCGGACGATTACGTCGCCTGTCTGCGCAAGGTGTATCCGCTCGCGAGCTACGTTGCGGCGAACGTGTCGTCGCCGAACACGAAGAATCTGCGCGAACTGCAGCAGGGCGACGCGCTCGACCGGCTGCTGGGTGCGCTCATGAACGAGCGCGAAGCCCTGGCTGCGATCCATGGCCGGCGCGTGCCGATCGCGGTCAAGCTGGCCCCCGATCTCGAGGAAGCCGCAATCGCGGCGGCGGCAGAAGCGTTCGTGCGCCACCGTGTTGACGGCATCATCGCCACCAACACCACGATCGCCCGCGACGGTGTTGCCGGACTTCGGCATGCGGAGGAAACCGGCGGCCTCTCCGGCGCACCGGTCAAGGAGAAGGCCAACCAGGTTCTCGCGCGCCTGCATGCGCACCTGGGCGGTCGCATCCCGCTCATCGGGGTCGGCGGCATCCTGAGCGCCGCGGATGCCCGCGAAAAGCTCGCTGCCGGAGCCAGCCTGGTGCAGGTCTACAGCGGGCTCGTGTATCGCGGCCCGGCTTTGGTCGAAGAACTCGTCGCCGCGCTGCGCTGAAATGAACGTTCCCCCACGCTCCCTGCGGGGGCGGCTCATTGGCTGCGGGCGGCCCGGCGCCACTGAGGCGGCCGGGCCGGACCCGGCGGTTATAATCGTGGGTTCTCAAGCCCTTATGCCTTACGGGCTGATCCTTATTCCTTCCCCACTGCCCGCATGAGCACCCCGGATTCCCTGCAGCTCGCCTTCGGTTTTCGCTTCCCCGACCTCTACGACGCCCAGGCGCTCGAACGCCTCGATCGAACGTTCATCGAGTCCCTCGCCCGCTTCGATCCCGCCCTCGCATTCCGCGTAGCCGAAGCGCGGCTGGATCCGTCGGCGCTCGATGCAAAACAGGAAAGCACCCTGCTGCTCGAGTTGGCCCCCCACGTGGAAGACTTCCTGGGGGAGCTGTTCGGCATCGGCGCGCAAGTCCGCGCGCTGGCGGAGCGCCACCACGCCCTCGCGCCGCTCTACGCCGTGAAGCGCCTGTTCGTTCAGCGCAAGGCGATGAACAAGATCAAGGCCGACGCGGCCGCCGCCCTGGATGGCACCGCCCTCGAACGCGAACTCGCCGCGGTGATGGGCGAACCGTTCTCCGAACTGGCGTTCGCGCGGCGCGTGCTCGCTTGGGCTGAAGACGAGGTGGCGAACGCGGCGCCCCTGGACCTCGCGCTGCGCTACGCCGCCTGGTCGGCACACACGCCGTCCGGCCAGCGACGCCACGCCACCGGTGTGCTGTTCAAGTCGCCGAAGAAGCTGGATTTCCAGCGGCTCGTGCCGCTCGACACGGATACGCGCGACGGTGTCACACGGCATCGGCTGCACCACCTGCGCCGTCGTGAAGGCTTTGCGTTGACCGATACCGGTACCGATCTCACCGGCGCGCTCGGTGAGACCAACTACTGCATCTGGTGCCACGAGCAAGGCAAGGATTCGTGCTCCCACGGCCTGCCCGAGAAGGATCCCACGCTCGGTTTCAAGAAGACCGTGTTCGGGGTGCCACTGGCCGGCTGTCCGCTGGAGGAGCGCATCTCCGAGTTCCAGAAGCTGAAGAGCGAAGGTGTGCCGATCGGAGCGCTCGCCACCATCGTCGTCGACAATCCGATGGTGGCGGCCACCGGTCACCGCATCTGCAACGACTGCATGAAGTCCTGCATCTACCAGAAGCAGGAACCGGTCAACATCCCGCAAGCCGAGACGCGCACGCTGAAGGACGTCCTCGACCTGCCGTGGGGCTTCGAGATCTATTCACTGCTCACGCGCTGGAATCCGCTGGATTTCCGCCGCCCGCGCGCGCGCGCCGCCTCGGGCCGCAAAGTCCTGGTGGTGGGCATGGGGCCCGCCGGCTTCACGCTCGCGCACCACCTGATGAACGACGGCCACACCGTCGCCGCCATCGACGGCCTCAAGATCGAACCGCTGCCCGAGCAGTTGTCCGGCGTGACCCTGACGGGCCGGCGCGTGGCGTTCGCGCCGGTGCGCGACGTCGCGTCGCTGTACGAATCGCTGGACGACCGGGTGATGGCCGGCTTCGGCGGCGTGGCCGAGTACGGCATCACAGTGCGCTGGGACAAGAACTTCCTCAAGGTGATCCGGCTGCTGCTCGAGCGGCGAGCCGAGTTCGCATTGTTCGGCGGCGTGCGCTTCGGCGGCACGTTGAGCCTCGATGATGCTTTCGAGCACGGGTTCGATCACGTCGCGCTCTGTGCCGGTGCCGGGCGCCCCACCGTGCTCGACCTGCCCAACGGCCTCGCACGGGGGGTACGCACCGCCTCCGACTTCCTGATGGCGCTGCAGCTCACCGGTGCAGCCAAGACCGATTCGATCGCGAATATGCAGCTGCGGCTGCCGGTGGTCGTCATCGGCGGCGGCTTGACTGCCATCGACACCGCGACCGAATCGGCCGCCTACTACCCGTTGCAGGTCGAGAAGTTTCTCGCCCGGTACGAGACGTTGGCGGCGGAGCGCGGTGTGGGCACCGTGCGCAAGGCGTGGAACGAGGAAGAGACCGCCATCGCCGAGGAGTTCATTGCCCATGCGAAGGCGATTCGGGCGGAACGCGCAGCGGCGGCCCGCGAACAACGCGAACCGCGCATTGCCGAGCTCCTGCAGTCCTGGGGCGGAGTGACCATCGCCTACCGCAAGCGCCTCATAGACAGTCCCTCGTACACGCTCAACCACGAGGAAGTGGAAAAAGCACTCGAAGAGGGTATCACCTTCGCCGAGAACCTCACGCCGATTGCGGTCAGCGTGGATCGCTACGGCCACGCGAACGGCCTCGAGGTCTCTGCGAAACGCGCGCTCGATGACGGCACCGAAACGAAGGTGAAGGTCGAACTGCCGGCCCGCAGCATCCTGGTGGCCGCAGGCACGCAGCCCAACACCGTTGCCGCGCGCGAGGACCCCGAGCACTTCGTGCTGGACGGCAAGTACTTCCGCGCGGTCGACGAAGACGGCGCGCCGGTGAAGCCGGAACGCAGCGCGAAACCGGGCAAGGCCCACGTGCTGCTGTCCGTGCGCGACGACGGCCGCACGGTGAGCTTCTTCGGCGATCTCCATCCCTCCTTCGCCGGCAACGTGGTCAAGGCCATGGGCGGCGCCAAGCAAGGCTACCCCGTGGTGAGCCGGGCGCTCGGCCGCACGACACCCGCATCATCGCTCGCCACCAGTGCGTTCTTCGATCGCCTGAACGGCGCGCTGCGCGCGACCGTGCACGAAGTGATCCGCCTGACACCCACGATCATCGAAGTGGTGATCAAGGCGCCGCAGGCGGCACGCCGTTTCCATCCCGGCCAGTTCTACCGCCTCCAGAACTTCGAGACACTGGCGCCGCAGGTTGAAGGCACACGCCTCGCGATGGAAGGCCTGGCGCTCACCGGCGCATGGGTCGACCCGCACCGCGGCCTCGTGTCGACCATCGTGCTCGAGATGGGCGGCTCCTCGGACCTCTGCGCCCAGCTCGAAGTCGGGGAACCGGTGATCCTGATGGGGCCGACCGGCGCCCCCACCGAAACGCCAGGTGGCGAAACCGTCGTTCTGGTGGGTGGCGGGCTCGGCAATGCGGTGCTGTTTTCCATCGGCCAGGCGTTCAAGCGCGCCGGCTCGCGCGTGCTCTACTTCGCCGGCTACAAGAAGGTGATCGACCGGTACAAGGTCGCGGACATCGAGGCCGCATCCGACGCCGTGGTCTGGTGTTGCGATGAGGCGCCCGGCTTTGCGCCGAGCCGCGCGCAGGACAAGACCTTCGTCGGCAACATCGTGCAGGCAATGCATGCCTACGCGGCAGGCGACCTGGGTGCGCAACCGATCGCCTTCAGCGACGCCGATCGCATCGTCGCGATCGGCTCCGATCGCATGATGGCTGCGGTCGGCGCGGCACGACACGGTGTGCTGCAGGCCCACCTCAAACCGCACCACTTCGCCATCGGCTCCATCAACTCGCCGATGCAATGCATGATGAAGGAGATCTGCGCGCAGTGCCTCCAGCCTCAGATCGATCCGGCGACGGGCGAGCGCAGCGTGGTCTTCTCCTGTTTCAATCAGGATCAGCCGCTCGATCGGGTGGACTTCCCGGCCCTGGCTCAACGCCTCGGTCAGAACTCCCTGCAGGAGAAGCTCACCGCGCAGTGGATCGACCGCTGCCTGGTGCTGTCGCAGAAGCGCAAGGCGGTCGCCTAGAATGAAACGGCCCCTCGCTCTCAGCGCAGTCGCTGACAACCAGACAGAAGCTCTCAACGCGGGGGACGCGGAGGACGCGGGGGAAAACCAAAGCCCTCGTTCTTTGCTGTTGTCTTTCCTCCGCGTCCGCGGTGAGCGCCTTGGGCTTGGCGTACTGACATGACAGCAGCGCTCGTCGCTGCGATCGACGCGCTGCTGCCGCAGACGCAATGCACGCGCTGCGGCTTCGAAGGCTGCCGTCCCTATGCCGAGGCAGTAGCCGCAGGCCGCACCGAGATCAACCGCTGCCCGCCCGGTGGTGACGCAGGCGTCGATCGCCTCGCCGGATTGCTCGGACGATCCGGCTTGCCGCTCGATCCGGCGTGCGGTCCCAGCCTCCCCCCGAGCGCAGCGGTCATCGATGAAACCGCGTGCATCGGCTGCACCCTGTGCATCCAGGCATGCCCGGTGGACGCCATCGTCGGTGCGGCGAAGGTCATGCACACGGTATTGCTCGACACGTGCACCGGTTGCGAGCTGTGCGTGCCCCCCTGCCCCGTCGATTGCATCAGCATCGTCCCCGTGCGGGAACTGCGCTCGCGCCGCTTCGAAGTGCCGGAGCGCGATCCCGCCGATTGGCGCAACGCTGCGAACGCAGCGCGAACGCGCTTCGAAGCGCGCCGCCGGCGGCTCGCGCGCGAGACGCTCGAACGCGAAGCGCGCCTGGTACGCAAGGCGGAGCACAAGCTCGAATCCCTGCCCCCGGATGACCCGGACGGTGCCCGCAAGCGCGCCGTCATCGAAGCGGCTCTGGCTCGCGCCCGCGCACGCCGGGCCACCGCAGCGTGAATCCGCAAAAGCGCCACGAGATCTTTCGCCGGTTGCGTGAGGCGAACCCGAACCCGCGCAGCGAACTAGCCTACACCACGCCGTTCGAACTGCTGGTATCCGTGGTGCTGTCAGCCCAGGCCACCGACAAGAGCGTGAACCTGGCCACGGCGAAGCTCTACCCGATCGCGAACACACCCCAGGCACTGCTCGCCCTGGGGCCGGCCAAACTCGAGCACGCCATCAAGACCATCGGCCTGTACCGCACCAAGGCGAAGAATGTCATCGCGCTCTGCCGCGAACTGATCGACAAGCATGGCGGCGAGGTGCCACGCGACCGCGCCGCCCTCGAAGCGCTGCCCGGTGTGGGCCGCAAGACCGCCAACGTGGTGCTGAACGTCGCCTTCGGCGAACCGACGATTGCGGTCGACACGCACATCTTCCGCATCGCGAACCGCATCAACCTGGCACCCGGCAAGGACGTGCTCCAGGTGGAGTCGAAGCTCCTCAAGTTCGTACCGGAGGAATTCAAGCAGGATGCGCATCACTGGCTCATCCTGCACGGCCGCTACGTGTGCAAGGCGCAGAAGCCGGATTGTCCGCGCTGCATCATCGCCGACCTGTGCGAGTACCGCGACAAGACGGTGGACGCCGTGAAGCCGCCGCCTCGGTCCCGGCCCCGCGCCCTCTGATCGATCGTGTTCGCTCCCTCACGCGATCAGGCACGCGACCTCTTCTTCGACACCTGGCGCAAGTACCGCGCCGGGCTGCCCCTCGAGGGACTGGAACGGCTCGTGGTGGGGTTGCTGACCGAGCACCCCGAGTACCACGAATTGCTCGACCAGCCCGACCGGCACAAGCAGGCGAACTACGAAGGTGGACGCGTGAACCCGTTCCTGCACCTGTCGCTCCACCTCGCCGTGGAGGAGCAGTTGTCCATCGACCAGCCGATCGGGGTTCGTGCCGCGTGCGCGCAGCTCGAAGCACGCCACGGATCCGCCCACGATGCCAAGCACGAGGTGATGACCTGCCTCATCGAGGCCCTGCGCGACGCACAGGTCCGCAATGGCGCCTTCGACACGGTGGCCTACCTGCGCTGCCTCACCAAGCGAGCGGGCTCCTGAAACGACGACGGCGCCGGGAAGGGCGCCGTCGTCACGCAACCGCGAACACGGAGGTCAGTACTTGTACTGCAACCCCGGCTGCTTGGAAAAATAGGCGGCCAGATCGGCGATGTCCTGCTTGGAAAGCGGCGCGGCCATGCCGTTCATGATGGCGTTCTTGCGCTTGCCGCTCTTGTAGGCCTTGAGCGTGTGCTTGAGGTAGTCCTCATGCTGGCCCGCGAGCAGCGGATAGTCGGGCGTCAAGGGCTTGCCACCGCCGGGGCCGTGGCAGGCCGCACAGGTTTCGGCCTTCTTCTCGCCGGCCGCCGCGTCACCACCGGCCCAGGCCGACGTTGCCGCCAGACCGAGCGCCAGCACCGCGATCGAGAATGCGCTCTTCATGGAACTCGTCCCCCGAACGATCATCATTTCGCCGCCTTCTCCGCGGTCGCGTAGTACGCCGCGAGGTCCGCCATGTCCTGCTCGGAGAGGCTGCCGGCGATGGCACGCATCGACGGGTGGTTGCGGTCCCCGGACTTGTACGCCTTGAGCGCGGCCACGATGTAGTTGGCACTCTGCCCGCCCAGCTTGGGCACCATGTAGACCTCGGGATAGGCAGTCCGGAACCCCTCGATCCCGTGACAGCCTTCGCACATCTGCGTCTTCTTCTGGCCGCTGCCGGCATTGCCTTCGGCCTGGGCCGTGCCGCCGATCGTGAACGCCGCTGCGGCCAGGACGACCGCCATCAATGGAGTGTTCATGCGTAGATGGTCTTCTAGAGCGATCGAATAACCGCGGATTGTGAGGGGAGACGCGGTCCCGGTCAACCGCCCGGCAGCGGCACGCCCTCGACGATGATTTCCCTGTGCACGTAGCGCTTGTCGTGGGTGTCCTCGACGATGGCCTGCAACTCCCCCTCCTTCTCCGGCACGAAGTAGAAGCGGAAGCTCGGATTGTCGGAGATCGAGAAATCCACGTCGGCGCTCATGATGGTCTTGCCGGCATAGGTGACCTTGACCTGGCGCACGAACTGGGGCGTCCTGGTGTCGTCGAAATCCGAGGCGAGGGCCGATTCGTTCGGGTGCCGGATCATGAGCTGCACCAGCGCCGGCTTGTGCGCCTCGACGGTCTCGTCGGCGAAGCGGAACTTCATCGTGCCCACGAGATTGGCCGGCATGCGGTTCTTGTCACCCGGGGCGGAACAGCCGCCCGCGGCCTTGACCCACCGCGAAGCCATGTAGAGTTTGCCGTCGTTGGTCTCGGCGATCGCCCGCACGAAACTGAAGTCCTCGAAGCGCAACCGCGTTTCCACCTGGGCACGACCGCTGTCGGGGGTGAACTGGAAGATGCCCGCTGCCGGCGACGGGTTGCGCTCGACGATCAGGTACACCTGCTTGATGTACTGGCCGGGCGTCTGGTCGATCTGGGCCTTTACCGCCACCGGCACCGTCGACGCGTCGTCGGCGCGCGTGCTCAAGTACACCCGCACCACGTCCTTGCCGTCCAGGATCTCCCGTTCGCCGAACATCATCTGCCGGATCGGCGGCCAGTACTGGCTCTTCGCCGGATCGGGTTCGGCCTTTTCGTTGGCCACGGCCGCACCGAGCGGCAGTACCAGGAGCAGCCCGGCGAGCAGGCCCTTGCACAGCGGATTCATTGCGTCACGCCCCCGTCCCACGCGAGGCCCGCAGTATACCGCCGCTCTACTCCCATTCGAGCTCGGTGTAGGCGGTGGTCACGTTGCGGCGATGGAAATCGTCGAAGTTGACCCATTTGTCCCGCTCCGACAGGCCGACCTCGTCGGTCGCCTCTTCGATGGTCTTGCGGCGCTTGATGGCGGCACGGGTCTCGCGGACGATCAGCGCGAGATAGTCGCGCTCGGGCTCGAGGGCCTGGGGCCAGGGCGCGTCGGTCTTGCCGTGACCGGGCACGAAGCGCTGTACCGAGACGCGGGACAGCGTATCCAGCACCTCGAGGAATCCGGTGATCTTGCCGTCGACCACCGGCGTGTGGCTCACGAACAGCAGATCCCCGAGCCACAGCGTGCCGGTACGCTCGTCGAAGACGGTGACGTCGTTGTCGGTGTGAGCCACCGGCCACGCCTTGATCCGGATGGTACGCCCGCCGAGATCGAGCACGGTCTCGTCGCGCACCAGTTGCGTCGGCGGAATCACCTCGCTGCCAGCCGCGTGGTCGCCCAGGTCACGCTTCAGCGCATTAAGATAGGGCCGCGCACGCTGTCCCATGGAACGCGGCAGGTTCTCGTGCCCGATCACCACCGCCCGGTCCTCGCGAAACGCAGCGGTCCCGAAAAAATGATCGGGATGCACGTGCGTGAGGATGATCCAGCAGACGGGCCTGTCGGTGGTCCGCCGGATCGCCGCACGCAGTGCCCGCCCGACCGCGGCCGAACCGCCGGTGTCGATCACGGCCACGCACTTCTCGCCGACGATGAAACCGATGTTGGCCTGGTCGCCCATGTTCCCGGGCGCTCGTTCCTCGAGGCTGCCGTAGTGCACGAAGTTGCCCGGCGCGACCTCGCTCAGCGCGAAGGGATCGAGCACGTCGGCGGCGAACGTCGATGCAACGCCGACGCTCCACGCGAGCAAGGCTGCGGCAATTCGGCTGGGGTCCATGGCGGGCGCGGATCATACGCGCCGCAGTACCGTCCGGGCAACGCGCTTGCGGACCGGCATCGCGTTCTATTACCGTGCGCAGGATGGTCGCCGTCATCCGCGTTGTCGCGCTGTTCGCGTTGTTCCTGTCCGCACTCGCCGCCGCCACCGAGCCGGTCCGCTTGGCCGAAGGCGTGTACGCCTTCGTCGAACCCGCCGGCGAAGTTGCACCGGAGAACCTGGGGCACGTCGGCAACGGCGGGTTCATCGTGGGCGCCACCGGCATCGTCGTGATCGACGCGGGCGTGTCGTACCGTCATGGGCTGGAACGCCTCGCGGCCATCCGCCGCGTGAGCGATCGGCCGATCGAGCTCGTGATCTTCACGCACGCCATGCAGGAGTTCATCTTCGGCGCCGCCGCGTTTGCCGAAACCGGTGCGGCGTTCCTCACGCACGCGAAGAGTGCGGAGCTCATGCGCGCGCGCTGTGAGCACTGCCTCGCGAATCTGAAGGTGATCCTCGGCGAGGAAGCGATGGCGGGCACGCGTCTGATCGTCCCCGATCGGACTCTCGATGGCGACACCGTGCTCGAGATCGGCGGACGCACCGTCGAGCTGATCCACCCGGGCTGGGCCGCCACCCCCGGCGATGTCCTGGTGCTCGACCGTGCGAGCGGCGTGCTGTTCGCCGGCAGCGTCATCCAGGTCGGTCACATTCCGGAATTGCGCGACGGCAAGCTCGGCGGTTGGATCGATGCGGTCGCACTCGTGCAACGCCTTGCACCGGCAGCGATCGTTCCTGGCTACGGCCCTGTCATCGACGTCGCCGGCGCGGGACGCACCGCCGATTACCTCACCGCGATCGACCGGCGCATGCGCGAGCTCTACGCGCACAGCACCAGCCTGCTGGATGCCGTGGATGCTTCCGCCCTGCCCGCGTTTGCGCACTGGGCCGGCTACGGCACCATTCATCGCCGCAACGCCCTGCATCAGTACCTGCAGCTCGAGGTCGAAGACCTGGAGCGGTAGGTTGATACCCCCCCGACGGGCCTGCGGCCCCTCCCCCCAGGGGGCCAGCCCGCTTGGGGCGGCCCGGCGCGGGCTGAAGGTGACGTCCCCCCCGATGGGCCTGCGGCCCTTCCCCCCGGGGGGACCAGCCACGTGGGTTGACCCGCCTATAATCCACTCACCCTCCTCCCGGAACCACCGCCTTGGGCAATCGACTCTCGAAGATCTACACCCGTACCGGCGACGCCGGCACCACCGGTCTGGGCGACGGCTCGCGCGTGCCGAAGCAGAGTCCGCGCATCGAAGCGATCGGCGCGGTGGACGAACTGAACAGCCAAGTGGGCGTGCTCCTGGCCGAACCGATCGGCGACGAACTGCGCGCGCTGCTCACCTCGATCCAGCACGACCTGTTCGATCTCGGCGGCGAACTGAGCATCCCCGGCTACACCGCCATTCGCGACGACCACGTCACGCAGCTCGAGACCGCGCTCGACCGCCACAACGACGATCTGCCGCCGCTCAAGGAATTCATCCTGCCAGGCGGGGCGCGCGCTGCGGCGCTGTGCCACGTGGCGCGGGCCGTGTGCCGCCGCGCCGAACGCCGGGTCGTGGCGCTCGCCCCGGCCGATCCGGTATCGCCGTTGTGCCAGCGCTACCTCAACCGGCTCTCCGACCTGCTGTTCGTGCTGTGCCGGGTGCTGAACCGGCACGCCGGCGTCTCCGACGTCTACTGGCGCAAGGACCGCGCCGGTGGTGCATCCGGTTGAGGGCAGACGGCCGTATCAGGTTCAGATGATGGACGCCGCGGACAGCCTCGACGACCTCATGGCTCGTTGCGCCCTGCGCGACCAGCGCGCTTTCGCCGAGCTGTATCGGCGCTCATCCGGGCGGCTGCTGGCGGTCGCGATGCGCATCGTGCGGCGCCGTGACTGGGCCGAGGACGTGCTGCAGGAAAGCTTCGTCAACATCTGGAACCACGTGACCGACTACAGCCGTGCCAAGAGTGCCCCGATGACCTGGATGACCGCCATCGTGCGCAACCGGGCGCTCGACTGGGCGCGCCGGCCTAAGCACGAGACGGCGGACGAGGATCTCGACGGCCTGATCGAGAACTGGGAGGACAGCACGCCCGGCCCAGCCCAACGCCTGGTTGCGGCCGGCGAGGCCGGGCAGCTCGACGATTGCCTGCGCCAGCTGTCCGGCCAGCAGCGTCAGTCGATCGCGCTCGCCTACATGCACGGCCTCTCGCACAGCGAACTCGCGGATCACCTCGGTGAACCGCTCGGCACCATCAAGACGTGGATCCGGCGCGGTCTGGAAAAGCTGCGCGGATGCCTCGAAGCAGGCAATGCCGCCTGAACCATGAAAATCACCGATCCTCGAGGCCGTTCCCTGCTCGCTGCCGAATACGTGCTCGGCACGATGACGGGCCGCACGCGCGCCCGCTTCGAGCTGTGGCTGCGCAGCGATCCGGGGCTGCGCAAGGAGGTGGCCGCGTGGCAGGAACGCCTGGAACCGCTGTCGGCCACCGCGGCAGAGCTGGTGCCAAGCGATCGCGTCTGGCGTGGCATCGCGGCGCGCATCGCAGCGCGATCGGCACCGCGCGAAAGCTGGCTCGGAAGCCTGGCGTTCTGGCGCGGATCGTCCTTCGTCTCCGCGATCGCCGCCGCCCTCATGTTCGGCTACATCGCGTTGACACCCAGGGACCACGCACTCACGCCGGACAATGCGATGGTCGTGGTGATGGCGGACGATCAGTCGAAACCGGCCATGACCGTGGCGTGGACCATGCAGGAGCAAGCCAAGCCGCGCCTGCGCATCCGCGTGATCGGCCACCAGCAGATGGACCCGGGCACCTCGTGGGAATTGTGGATGCTGCCGGGCGAGGATCAGCCGCCGAAATCGCTGGGGCTCATCACCACGCACGACACGCAGTACGTGGAGGTACCCCCGGAGATCAAGGCGAAACTCGACAAGGCCGCCGGCTTGGCAATGAGCGTCGAACCGGAACGCGGATCACCTACGGGTCTACCGACAGGGCCGGTGCTTTACTCCGGCAAGTGCCTCGAGATCTGAAGCGGTTGCGCCACCAGGAACTTCAGCGTTCCATGTAGTGCAACAGGTTCGAACTGGTCTGCCGCAAGCGCGCCGAGAGCAAGGTCACGAGCTTGATCAGGATCTTCGCGCCGAGGCTCGGCTCTTCGAGGATGATCTTCACCATCGCATCGCGCGTGAGCACCGCGAACGTGGTCGGATCCACCGCGGTGCAGGTGGCGAAACGCGGCTCGCCGTCGATCATCGACATCTCGCCGAGCGTGGCTCCCGGCCCCACCGAGGTCATCGGTTGCAGCATCGCGTTGCGATCCTTCTTCACGATCTCCACGCGCCCCTGGATGATGAGCATCATGTAGTCGTCGACGTCGCCTTCGCGGATGATGGTCTGGCCCGGTTCAGCCCGGTAGATCTCCATCGACTTGGCGAGCATCTGGATGTCGCTGCGCGTGAAGTCGGAGAAGAATTTGGAATGGCCGATCATGTCGAAGATCTGCTGGGCGAGCACGGTACCTTCCCCGATGTGCTCCAGCGTCTTCAGCGCCCAGTTCTGCGCCTCCACTTCGCTCCCAAGCCGATCTGCCAGCTCCACGTCTCCTGCGCTCCCCTCGATCTTTTTCGGCGGCCTGGAACGAAACCGTTCCGACGAAGCATTATGGGCCACGCGCCACGGATTTGTGAACTTCTGCCGGTCGGCTCGGGCGGTACAACTGCCGGTCGATCCAGGGGATTTTCCGGTTGCGGTGGGCTTGGGCGTGTCGATTTCGTTGACAGATTTGGTCGCCTCCCGTCACCATGGGTTGCGCCGCCGGGAGTTCCGGCCGCACGCACGGCAGGGGCCCGGGCGTTCCGACCAGTGTCGAGGGGATGGGGCCGTCCGCAGCCAATGCCTGCGGGTCCAAGGCTCCGACCACGGTGCCGCACCGCGATGGTGCGGCCAGCACCCGGAGTTCCGCCATGGCCACCCCCTCCGTCGTCGAAATCGTCGCCGGCCTGTTGCTGACCGTCTCGCAGCTGTCCGGCTACCCCGTGCCTCAAGGTGTCCCGCCGATCCACCTCCTGTCGGAACGGGAGATGGCCGAGCAAATCTGCGGGGGACCCTGTGGCGTCCGGGCCTTCTACCTCGACGGCCAGGGCGTTTACCTGCGCGACGACCTGGATGTCGTCAACGACCTCAAGGCGCGGTCGATCCTGCTGCACGAGTTGGTCCACCACTTCCAGCATGAGTCAGGCCGGTTTGCGGCGATGGGGTCCTGCGAGCGCTGGCTGGCCCGGGAGGACGAAGCCTACCGGCTACAGAACAGCTACCTGTCGGGCAACCGCAGCGGGACGCGGTTCGTGTTCGACTACCTGCCGGAGCGGTGCCGGGAGGTCGGAACCGGGTCAGTCAGAAATTGAGCTCTTCCGGGGTCTGCCCTGGGATTGGTCGGCGTCGCGGCCGCTGGAGCCTTGCAAGCGTCCTGCCTAACGCCGGGATTCGAGAAGTTCGCGCCACGGACCGCGCAGCCCCCGCTCTCACCTACCCCCAGCAAGATGGGAGCGGGTATGTGAGGGCATGCGTCTCGACTTCGGCAATCGCAGGCACTCCTTCCCCCGGCTGTGCCGGGGGAAGGCTGGGATGGGGGCAGGCAACACCGGTACAACGCGGATTGCCGGCCATGCTTAAGCCGTACCGCCCACCGTAAGCCCGTCGATCTTGAGGGTGGGCTGCCCCACCCCCACCGGCACGCTCTGTCCGTCCTTGCCGCAGGTACCAACGCCCGGATCGAGGCTCATGTCGTTGCCGATCATCGAAACGTGCTTCAGCACCTCGGGACCATTGCCGATCAGGGTCGCGCCTTTCACCGGGTAGGTGACCTTGCCGTCCTCGATCATGAAGGCTTCCGCGGCGCTGAACACGAACTTGCCGCTCACGATGTCCACCTGGCCGCCACCGAAGTTGACGGCGTAGAGCCCGCGCTTTACCGACTTGATGATTTCCTGCGGATCCTTGTCGCCGTTCAGCATATAGGTGTTGGTCATGCGCGGCATCGGGATGTGCGCATAGGATTCGCGCCGGCCGTTGCCGGTGACCGGCACGCCCATCAGGCGCGCGTTGAGCGAATCCTGGATGTACCCCTGCAGCACGCCGTTCTCGATCAGGGTCGTGCGCTGGGTCGGATTGCCCTCGTCGTCGACGTTGAGTGAGCCCCGCCGGCGTGCGATGGTGCCGTCATCCACCACCGTGACCCCGGGTGCTGCCACCCGCTCGCCGATGCGGCCGCTGAACGCGGAACTGCCCTTGCGGTTGAAATCGCCCTCGAGTCCGTGACCGATCGCTTCGTGCAGCAGGATGCCGGGCCAGCCCGGCCCGAGCACGACGGTCATGGTCCCGGCTGGGGCCGGACGCGCCTCGAGATTGATGAGCGCCTGGTGCACCGCCCTCTGCGCATAGTCGCGCAGCACCGCGTCGGTGAAGTAGGCGTAGTCGAAGCGCCCGCCGCCGCCGGCCGAACCTTGTTCGCGCCTGCCGCCGTCCTCGGCAATGACCTGCACCGACAGCCGCACCAGCGGGCGCACGTCGGCCGCCGTCAATCCGTCACTGCGGGCGATGAGCACCACCTCGTACTCACCGGCAAGCCCGGCGATGACCTGCTTCACGCGCGGATCGATCGCACGGGCAAATCCCTCGAGGCGTTCCAGCAGCGCGACCTTGTCGGCATCCGGGAGGCTCGCGAGCGGATCGTGGGGAGCGTACAGCTCGCGACCGACGCCGCGACGCGCCACGGCGGCGCGCTGCTGCGCGCCCTGTTGCGCGATCGCGCGGGTGGCCCGGGCTGCCGATTCGAGCGCCGGCAGGCTGATGTCATCGGAGTATGCGAAAGCGGTCTTCTCGCCCGCCACCACGCGGACACCCACGCCCTGGTCGATGGAGAAGCTGCCCGATTTGACCTTGCCCTCCTCCAGGCTCCAGCCCTCGCTGCGGGTGTACTGGAAATACAGGTCGGCGTAGTCGGCATGGTGACTCATGATCTGGCCGAACACCGGTTCCAGCGCCGCAAGCTCGAGGCCATAGGGTGCCAGCAGCGTGTCGCGAGCCGTCGCGAGCGAGAGTTCGGGGATGCGGAGCTGTTCGAGGATTGCGGTCATGGTGGGCAAGCGCAGGAGGACAAGTGGGTCAGACGCCGGCGAGCGTGCGATGTTCCAGGGCCGGCAGGCTCGCTCGCATGCGAGCCTGGTACGTGGGGTCGATTTCGGCGACCACCACCCCGGGTTCGCGGGCCCGCTCCGCGATCACTTTGCCCCAGGGGTCGATGATCATGCTGTGGCCGTGGGTCTCGCGGCCGTTCGGGTGCGACCCACCCTGGGCCGGCGCGATCACCCAGGCGAGGTTCTCGATGGCCCGGGCGCGCAACAGCGGCTCCCAGTGGGCGCGGCCCGTGGTAGCGGTGAAAGCCGAGGGCACGAAGAGGATGTCGACCACCCCCATGGCGCGATACAGCTCGGGGAACCGCACGTCGTAGCAGATCGACAGGCCAAGCCGCCCGAACGGGGACGCGGCCGTCTTCACTTCACGACCCGGCGTGATGGTGCGCGCCTCGCTGAACTTCTCGGCGCCGAGCTCCAGTCCGAAAAGATGGATCTTGTCGTAACGCACGACGCGCTCGCCGCGGTCGTCGTACAGCAGACTCGCGTTGTAGACCTTGCCCTCGACCGGCGATTCGAGCGGCACCGAACCGCCCAGCAGCCAGATGCCGTGCCGCCTGGCAGTTTCCGCGAGGAATCGCTGGATCGGCCCGTCGCCATCGCGTTCCCGGGCAGCCACCTTGTCGGTGTCCTTCATGCCCATGATGCCGAAATATTCGGGCAGCGCCACGAGGCGCGCGCCCTGGGCCACTGCGTCCGCGATCAACTTGCCGGCCCTGCCGAGGTTCGCATCCACGTCCGGACCGGACACCGTCTGGACGGCTGCCACGCGGAACGGCGCGGGCAGAGCGCCTGCTGGCGGGGATGCCGATTTCGGCTGGAGCTGGTCGTCTGGCATGGAAGTGAGAGGGTCGTGAGAGTCCGCAGTTTAGCGTTGCCGTCCCGGCGTGGGCTCCGGCGGCCGCTGGACCTTGGCCACGACCGGATCGGCCCACCCGCCCGTGATCTTGTACTCGAAGGCGATGAACTGATCCAGCGGATCCCTGAGCGCCTTGCCCACGAGGAAGGTCGCAAGTCCGATGGCCGGGTTCACGATCGCCGTCCCCACGGCAACGCTGTCGCTGATCGAGGGGACGACGCGCACTTCCAGCGCCTGGGTCTCGCGGACGGTGTCCACGTCGCCTTTCATGTTGACGCGCGCGGCTGAACCGATCATGCGCATGTCGTTGGTATGCATCACGCCGTTCTTGATGGCAAACGTGCCGTTGATGCTGTCGAAAGCGAAGCCCTCGCTGAAGACGTCCTTGAAATCGAGCGACACGCGCCGCGGCAGCGACTGCAGGCTCACCACGCCCAGCAGGCGGCCGATGCCGGGTTCGAGCTTGAGGAACCGGCCCTTTTCGACATCGAGCTTCACCTCGCCGTTCAAGCTCGGGTAATCGAGACGGTACGGCACGCCGACCCAGTCGACGTTGCCGGAGAGCGTCGACTTGCCGCCCGCCACGCCCTCGGGACGCTTGATGCGCCGGAAGAAAGCGCCCGCGTCGTTGACCTTGAGAGTGGCCACGAGATTGGTGCGCGGCGTGCCGCGTATGGATTGCCAGGCCCCGGTGCCGGAGAACTCGAAGTCGGGGTTGCGGATCTCGAGCCGCTCGACCTGCCAAATCGGTCCGTTGGGCGTCGCCTTGAGCACCAGCGCGCCAAGATCCAGTCCGCCGAACTGGAAGCTGTCCGCCGTGACGTCGAAGGCCGGCAGATCGCGCCCGGCGATCGGCTCCGCTCCTGTGCCCGTGGCCTCGGACTCCGGATCGGGCACGTTGAGACGCGCGAGGCGTGCCACGAGCTTGCCGTTGCCGCCCGGAATCCAGTCGATGTCGCCTTGCACTTCACGGCTCGCGAGGTGCCCGTCCCAGAGGTCGGTCTTGCGGTTCACCTTGAGCGCCACGTCGTTCAGGGTGCGCCCGAACGCCTCCACTTGCTTCGCCTTGAGATCGAGCGCCACGACGTCGAACCCTGCAGGCGGATCATTGCCGCGGGCATGCGCCGCATCGTGCAGGTCGAGCCATGCATCCACGTCGATGAGATCGAAAGCGCCGGTAACGACGATGCCCGCGGCGTCCGGCAGCTTCGCGTTCGGTCCGAAGTCGATCGCTCCGCGCTCCACCGTGGTGGCCTTGGCGGCGGGGTCCAGGGCGAAGATCGCGGACAACCGTTGCCCGAGGCTCAGCTGCACCACCTCCTCGCCCGGCCGCGCACGTCGCTGCGCCCGCAACGTCACTGCTTCGCCAGCCGCCTTCGCGAGCGGCGGGGGCAGCTTGAGCGTGACACCCGCGAGTTCGCTCTCGATCGACATCTCGCTCACCCCCTTGCGCATCGTGGCACGCGCCTTCCAGTCGGTCTCGCCTTCAGCGTACGCCAGCCAGCCGGTGCCGAGGGTGCGCTGCAGGCGCGCCATGTTTGCGCGACCATTCGCGTTGACGCTCACCGCCCCGCCCGACTCGGTGGCCACGCTGAACCGCGTCGGCCCGTCGAAGATGGTCGCGGTCCCGTTGGTGACCTTGGCACCTTCCTCCGAGAAGGCGAGCACTGCATTGAGGTTCGTCATGTCGGGTATCGTCTGGCTGCCCGAGATGCGGTTGTCCACGAACTGGTAGGAGCCTGCCACCCGCGTGTCGCGCCCGCGTTCCAGCGGAATGCGCAGTTCGAGATCGAGCTTGCCGCGACCCTGGGCTCGCAGCCCGCGGGTGACACCGCCGATCATCCGCCCCACCGGACTCGCCTCGACGAAATCGAGGAATGCCTGGGACTCGCCTTCACCGCCGCCCTTGATCTCGAGCATCGGATCGTGGGGCGAGAGCTCGGGAATCACCGACACGGTGCGACCGAGCGCGACTCCCATGATCCGCCCGACGGCATCCACTTCCATCCGGGCACCGCGGAAGTGGATGGTGCCGTTTGCGTCGTCCACCGTCGGCCAGCCCGGCGCGAAGCGGAGCTTGAAGCCTTCGAGGTTGGCCGTGATCTCGAACACGCCGGTCTTGCCCGGCTTGTCGTAGGGGAAGTCCGCGAGGTTGCCCTGCAATCGGCATTTGACGTCCTTCGCGACACCCGATTCGAACGCGTTCGCAAGCCATTGCCGGGTGTTCGGTCCCACCCGCAGCGGCACGTAGTGGACGATGGCACCCGCCTCGAAGCGCGCGAGCTGCGCCGTGAGATCGATGCGCCCCGGGCCTTCGGCGCCGCGCTGGAAGGTGCCGGACAAGCCCCCCGAGACTTCGGCATTGGCGAACACCAGTCGCCCGACGCGCACGGCGAGCGGACCGTTGGTGCGGTCCCAGTCCACCTGCGCCTTCAAGACGTCGAACGCGAGCGGTCGCTCGAATGCCGCCGGCATGGTGAGCACCAGGCCGGCACTGTCCACTTCCACCTTGCCGCCGTTGCGGTCGGAAACGATCCGGCCGCTCAATCCGGACACGCCAGGCATGGCGCCGTTCGGGGCCATACCCACGCCACGCAAGGTCGCTTGCAGATCGAAGCGGCCGGTGTTGACGGTCTCGCTGTCCCAACCGAGCTTCAGGTTCTGCACGCGGCCTTGCGGGCTTGCCTGTGCCAGCCGTTCGCGCCAGGCCGCGTCGAGCGGCAGGCTGCCCGCGATGGCGGCGAGAGTCGCCAGGTCGAGCCGGTCTGCCTCGATCTGATAACTCGCCGGCTGATTGCCCGACGCCGGCTGACGGCGGAACAGCCAGTCGGTCGGCCCCAGGGTGGTACCGTTGGCGAGCGCCAGCGACAGACGCTGGCCGGATGCCTCGAAGCCACCGGTGCCGCGAGTCAAGCCGAGCCGACCCTGGAGACCCGCCAGTTCCAGGGGTACCAGCCCCTCGCCCAGCGTCGCCTTCAGTCCGGCCACACGCAGGTCGGCCGTCACGCGCGTCACGGCACCCTCGGCCACGTCGGCCCACGCCTCCACGTCGGCCACGCCGCCGTCCACGTCGATGGGCAGATCGATCCACGTCTTGCCGGCCGAGACGGCGACGAACTCGGTCTTCGCATAGAGCCTGCCGCGCCACCGCGCGAGGCCCTGGCCGAGGCGACGCCGGAAATCGCCGCGCACATCCACCACCGACCCGACCTCGGCGGGCGGCGCGAAACGCAGGCCGAATCGGTGCTCGCGCCCATCGTTGGTGAGGGCGAAGTCCACCTGATCGAGCGCGAGCGGCGGGGCGCCGCGCTTCTCGTCGATCCAGGTCAAGGTCGCTGCGCGGATCTGGATCTCCTCCTGCTCGAGCAGCCAGTCGCCAAGACTGCCGTCGGCGCCATCGGTCTCGACCACGAAGCCGGCGACCGTGATCACACCGGCAGCGTCACGGCGGATCGTGAGGTCGGGCCGGTCGATGATCAACGCATGCAGCCGCAACTCAGCCCACAGGACCGAGCGCAACGCGAGCGTCGCCTCCACGTGACCGAGCTCCAGTGCCGGACGATTCTCCCGATCGTAGACGACGATGCCGTCGAGCTTGAGGCTCGGCCGGTACCCCGACCAGGCGCCGGACGCATGGCCGATCGTCACCCGCTGACCCACCGCGCGGCTCACCCCGGACTCGATCCACGGGCGATAGCGGTCGATGTCGGGCAACACGTAGTAGCGGATCCCGAGCATCACCGCCGCGAACGCGAAGCCGGCGATCAGCACCATCCACGTCAACACCCGATAGGTGTGGACGGTCAAGTGCCAGGCGAGATGGAAGTGGTGGCGGCGAAACACGGGAGCGGGACGGATCGACGGGCACGGTCGGTCGGCTTCTCGAACGGACACATCCGCGACGGGACCGTAGAATCCGGCACCCGACCCGCTGCTGCCGCACGGAAGCGGCGTCGAACCGCGGGTGACGGCGGCCCCTTCGCGAGCGTTGCGAACCCGGGCGCTCCGGCGACCCGCGAAGGAATGACCGCGACCTAGCTCGGAAGTTTACCGTGACACCCGACCAGCCCGAAGTCCCTTCGAACCCGCGCGAGCGCGCCCGCACCCTGTCGCGGTATGCCCGACGGCTCCTCGACCGCGAACCGGCGCTGCTGGATGGCGACGCCCTCAGCGTCCCGTGGACCGCGCAACGCATGCTCGCGGCGCTGGAAGCCGCGGCGCCGGGTGACGAGACGGCACTGGCCCGGGCATTGCGGCACCTGCGTGCCCGCGTCCTCCTCCATACGCTCGCCGGCGACCTGGCCGGCCTCACCAGCCTCGAGGGGGTGACCGGCACCATCACGGCGCTGGCCGAAACCACCATCGCATTCGCGCTGGCACGCCTCGATCGGTGGATGGCGGCGATCCACGGCGAGCCGAGCTCGCGCGACGGTGCACGCCAGCACCTGATCGTCGTGGGCATGGGCAAGCTCGGAGGCGGCGACCTCAACGCCTCGTCGGACGTCGATCTCGTGTTCGTGTATCCGGAGGACGGCGACACCACCGGTGCCCGACCGCTGTCCTGCCACGAGTACTTCACGCGCCTCGGCCGCAAGCTGATCGCGGCACTCAACGAGATCACCGAAGACGGCTTCGTGTTCCGCGTGGACATGCGCTTGCGACCCTACGGCGAGAGCGGACCGCTCGCGGTGAGCTTCGACACGCTCGAACAGTACTTCACCGCGCAAGGACGCCCCTGGGAGCGCTATGCGTGGGTGAAGGGGCGCGCACTCACGGGGGATCGCGAAGCGGAACTTATGGCGATCGTCACACCCTTCGTGTACCGCCGGCATCTCGATTTTGGCGCCATCCAGTCGATGCGCGAGCTGCACGCCCAGATCCGCGACGAGGTGAAACGCCGCGACATGGCGGACAACATCAAGCTTGGGCCCGGCGGCATCCGCGAGATCGAGTTCACCGCTCAGGTGTTCCAGCTGATCCGTGGCGGGCGCGATCCGGGCCTGCGCATCCGTCCGACCGTGGCCGCGCTGCGCGCGATCGCACAGCGCGGGTTGATTCCCGTCAACGTCCTGCCGAAGCTCGAAGCGGCCTATCGGTTCCTGCGAAATCTGGAGCACCGGCTGCAGTATCTGGACGACCAACAGACGCAGACCCTGCCGGCATCGGACGAAGACCGGGCGCGCATCGCGGCTGCCATGAACTGCCGCGACTGGTCCGAGTTGCGCGCGCGCCTGGACGAGCATCGCGACGATGTCGCGCGGCAGTTCGAAGCGCTGTTCTCGGAAAGCCGCACCATCGGCGACGGCGATACGCTCGAATCGGTGGCATCCGCGGCGGTCGATGACCCGCACACTCTCGCCACTCTGGCCGAACTCGGCTACGAGAATCCCGAAGCGACACTGCGGCGCATTGCCGAGCTGCGCGATAGCGTGCGGTTCCGGCGCATGTCGGCATCGGGTCAGGCCCGCGTGGACCGGTTGCTGCCGCGACTGCTGCGGGCAGCCGCCACGTTTGCGCCGGCGGGGTCGACCTTCGAGCGCCTGCTCGCACTGGTCGACAGCATCGGCCGGCGCGAATCGTATCTCGCGCTGCTCATCGAGTTTCCGCAGGCGCTGGAGTCGGTCGCGCGCCTTGCCTCGCTGTCGTCGTGGGCGGCGGACTATCTCGCCCGGCATCCGATGCTGCTCGACGAGTTGCTCGATCCGCACCAGCTCGCCGAGCCCGACTGGCCCGCACTCGACGCGCGTCTCACGTCGGACCTCGCCGAAGCCGAGGGCAACGTCGAGCGGCAGATGGACCTGCTGCGCAACTTCAAGCACGCTCAGACCTTCCGGCTCCTCGCCCTCGATCTGGCCGGCGCCATCACGCTCGAACGCCTGTCGGATCACCTGAGTGATCTCGCGACGCGCATCCTGCGTCACGTGGTTGCCATCGCCTGGCGGCACGTCCGCACCCGGCATCGCGACGACCCCCAGTTCGCCGTGGTGGCCTATGGCAAGTTCGGCGGCAAGGAACTCGGCTATGCGAGCGACCTCGATCTCATCTTCCTGTACCGCGACGAAGCCGCGGAGGCTCCGGAGAACTATGCGCGGCTGGCGCAGCGCATCAATACCTGGCTCACCAGCTTCACGGGTGCTGGCACGCTCTACGAAACCGACCTGCGCCTGCGGCCGGACGGCGCCAGCGGCCTGCTGGTGAGCCGGTTCGACGCCTTCGAAGCCTACCAGCGCACCCAGGCATGGGTCTGGGAGCACCAGGCGCTCACCCGCGCGCGGTTCGTGGCAGGCGACATCGCGATCGGCAATGCGTTCGAGCGACTGCGGATCGACGTGCTGCAGCTGCCGCGCGAACCCGGTGCCTTGCGCGAGGAGGTCGTGGCCATGCGCAGCCGCATGCGCGAAGGGCACCCCAATCCGACGCAACTGTTCGACCTGAAACACGATCCGGGCGGCATCGTCGACGTCGAATTCGCAGTGCAGTATCTGGTGCTGGCCCACGCCCGCGAGCACGCGGGCTTGACCGGCAACATCGGCAACATCGCGCTGCTGAGGCTCGCCGGTGAACTGCAGCTCTTAGATCCCGATCTGGCCGTGCGCGCGGGGGATGCCTATCGGGAATACCGGCGTGCACAGCACGCCCTGCGCCTGCGCGGCGATCAATACGCCCGCGTGGACCCCGGGGACTTCGCCGCCGAGCGGGCGACGGTCTTGCAGCTCTGGAGCGCCGTACTCGGCGGGTAATCAGCCGACCGCGGCGGCGTCGACCTTCTTGCCGATCAGCTGGTAGACCGCGAGTTCGCCCTTGCCCTTGAACACGACGTTGCGGGGCTCGCCGAACTCGTAGCGGTTGCCGAGGCGGCGGAACGTGGTCTTGTCGACCACGATGTTGCCGCCGGGGGCTTCGGAAGTGATGCGCGAGGCGACGTTCACCGTGTCACCCCACACGTCGTAGATGAAGCGCGTGGCACCGATGACGCCCGCCACCGCCGGGCCGGTCGCGATGCCCACGTGAAACGAGACGTTGTAGCGGCTGAAGTTGCGGTCGTTGCGCACGAGGTCCTGCAGCTCGAGGGCCATGTCGGCGATGGCATCGACGTAGAACTGGCTGCCCTCCGACAGGCCGCCCGCGACCATGTAGGCATCCCCGATGGTCTTGATCTTCGAGAGGCCGTGGCGCGAGCACAGATGATCGAGGCGCGTGAACACGTCGTTCAGGAAGCTCACCACCTCGCTCGGTGTGAGTTCCTCGGCGAGCCGGGTGAAATTCACGATATCCGCGAACATCACCGTCACGTCGGCGAAGCCGTCGGCAATGGTGGTCTGCTCGTTCTTGAGACGCTCGGCGATGTGCGTGGGCAGGATGCTGGTGAGCAGGTTTTCGGACTTCTCCCGCTCGACGCGCACCAGCTCGTGCTGCTGCGCGAGTTCGGACTGATACAGGTCCTTCTGCTGCACGAAGTAGCGCAGCAGCAGGAACACCACCGTCGAGAGGATGGTGAAGTTCAACACGAAGAAGACGGCGACCGTCTTCATCGGAATGCCGGACTGGTTGCCTTCGGCCAGGAAATAGTCGAAGACCCCGGACATGACGGTGAGCACGGCGTAGGCGACGAACCAGGGAATCGATTCGCGGTGCCCGTACACCACCATGGCGCCGATGGGCGCCAGCAGTGCGAGCAGCACGATGCCCGAGGAACTGACGAAGCTGCCGATCGACCACTGGATCGCGAAGGGCACGAACAGGAACAGTGCCAGTTGCAGGATGCGGTAGTGATCGAAATTCTTGCTCTTGAGGTAGTAGACGAGCAGCACCGCCGACGCGAACTGGTAGCCGAGCGGCAGGCTCGTGGGCAGCCTGAGGCCCATCAGCCAGTAGATCGCCAGCCACAGGAAGGCGGCGATGTTCATGAGCCCCGAGGCGAGCAGCAGCAGGGTCTTGCGCAACCGCAATTCGTCGGAATCCGACGGGTCGATCGCAGCGTTACCGACGCGCTCGAGCCACGACGCCTTCTTGGCGGCCGTGCCGGCGCTACGGGGGGACGTTCCGGGAATCGCCATCAGTACAGGGCGTTGCTGGGTGATCGGGACCCGGAGCGACTCCGGAGGCGAGCTAGGGTAGTTCATGACCCTGGCAGCTGCAAGCAAGCCCGATGCCCGAAATCTGACAGTTGTCAGGGTCCGACATTCCGAGCACGGTCGGACCGGTCGCGCACCAGTTCGATGCACGGGTGGCTTAGGCTAGAATCGCTGTTTTTTCACGGGAGCACCCTGGCATGTCAATGGCGGACCGCGACGGATTCATCTGGTATGACGGGCAGTTGGTGCCCTGGCGGGACGCGAACACGCACATCCTGACCCACTCCCTGCACTATGGCCTGGCGGTCTTCGAGGGGATGCGCGCCTATGACACTGCAAAGGGCACGGCCATCTTCCGGCTGCCCGAGCATATCGAGCGGATGTTCAACTCGGCGCACATCTACATGATGAAGATCCCGTACTCGCGGGAAACCCTCATCGAAGCCTCCAAGGAAGTGGTGCGCGCCAACAAGCTGAAATCCTGTTACATCCGGCCGATCGCGTTCTACGGCTCCGAGAAGATGGGGGTGTCGCCAAAGGGCGCCAGTGTCCATGTGGCAATCGCCGCCTGGCCCTGGGGTGCCTATCTGGGGGCCGACGGGCTGGAAAAGGGCATCCGCGTGAAGACGTCTTCCTATGCGCGGCACCACGTCAACGTGACGATGGCGCGCGCCAAGTTCGCTGCCACCTATGCCAATTCGATCCTCGCCAACATGGAGGCGACCCAGGACGGCTACGATGAGGCCCTGCTGCTGGACGTCGACGGGTTCGTGGCCGAAGGCGCCGGCGAGAATCTGTTCGTGTTGAAGGGCGGCCGCATGTTCGAGCCGGAACTCACCTCGGCGCTGATCGGCATCACCCGGGACACCGTGGTCCGCCTGGCGGCCGAGATCGGTGTCGAAGTGACAGCGAAGCGCCTCACCCGCGATGACATCTACATTGCGGACGAGGCCTTCTTCACCGGCACCGCGGCGGAAGTGACACCCATCCGCGAGCTCGACAACCGCGTCATCGGCGCCGGATCGCGCGGCCCGATCACCGCGCGCCTGCAATCGATGTTCTTCGACGTGGTCAACGCGCGCGCCGCCAAGCATCTCGACTGGTTGAGCTTCGTCTAGTAACGTCCGTCTTCCCATGGAAACCGGCAAGACCGAAAACCGCCTGCGCGACATCGAGGTCACGGCGCAGGACCTCCCGCTGCATTGCCCGATGCCCTCGATGCTGCTGTGGAACGCGCACCCGCGCGTGTTCCTGCCGATCGAGCAAACCGGTGACGCGCTGTGCCCCTACTGCGGCACGCGCTACCACCTGGCGGGTGGCCCCGTTTCGGGCCACTAGTCGGTCGCGCGATGCCCCGTCGATGACGGAGCGCGTGCTGGTGGTCGCGCCGAGCTGGGTCGGCGACATGGTGATGACCCAGCCGATGCTGACTCTCATCAAGGCGCGGGCACCCGGCACGCTGATCGATGTCCTGGCACCGTCGTGGGTGCTGCCGCTCGCAGCCCGGATGCCGGAGGTCCACGCCGGCTTGGCGAGTCCGTTCCGGCACGGCGATTTTGCGTTCGGCGCACGCCGGCGATTGGCTGCCGAACTCGCCCCGCATCGCTACGATCACGCCATCGTGCTGCCCAACGCCTGGAAGTCGGCGCTGGTGCCCTGGCTCGCCGGCATCCCGCGCCGCACCGGCTGGATCGGCGAATTCCGTCACGGATTGCTGAACGACGCCCGCAAGCTCGATCCGCAGCGCCTCCCGCGCATGGTGCAGCGATTCTGCGCGCTGGCCCTCGAGCGGGATGCAACGCTACCGGCCGACCTGCCGGTCCCGCGTCTGACCAGCGACGGGGGCAAACGCTCAGCGTTGCTCGAACGCCTCGGCCTGAGGTCCGACCCGCCCGTCGTGTGTTTCTGCCCCGGTGCGGAATACGGGCCTGCCAAGCGCTGGCCCGCGGAACACTTTGCGACGTTGGCGCGCGCGCTCGCGCAACGCGGCCTCCAGGTCTGGCTGGTGGGTTCGGCGCGCGACCGCGACGTCACCGCCCCGATCGCCGCGGCCGCCGGCGCGGCCTGCCGCGACCTCGCCGGCGCGACGAGCCTCGATGAAGCTGTGGACCTGATGGCGGTGGCAGCGCTGGTCGTCACCAACGACTCGGGCCTCATGCACGTTGCCGCGGCTCTGGATCGGCCGACCCTGGCGCTGTTCGGTTCGAGCTCGCCGGATTTCACGCCGCCGCTGTCGGACCGTGCCCGCATCGTGCGCAATGTTGTACCTTGTAGTCCCTGCTTCCAACGCGAATGCCCGCTCGGGCATTTCGACTGCATGCGCAAACTCGAACCTGCCACCGTGCTGGTGCAAGCGAAGGTCATTCTCGATGGCACGTGACTTCGACACCCCGGAAGCAGCCGAGGCCGCCTTCTACGCTGCGTTCGAGAGCGGCGACCTCGAGGCGATGATGGCCGTGTGGGTCGATGACGACAGCATCGTCTGCATCCATCCCGGCAGCATCCGCCTGTCGGGCCCCGCCGAAGTGCGCGAATCCTGGCGGCAGATATTCGCCGGCGGGCGCCGCCTGCGGTTTCGCATCACCGATCTGCGCGCCACGCGCGCCGGCCAGACGACGGTGCACAGCCTGTACGAGTACGTGGCGGTGGCCGGGGTGGCCGGCGAAGCCGGACCCGTCATCGCGACCAACATCTACGTCGCCACTGCCGACGGCTGGCGGCTCTGGATGCATCACGCTTCCACGCCCGCCGCGATCGACGACGAACCGGAAGACGAAGCGCCGACGTTGCATTGAGCTCGTACCGCGCGCCCTGGTGGCTGCCCGGCCGCCACCTGCAGACCATCTACGGGGCCGTCGCCCTGCGCCGTGCCGCGCCGCCCTATCGCCGCTCCCGCTGGGAAGCGCCGGACGGTGATTTCATCGACTTCGATCACCTCGACGGACCCGCCGATGCACCGCTCGTGGTGCTGTTCCATGGCCTCGAAGGCAGTTCGCAGAGTCACTATGCGACAGCACTGATGCATGCGCTCGCAGGCCGGGGCTGGCGAGGCGTGATTCCGCATTTCCGCGGCTGCAGCGGTGCGCCGAACCGCCTCGCGCGCGCCTACCATTCCGGCGATGCGGACGAGATCGATCGCATCCTCGGGCAGGTCGCTGCAGGCGAATCCGTGCCGCCATTCGTCGCCGGCGTATCGCTGGGCGGCAACGCGCTGCTCAAATGGCTCGGACGCGAAGGGGCGAATGCCGGTGCCCGTGTGCGCGCAGCGGCTGCAGTGTGTCCGCCCCTCGATCTGGTCGCGGCCGGCGCAGCGCTGCGACGCGGCTTCAATCGCCTGTACACACGCGAGTTCCTTCGCACCCTGAAGCCGAAGGCGCTCGCCAAGCTCGAACGCTTCCCCGAATTGTTCGATCGCACAGCGATGCAGGCTGCCCGCGATTTCGACGCCTTCGACGATCTGTACACCGCCCCCGCGCACGGGTACCGGGGTGTGCTCGACTACTGGACCCGAGCGAGCAGCAAACCAGATCTCGTGCGCATCACCGTGCCGACACTCATCCTCAGCGCACGCAACGATCCGTTCCTGCCGGCAGCCCATCTACCCGGACCCCATGAGCTCTCCGACAGCATCATCCTGGAACAACCGGATACCGGCGGGCACGTGGGCTTCGTCGCCGGTTCGTTTCCAGGCCATCTTCGCTGGCTGCCGGAGCGGCTCATCGAGTTCTTCGAAGCGTCCGCGCGCCGTGCGGTGGCCGGACCGGTGTCCATCGAACCGCCGGCGATGGGATAATCGCGACTTCCAGGTTCCTGCCGGTAACGACCATGCCTGCCGTCCCCCACGAGATCTTCAAGGCCTACGACATCCGCGGCGTCGTCGGCCGCACGCTGACGCCAACGGTGGTCGAGCAGATCGGCCGCGCGTTCGGGACCGAAGCGCTGAAGCGCGGCACGCCGAGCGTTGCCATCGGACGGGATGGGCGCCTGTCGGGCCCGGAGTTGTGCGACGCCCTGGCGCGAGGGCTGCGTGCCGCCGGCGTCAACGTCGTCGACGTGGGCCGCGTCACGACTCCGATGCTGTACTTCGCCGCCTACCACCTCGGAACCCAGTCGGGGGTCATGGTGACGGGCAGCCACAATCCGCCCGAGTACAACGGCCTCAAGATGATGATCGCGGGTGAAGCGCTCGCCGGCGCCGCCATCCAGGGCCTGCGCGAGCGGATCGAGCGCGCTGATCTCGCATCCGGTGCCGGCACCTATCGCACCGACGACGTGAAGGAAGCCTACCTGCAGCGCGTCGTGGGCGACGTGAAGCTCGCCCGCCCCATCGATCTCATCGTCGACGCGGGCAATGGCATCGCCGGTGCCTTTGCCCCGGAGCTCTACCGTCGCATGGGTTGCAAGGTGACCGAGATGTTCTGCGAGGTGGATGGCACCTTTCCCAACCACCACCCCGATCCCTCGCAGCCCGAGAACCTCGAGGACATCATCGAAGCGTTGAAGGGTGCGGGCGATCTGGGCTTCGCCTTCGACGGCGACGGCGACCGGCTCGGCGTGGTCACCAAGCACGGCAAGATCATCTTTCCCGATCGACAGCTGATGCTGTTCGCGGCCGACGTGCTCACGCGCAATCCCGGCGCGCAGATCATCTTCGACGTGAAGTGCACGCGCAACCTGTTCCCATGGATTCGCGAGCGCGGCGGCGTTCCGCTCATGTGGAAGACCGGCCACTCGCTCATCAAGGCAAAGCTGAAAGAAACCGGCGCACCGCTTGCCGGCGAGATGAGCGGTCACATCTTCTTCAAGGAACGCTGGTACGGTTTCGACGATGGTCTCTACGCCGGTGCGCGCCTGCTCGAGATCCTCTCGCGCGTGGCTGACGTGAGCAAGCCGCTCGAGTCCCTGCCGGACTCTGTCAACACGCCGGAACTGCAGATCAAGCTCAACGAAGGCGAGAACTATGCGCTGATCGAGCGCCTGCAGAAGAACGCGCGTTTCGAGGGCGCCTCCGAGGTCATCACCATCGATGGCCTGCGGGTGGAGTACCCCGACGGTTTCGGTCTCGCCCGGTCGTCCAACACCACGCCGGTGGTGGTCCTGCGCTTCGAAGCCGAGAATGCCCAGGCACTCGCGCGCATCCAGGCCGATTTCCGCAAAGCCATCCTCGCGGCAGCCCCTGACGCCAAGTTGCCGTACTAAGGTGATGTCCCCCCCGATAGGCCTTGCGGCCTCTCCCCCCAGGGGGCCAGCCCTCTTGCGGGCTGAGGCCGGACACAGACAGTCCCTGCGGACTGTCTGTGCTGGCCGTTGGCCATCGGCCTCCGGCCGATGGCAGGCCGGCGAGGGCTGAAAGCGCGCCACCGCGCATGCCGGCACAGGAACTGTTTCTCGGGCGCCAGCCCATCCTCGATCGCGAGCAGAACCTCGCCGGCTTCGAGCTGCTGTTCCGCTCGAGCCATGTGAACGGTGCGCAAATCGAGGACGACCTGCTGGCCTCGGCCACCGTGATCAACCACGCGTTCTCGGAGATGGGCGTGGACCACGTGCTGGGGCGCTACGTGGGCTACATCAACCTGTCCGCCCCGCTCATCATGAGCGACGTGATCGAGCTGCTGCCGAAGGAGCGGGTGGTGCTCGAACTGCTCGAGACGGTGGAGGTGAATGCGCCCCTGGTCGAGCGCCTCAAGGAGTTGAAGGCCATGGGCTTCACGCTGGCGCTCGACGACTACCTGGGCGAGGAGGAGAAGTACGCCGACGCGCTCGGCGTGGTCGACGTCGTGAAAGTGGACGTGCAGGGCCTCGACCCAGCGCAGATCCGCCGCATCACCGAACGGCTCAAGCGCTGGCCGGTGCGGCTGCTCGCCGAGAAGGTGGACTCGCGCGCACAGGTGGATCTGTGCGTGGGCCTGGGCTACCAGCTGTTCCAGGGCTACTACTTCGCCCGCCCCACCATCATCACCGGCAAGCGGCTGTCCCACGCTGAGTCCGCGATCATGCGACTGCTCGGACTCGTGCTGGTGGATGCCGACACACCGGAGATCGAACAGGTCTTCCGGCAGAACCCGGATCTTTCGCTGACGCTGTTGCGGCTGGTGAACTCGGTGGCTGTGGGCGGCAGGACCAGGATCACATCGCTGTCCCAGGCGCTGGTGCTGTTGGGGCGCAGTCAGCTGCAGCGGTGGCTGCAGTTGCTGATGTACGCGATCTCCAGTTCGTCCGACGCGAAGTTTCCCAGCCCGCTGCTGGTGCTCGCCGCCACGCGCGGACGCATGATGGAACAGCTCGCCGCCATCTGGACCGGTGCTGGCAACGAAGTTCGCGAGCGCGCGTTCCTGACCGGCATCCTGTCACTGGTGAGCGCGCTGCTCGGCATCCCACTCACCGAAGTGCTGAAGACACTGCCGGTGCCCGAGGATGTCCGTGCGGCGCTGCTGGAACGCAACGGCACGCTCGGCGACATGCTGCGCCTCACGGAACTGGTGGAGCAGACCGACGCCGACGCCATCGCGGCCATGCTCGACAGCCGGCCGTTTCTCGACGCGAGCCGCGTCAACGCCGCCTACGTCGAAGCGATCGACTGGGCCAACCGGATCGGAGAGACGCCGGCCGGCTGAGCGGCAATGGCGGTCGTCACCGCTCGAGGTACTTCTTGCCCCCACCCTAACCCCCCCATCTGCGATGGGGGAGGGAGTGCGCTCCTTCCCCCACGTGAAACGTGGGGGAAGGCGGGGGATGGGGGCGGGCTTCCCGAAGCAGTAACGGGAAAAGCGCCGCCCTACTCTTCCGTCTCGACCTTCGCCTTCAGCATGGCTAGGCCGCGCTGATAGATGCCGGCGTAGAGCGCCACCAGCGCCGCCTCGTCCTGACCTTCCGGCCGATCGTCGAGCAGCTTGAACCGGCCGGTCCACACGACGTCGGATTCGCCATTGCCCGAAGCCTTCACTTCCATCGTCGCGAAATAATCCTTGGCGAGCACCTGCCCGTCCACGTAGGTGTAGGTCATCGTCATGCGACCCGGGTCGTACTCGACCAGCTTTTCACGCACCTTGGTCCCGTTGCCGCGCAGGAGCTCGCGGATGGCACCTTCCTCGTTCTTCGACCGGAGCACCAGCCGGCTCGCCGCGGTCGCGGTGAACCAGCGGGCAATGCCGCCGAAATCGCCGGCGTACGCCCAGACCTCGTCCGGTGACGCCTTGATATGGATCGTCTGCGTCGTCGACAACTCCTTGTCCTGCGCAACCGCAAACGCGGGCAGCGCAAGCAGCGTGGCCAACATGGTGACAACCGTCCTTCTGTTCATGATTTCTCCCCGGGAAAATGGATTGATGCGGCGCGGACTGCCGCGCCTTCCGTGGTCTGCGATCGACAAGCCCGATGTCGTCTTGAAAAAACCATCACCGCGAAGGAAGCGAAGGAAACCCCGTGTCCTCCAGTGGTGACGCCAATTCCGGGGCATTACTTCGCTGCCTGCGAGGGGAAGCCGGTCTACCTTCGCTCTACAGGCGTCCTCCGACCCACTCCGCGACGGACGCCAAAGCCGCCTCCAGCTTCGCCGGCTCGGTACCGCCGCCCTGCGCCATGTCCGGCCGCCCGCCGCCCTTTCCGCCCACCTGCCCGGCGATGTGGCCGACGAGTTCTCCCGCCTTCACCTTTGCGATGAGATCGGATGTGACGCCTGCAATCAAGGTCACCTTGTCGCCCTCGACGCTGCCCAACACGATCGCGACCGACTTCAATTTGTCCTTCAACTTGTCCACAGTCTCGCGTAGCGCCTTCGCGTCGGCACCGTCCATGCGCGCCGCCAGCACTTTCACGCCCTTCACCTCGGCCACTTGATTCGCCAGGTCATCGCCCTGGGACGAAGCGAGCTTCGACTTGAGCCGCGCCAGTTCCTTTTCCAGCGCCTTCACGTTGTCGACGATCTGCGAGAGCTTGACGCCGATCTCCTGCTGCGGCGCCTTCAGCGTGACCGCGATTTCGGCGAGCTGCTGCTCCTGCGACTGTGCCCAGGCCAGCGCCGAATCCGCCGTGATCGCCTCGATGCGCCGGATGCCCGCCGCCACGCCGGTCTCGGAGACGATCTTGAAGAACCCGATGTCGCCGCTGCGCCGCACGTGGGTGCCGCCACACAGTTCGGTGGAGAACGCGCCCATGCCGATCACCCGTACCTCGTCGCCGTACTTCTCGCCGAACAGCGCCATGGCACCGGCCTTGATCGCATCGTCGTACTTCATCAGGCGCGCTTCCACCGGCACGTTGTGCCGGATCTCTCGGTTGACCAGCGTTTCCACCTGCGCGATCTCTTGCGGTGTCATCGGCGCGGAATGACTGAAGTCGAAGCGCGTGTGGTGCGCGTCCACCAGCGAGCCTTTCTGCGTGACGTGATGCCCCAGCACCTGGCGCAGCGCAGCGTGCATGAGGTGGGTGGCCGAATGGTTGTACGCGGCCCGTTGCCGCAGAGCTGCATTGACCTGGGCCGTCACGCGATCGCCTACCGCCAGCCGCCCGGTATCGAGGCGGCCCTTGTGCCCGAACACTTCGGCCTGGATCTTCTGCGTGTCCTCCACCTCGAAGGCACCGTGACCTGACACGAGTTCGCCCGCATCACCCACCTGGCCGCCCGATTCCGCGTAGAAGGGCGTGCGATCCAGCACGATCACACCGCTCTCGCCGGCCTCGATGGCAGGCACCGACGAGCCATCCTTGTAGATGGCGAGGATCTGCGCTTCGAGCTTCAGCAGCTCGTAGCCATGGAATTCGGTCGGCTGGCCGCGGTATTCCACGCCCGACTGCATGGTGAACTTGGAGGCCGCGCGCGCACGTTCGCGCTGCTGGCCCATCTCGGCCTCGAAGCCCGCGAAGTCCACCGTGAAGCCGCGCTCGCGCGCGATGTCCGCCGTGAGATCGAGCGGGAAGCCGTAGGTGTCGTAGAGCTTGAAGACCGTGGAGCCGTCGAGCATGCGGTCTTCCTTCTTGAGCGCCACGTCGAGGACCGCCATGCCGTGCTCGAGCGTTTCCGCGAAGCGCTCTTCCTCCTGCTTCAGCACCTGCTCGACCTTGCCTCGCGCCGCCGGCAATTCCGGATACGCCTCGCCCATGACCCGGGCGAGTTCGGCGACCAGCGTATGGAAGAACGGCTGCTTGCAGCCCAGCTTGTACCCATGGCGGATGGCGCGGCGGATGATCCGCCGCAACACGTAGCCGCGGCCTTCGTTGCCGGGGATGACACCGTCGACGATGAGGAAGCTGCACGCACGGATGTGATCGGCGATGACCTTGAGCGAGTTGTCCTCGAGATCCTCGGCGCCGGTCGCCCGTGCCGCCGCACCGATCAGGTCCTGGAACAGATCGATGTCGTAGTTGGAATGCACGCCCTGCATCACGGCGCTGATGCGCTCCAGCCCCATGCCGGTGTCCACCGACGGCCGCGGCAGCGGATTCAGCACGCCCTTGTCGTCGCGATTGAACTCCATGAACACGAGGTTCCAGATCTCGATGTAGCGATCGCCGTCGGCGTCGGGCGATCCGGGCGGGCCACCCGCCACGTCAGGACCGTGGTCGTAGAAGATCTCGGTGCAATAGCCGCACGGACCGGTGTCGCCCATCTGCCAGAAGTTGTCGCTGGTGGGGATGCGTATCACCCGCTCCTTCGGCACCTTGATGTCCTCCAGCCAGATCTTCTCGGCACCCTCGTCGTCGGAGTGCACCGTGATCCAGAGCCGACCTGCGGGAAGGCCGAGTTCCTTGGTGAGGAACCCCCAGGCGAATTCGATCGCCTCGCGCTTGAAGTAGTCGCCGAAGCTGAAGTTGCCCAGCATCTCGAAGAACGTGTGGTGGCGCGCGGTGTAGCCGACGTTCTCGAGGTCGTTGTGCTTGCCGCCGGCACGCACGCAGCGCTGCGACGTGGTCGCCCGTACATAGGCGCGCTTGTCCTGGCCGAGGAACACGTCCTTGAACTGGACCATCCCGGCGTTGGTGAATAGCAACGTCGGATCGTTGCCGGGCACGAGCGGCGAGGACGCCACGACGGTGTGGCCATTGCGGCGGAAGAACTCGAGGAAACGGTGGCGGATCTCGCTGCTTTTCATACGGATGACGGATGCGATGCGAAGGTGGAAGAAATGGGAACGGCGCGCGCCGGGCCGCCCCAAGCGGGCCGGCCCCCTGGGGGGAGAGGCCGCAGGCCTATCGGGGGGGTAGTCACCTCTAGCCGAGCTCCTGCTCGATGGGGGCCCGTAGCAGCCGGCGGATCACGTCCAGGCTGAACCCGCGCGTCTGGAGATAGCGACCCTGCTTCGCCCAATCCTGCATGCTGGCGGGTGCCTGCGCGAACTTGCGGCGCAGCACGCGCTGCGCCTCGTCGTATTCGGTCGCGCGCGCGGCATCGAGTGTCGTGTCGACGATATCGTCGGCGACGCCGCGGCGGCGCAACTCGCGCTCGATGGTGAGCGGACCGTGCCGGCCACGATGGCGATGGGCAAGCTGCTCGGCGAAGCGCGCATCGGACAGGAAACCCAGGGACTGCAGCTCATCGAGCAATGCCGGCACATCGTCGTTCTCGCTGGCGTGGGTGGCCAGCTTGGCAGCCAACTCGGCGCGAGCGTAGTCGCGGCGCGCGAGCATGCGCACCGCCCGGGATCGCAGCGTGGGTTCGCCGCTCAATCCGCCTCGGCGAGCGCCGGTGCGGGCGCAATCACGCCGGCAGCCTCGCGAATCCTGGCCTCGATCTCCTGCGCGACGTCCGGGTGTTCCTTGAGGTATTCGCGGGCGTTGTCCTTGCCCTGGCCGATCTTGTCGCCCTTGTAGGCATACCAGGCGCCGGATTTCTCGACGATGCGATGATTGACGCCCATCTCGACGATCTCGCCTTCGCGCGAGATACCCTCGCCGTAGAGGATGTCGAAGTCGGCCACCCGGAACGGCGGGGCGACCTTGTTCTTCACCACCTTCACGCGGGTCTCGCTGCCGATCACTTCTTCGCCCTTCTTGATGGCGCCGGTACGGCGGATGTCGAGTCGCACCGAGGCATAGAACTTGAGCGCATTGCCACCCGTGGTGGTTTCCGGATTGCCGAACATCACGCCGATCTTCATGCGGATCTGGTTGATGAAGATGACCATGGTGTTGGAACGCTTGATGTTGCCGGTCAGTTTACGCAGCGCCTGGGACATGAGGCGCGCTTGCAGGCCGGGCAGTTGATCGCCCATCTCGCCTTCGATTTCCGCCTTCGGGGTGAGCGCCGCCACGGAGTCGATCACGACGATGTCGACGGAACCCGATCGCACCAGCATGTCGGCGATTTCCAGGGCCTGCTCGCCGTTGTCGGGCTGGGAAATCAGCAGATCTTCCACCTTGACCCCGAGCTTGCGGGCGTACTGCGGGTCGAGAGCGTGTTCGGCGTCGATGAAGGCAGCGGTGCCGCCGAGCTTCTGCGCCTCGGCAATGACCTGCAGGGTGAGTGTGGTCTTGCCGGACGATTCCGGCCCGTAGATCTCGACGATCCGGCCACGGGGTAAACCACCGATGCCGAGCGCCAGATCCAGGCCGAGAGAGCCGGTCGAGATGACCTGGATGTCCTGGGAGACGTCGTGTTCCCCCAGTTTCATGATCGAGCCCTTGCCGAACTGCTTTTCGATCTGCGACAGGGCGGCCGCGAGCGCCTTGCTCTTGTTGTCGTCCATGGGTTTACTGGTCTCCTGTAGGTATGGCCGCATTATGGCACAAGGCATGCACTCGAACGAGCCGGCTTTGTCCCTTTTATTCAACGACCTGCCCCTTGAATTTGGGCTGCGATCGGGGTCCGTTCCGGTTAAAGAACACGCCCCGTTTGCCGTTGACGAAGGCCATGGCCGCCCTCCCTGCCACCGCGTCGAAAATCGCCCGATTCGAGGTCCGGAAGGCTCTCGGCCGCGGCGCCCAGGGCGAGGTCTGGCTGGCCCACGACCCCCAGTTGCAGCGCGACGTCGCCATCAAGACCCTGAGCATGGATGGCCAGCGCGACGCCGGGCCGGTCAAGGCCCTGCTCGCCGAAGCGGTGATGGTGAGCCGCCTCGCGCACCCCAATATCGTGACCCTATTCGACGCCGGCCAGGACGGCCAGAAGCCCTACCTGGTGTTCGAGTTCGTGGCCGGCCGCACGCTGAGCGCCGTGATCCGCGCATCCGGCAAGCTGGCGCCAGCCCGGGCGGCCGAACTGGCTGTGCAGATCCTGAAGGCGATCCATTTCGCCCACCAGAAGGGTGTGGTGCACCGGGACATCAAGCCGGGCAACGTGATGATCACCGACGACGGCATCGCCCGCGTCATGGACTTCGGCATCGCCTCGCTGCTGTCCGGCGAGGACCCGGGCGATGCCGGGTTCCACGGCACCCCCGCCTACATGGCACCCGAATACGCCACCGACCGTGCGTTCACCGCCCGCTCCGACGTGTTCTCGGCCGGCATGGTGCTCTACGAGATGCTGGTGGGCCGGCCTGCGGTCAGCGGCAACACGGTGTTCGAGGTGCTGCACAAGCTGGCGAACATCCCCTTCACGCCGCCGTCGCAGATCGCTTCCGAAGTGGACGAACGCCTCGAGGCCATCGTGATGCGGGCAATCGCGAAGGACCCGCGTGAGCGCTTCGAGTCGGCGCAGCAGATGGCCGATGCGCTGGCCGCCTACCTGACACCCGAACCTGCGGCCATGGCCGGTGCCGAAGGCACCCAGGGCACGCTCGAGTTCCTGCTGCGCCGCATGCGGCACAAGAGCGACTTCCCGGCGCTGTCCAACACCATCAGCGCGGTCAACAAGGCGACCGCGTCCGACAAGGAAGGGGTGGCGGCACTGTCCGGCAGCATCCTCAAGGACTTCGCGCTCACCAACAAGCTGCTCAAGCTCGTGAACACGGCCTATTTCGGCCAGTTCGGCGGCACCATCAGTACCATCTCGCGGGCGATCATGGTGTTGGGGTTCGACCAGATCCGCTCGATCGCGCTGACATTGATGCTGTTCGAGCACCTGCAGAACAAGGCGCAGGCCTCGGACCTGAAGGACGAAGTCCTGTCGTCGTTCTTCAGCGGCGTGGTGGCGCGCGAGCTGGTGTCCAAGGCCGGCATCCGCGACGGGGAAGAGGGATTCATCTGCGCGATGTTCCACAACCTCGGCCGGCTGCTCGTGGCATTCTACTTCCACGAGGAGCACCTCGAGATCCAGAAGCTCACCGCACGCGGCACGGCAGCCAACGTTGCCGCGACCCAGGTGCTGGGGCTGTCGTTCGACGACCTCGGCATCGGCATCGCGCGCTCCTGGAATTTCCCCGAGAAACTGATCGGCAGCATGCGCACCATCGAGGACGCCAAGGTGCGCAAGCCGGCCAATGAGACCGAACGGCTGCGTGCGCTCTCGGAGCTCTCGACCCAGATCGTCGGTGTGATCCGCGACACCGCCCCGGAGGACCGTGCCAATCAGCTGAAGTCGCTCGTGGGGCGTTTCGGCGAAGGGCTCGGCGTGACCGATCAGCACCTGAAAGGTGCGGTGCAGAGTGCGGTCAAGGAGATCGCCCGGGATTCGGCCGTGCTCAACCTCAAGACCGCCAACAGTCCGTTCTTTCGCCAGGCCCAGCAGTGGTCCGGCGAATCGCCGCAGGACCGTGCCGGATCGGCCACCGACGATCTCGCCGCCGCGATGGAATCCACCATGCTGGTCGAGCCGGTGCGCGAAGTGCAGGCCGACAGCGCCCAGGACACCACCCAGCGCCAGGCGATCCTCACCGCCGGCATCCAGGACATCACCAATGCACTGGTGGGCGACTTCGCGTTGAACGACGTGCTGCGCATCATCCTCGAGACCATGTATCGCGGCATGGGCTTCACGCGCGTACTGCTGTGCGTGCGTGACGCGGCGAGCGGCGGCCTGAAGGGTCGCTTCGGCTTCGGCGAAGACGTCGACGCGATCATCAAGCGCGGCTTCACGATCCCGCTCACGGCGGCGAAGGACGTGTTCCACGCCTCCATCAGCCAGGGGGCGGACATCTACATCGAAGACGTGGACGGCGAGAAGATCCGCGACCACATTCCGGCGTGGTACCGCAAGAGCATCAGCGCACGCTCGCTGGCGCTGTTCCCGGTCATCGTCAACAAGAAGCCGGTGGGCATGTTCTACGGCGACAGCGCCGGTGCGCGTACGCTGCGCTTCGGGACCGAGGAACTGGCGCTGTTGAAGACGCTGCGCAACCAGGCTGTCCTCGCGATCAAGTCCCACGGCGGATGAGCGCCTCGGACTCGATCGCCGACCGCGCCGTCCTGTTCGCCGACATCGCCGGCAGCACTCGCCTGTACGAGGCGCTCGGCGACGCCGAGGCGCTACGGCGCGTGGAAGCCTGCCTTGCCGCCCTGCGCAGCGTCACTTCCCAGTTCGGCGGCAAGGTGGTGAAGACCATCGGGGACGAAGTCCTTTGCGTGTTCGGCGACGCAGGCACGGCCCTGCGCGCGGCAGCGGAAATGCAGGGCAGCGTGCGTGCGCTGCCTTCCAAGGACGATGTCCGCCCCGCGGTGCGCATCGGTTTCCACACCGGACCGGTGCTGGAGCGCGACGGCGACGTCTTCGGGGACACGGTCAACGTGGCAGCACGCATCGCCGGCCTCGCCAAGGCGCATCAGATCCTCTCGAGCGACAGCGCCTGCGAGACCCTGCCAGGATATCTCAGGATGAGCGTGCGATCGCTGGGCGAAGCCGCGCTCAAGGGTCGCAGCGAGGCGGTCGGCCTGTGTGAAGTGATCTGGGATCTGGGTCAGGACATGACCCTGGTTGAGGGTGTCGCGCCGGTGGCCAGCATGGCGGCACGAGAACTGACTCTTTCCTGCGGCGATCGCCAATGGCGCCTCACCCAGGGCGCGCTCGGCATCGGCCGCGATGCGGCCAGTGACATCGTGGTCGCGGCACCCCGCGCTTCGCGGCAGCATGCCCGCATCGAAGTGCGCAACGGCAAGTTCGTGCTGGTGGACTTGAGCAGCAACGGCACCTTCGTAAGACCGAACGGCGCCGACCTGGTGTTGCTGAAGCGCGAGGACTACGTGCTCGCGGGCCGCGGCCTCATCGGCTTCGGCGACGAGGTGTCGGACCCCGGACCGAACGTGCTCGTCTACGATTGCGTCAGCGTGACCGGGTCTGACGGCGCATAATCGCGGCATCCCTCATCGGCGTGCTGCGATGACCCGATTGCTGCTCGATCTCGCCTGGTGGTTGGCTGCCCGCGGCTGGCGCTTCGTCCGCGCCTGGTCGGGCGACGATGGCTACGAGCGCTACCTGGCAGCGCAGGCCTGGAGCGAAACGACAGCACCGCTGTCGCGCGCCGCATACTTCGACGCCTACCTCGAGGCGAAGTGGCGGCGCTATTCGGCCTGTGGCCGTTTCTCGCAATCCGACTGAAACGCCGCCTCAGCGGGCCGGGCCGCCCTCGGCCCAATGAGCCAGGAATTCGATGACCTCCTCCGGCGGCACCGGCCTGCTCACGAGATAGCCCTGCATCTCGTCGCACTCGAGGCGTTGCAGGAGTCCGGCCTGGCCTTCGGTTTCCACGCCTTCGGCGATCACCTTGAGGCCAAGCGACCGGGCAAGCGAGATGATGGCGCGGACGATGGCGAGGCTGTGTTCGTTCTGCGTCATGCCCACCACGAAGCTGCGATCGATCTTGAGCGCATGCACCGGCAGCCGTGCAATGTAGGCAAGCGACGAGTAGCCGGTGCCGAAATCGTCGACGGCCACGCGCACGCCATTCTCACCGAGTTCGCGCAGCATGCTCACGGTGGCGTTGATGTCTTCCATCACCATGCTCTCGGTGATCTCGAGATCCAGCCGCCCGCCCGCGCGCGTCATCTCGGCTGCCGCCGCGAGTACGCCCGCAACGAAATCGCGCTGGCGCAACTGGATCGGCGAGACATTGACCGCGATCCGCATGGGCGCGAGTCCGCGCGCGCCGCAGAGCCGGCAGTCGCGCGCCACCTGCGACAACGCCCAGGCACCTGCATCGAGGATCAGTCCGGTCTGCTCCATCACCGGAATGAACACCGCAGGCGGAACCATCCCGCTTTCCGGATCCTGCCATCGCATCAGGGCCTCGAAACCCGTCATCCGCCGCGTGGCGAGATCGATCTTGGGCTGGTACCACAGCACCAGTTCGTCGTTCTCGATCGCCCGCCGCAACTTGGTCTCGAGGCGCAACGACTCGGAGACCCGCGCGTTCATCTCCGGACCATAGAACAGGAACGGCGCGCTCTGTAGCTTGGCGCGACGCAACGCCGCTTCGGCGTTCGCGAAGACCGATTCGGCACCATTGGCGTCCGCGGGGTAGAGCGCGATGCCGGCGGTCGCGGCAATGCGCACCTCCTCGCCATTCAGGGTGAAACTGCGGTCGAAGCAAGCGCGCACGCGCGACTCGACGAAGTGGGCCGCGTCCGCGGCATCCGCGACCCCCGCAACCGCCAGCGCGAAGCGGTTCGAGCCGACCCGCGCCACGGTATCCTGGTCCCGGATCGATTGCCGGAGCCGCTGAGCGACAGCGTTCAGCAAGGCGTCGCCGGCATTGCGGCCGAGCGTGTCGTTCACCTGGCGGAAGCGGTCGAGATCGATCAGAACCAGGGCCACGCCGGTCGCTTCGCGTCCCGCCGCGCCCAGCAGGTAGGCCATGCGATCGAAGAACAGGTTGCGATTGGGCAGGCCGGTGAGCGGATCGTAGTAGGCGAGATAGTCGACCTTCTCCGAGGTGGCGATGAATTCGAGGCTGAAGGAGATGTCGGCAGCGAGTTCGTTCAGGAGGCGGAGCTCGTCGTCGTCGAAGAAGCCGCGGTCCGGCGCATACAGAACGAGCACCCCCACGGCTTCGCCGCCCACCATCAGCGGGAGCGCGATCACGGACTTGGCACCGACGCCGATGGCAGTCTGTCGCACGAACGAAACCTCCGGTGAGCTTTCGATATCGTTGTCGAAGGCCGCGGCATGAGTCCGCAGCGCCGTTGCGGCGGTACCGGCCGGTGTGTAAGTTAGGGGTGGCCCCGGGCCACCGGCAGTACCGGATTGCAGCGGCAAGCCCGCATTGGCGCGTGATATCAGCCGATCGTTGGCAGTATCGAGCAACGCCGCCCACGCGCTGCTGAACCCCCCGTGCTCCACCGCGATGCGACAGGCCTCCTCGAACAGCGACTGCCGTTCGCGGATGTGCACGATCGCCGAGTTGATGCCGCTCAGCACGGCGTGGATACGGCTCAGGCGCGCGATCTTCTGCTCGTGCTGGCGGCGCTCGGTCGTGTCTCGTGCCACCACCTGCGCCGCGGGCCGCCCTTCCCAGTAAAGCGGTGCCGCGCGCGTCTCGAGGTAGATCACCGAGCCATCCGGCCGCGTCATCTTGAGATCGGTGGGCTCGACCACTTCGCGATCCTCGTAGAGCCGCTTCCAGCGCGCCTGCACCTGTTCGTGGATGTCGGGATGCATGAAATCGAGCAGCGATCGGCCGATCAGTTGCGCCGGATCCGCGACACCGAGCAGGCGCGCCGTCGCCGCGTTGGCGAAGACGAACCGCCCCTCCTCGTGGATCGTGATCGCGTCGGGCGACAGGTCCACGATCTTGCGATAGCGCTCCTCGCTCGCCCGCAGCGCGGCTTCGGCGCGGGTGCGCCGCGTCACGTCGATCGCCACCACCATCCGCGCTGGCTTGCCCTCGAACGTAAAGTCGTGCGAAGCGATCTCCATGTCCATCAGCTCGCCGCTCTTCTTGCGGTGGAGCCAGAGGGTCGGCTCGGCGACACCCGACAGTCCCTGCGCGAGAAACGCCGCGAGCCGCGGCAACTCCGATTCGGGTCGGATGTCCTCGAGGGTCATCCGCGCGAACTCCTCGCGGGAGTACCTGTATTGCCGGACAGCGGCGGCATTCACCACGAGGAAGCGCCGCGTCGCGACCTCGTACACCCACATCGGGTAGGGGTTGTTCTGGAACAGCGTGAGATCGGTCTCGCTCATCGTCGATCGCACGCGGGTCGCTGCTACGCCGTCATCGGGCGCTCGGTCCACCCTATCGCGCCTTCGATGGCGGCAATCACGGACTGCCGGCGTACCGCTTCCCGGTCACCGGCGAAGCGGAAGGTACGCGATTCGCGGCCACCACCGAGGGTCCCCCACGCAATGCAGACGGTGCCGATCGGCTTGTCCGGCGTACCACCGCCCGGCCCCGCTACCCCGCTCACGGCCACCGCGAACTCGGCGCCGCTCAACCGCAGCGCGCCATCGACCATCTCGAGCACCGTCGCCTCGGACACCGCACCCTGGGCGAGCAGTGTCTGGGCCGACACGCCGAGCACCGCACGCTTGGCAGCGTTGCTGTAGGTGATGAAGCCGCGGTCGTACCAGCCCGAGCTGCCGGGCACCATCGTCACCACCTCGCCGATCCAGCCGCCGGTGCAGGATTCGGCCGTGACCAGCCGTGCGCCCAGGGCGCTCAGCGCCCGGCCCAGCCGTTCGGACAGTGCCAGCAATTCCGGATCGTTCATGGTGTCGACATTGTGATCTTCCACGCCGCCAGTACGAGCAGCGCGTAGAACGCGGCGATCAGATCGTCCAGCATCACGCCGAAGCCGCTGCGCACCGTGCGATCGTAGTAGCGGATGGGTATCGGCTTCACGATATCGAACAGGCGAAACAGCAGAAAACCGAACGCCTGCCATGGCAGGTCCTGCGGCAGCATGAACAACACCAGCAGGAACGCGACGATCTCGTCGAACACCATGCCGCCGTGATCGTGCACGCCGAGGTCCCGGCCGGTGCGCTCGCACGCCCAGACGCCGACCAGGAACAGGACGATCAACAGCGCCAGGAACCACGCATCGGGGATGCGGGGATGCAGGACCCAGAAGATCGGGAACGCCACGAGCGTTCCGACGGTCCCCGGCGCCGTGCGCGCGAGCCCCGAGCCGAAGCCGAACGCGACGAAGTGCGCCGGATGCGCCAGCAGGAAGCGCACGTCGGGGCGCATCGGGATGAGCTCAGCCGAAGTGGTCAAAGCCCGCCCCCACCATTTCAACGGCGCGACCTCCGCCATCCTGCACCTGCACGCCCGCGCCCGCCTCGACCTGTCCGATGCGGGTGACGGCAACGCCGGTGCGTTCACCCGCCGCCAGGATCGCGCCACGCGCGTCAGGCGGCGCGGTGAACGCCAGTTCGTAATCGTCGCCACCGCTCAAGGCTGCCCGGCGCATCACCGGGTCGTCGCGCAGTGCACTCGCCATCGTGGACAGCGGCACGCGCGACCAGTCGATCACGGCACGGACTCCGGAACGCTCGGCGATATGGCCGACGTCTGCGACGAGGCCGTCGGAAACGTCGATGCAGGCTCTGGCCTTGCCGACCAGAGCGCGCCCGAGTGCAACTCTCGGTGCCGGGCGGTCGAGCCTTGCGTCGGCGCAGGTGCGCTGTGCCGGACTCAAGGCGATCTCGCGGCGTCGTGCCGCCAGTGCGAGCGCAGCATCGCCGACGGTGCCCGACACCCACAGATCGTCCCCTGGTCCCGCAGAATCGCGACGCAGGGCCGCACCGACCGCGATCTCCCCCATGATCTGCACGCAGATCGTGAGCGGCCCGCGGGTCGTGTCACCGCCGATCAGATCGACGTCGTGCTGTGCGGCGAGGTCCAGGAATCCGCTCATGAACGCACCCACCCAGCGTTCGTCCGCATCGGGCAGCGCGAGCGACAACGTCGCCCACCGCGGCAGCGCACCCATGGCCGCCATGTCGGAGAGATTCACCGCAAGCGACTTGTGACCGACGCCGCCGGGATCGGCATCGGCGAGAAAATGGCGCCCCACCACCAGCATGTCGGTCGAGACCGCGAGCGCCTGCCCTGGCGCGACGGACACGAGCGCGGCATCGTCACCGCCCGCGAGCAAGGTATGACGGGTGGGTGGCGAGAAGAAGCGCCGGATCAGGTCGAACTCGGAAGTCACGCCGCCATTCTACCGGCGCTGACGATTCGACCCGTCCTTTTGCGCCAGCGGCCCATGCACCACGATGCTCTGGGCGCCACGCCGGCCGCACCACCTAGAAGTTGAGCTGCCCCGAGATGTAGATCGCGTTCTGGTTCTGCTTGTCGGCGATGGTCCCGAATTGCACATAGGCCGCGGAGAGCGAGAATCGCTTGCAGGGGAACCAGGCCACGAAGATATCCTTGAAGTCGTCCTCGGCGAACGCGCTCAGGTTGTCGGGCTTGACGCGATACTCCGCACCGACGGCGATGCGATCGGTCACCAGCACCGCCGCGGAAACCTCCGGCATGTAACGGCGCTCCCCGTTCAGGTCGCCGCCGAAGCCCAGCAACCCGAGCTGGTTCGCGCTCGTGGATCGCAGGGTGCCGTTCAGCAGCAGGCTGCGACCGAAAAAAGCGCCCAGCCAGACCTTCGTCGCCGCCACGTACAAGTCGACTCCGGAACCGTCCTTCGCACCCAGCAGGGTCGGCACGGCCATGTCGAGGTTGTGCTTGTACTGCGCGCCCACGGCGATCTGCGGATACCAGCGGTCCTGGTCGTAGACGGCATCGCCCAGGACCTTCACCTTGAGTCCGACCACGTCCATGGCGATGGACTGACCGGGCACCGTCGTGCCGAGCCCAAGTTCCTGACGGGCATAGGAAACCTCGACGCGGTCGTAGATGCCAACAGCCACGCCCATGGCGTTCAGGTCGAAATCGGTGGGGTCGGCACGCGTATAGAAGGCGGTGACGCCAACCTGCTTGTCGGTACCGTAGCCGGCGATGACCGCCCAGGGCGTCAAGCCGCCGCCGGCGGAGCCTTCGATCTGGGTCACGCCGCCGGTGGCGTAGAGCCGGTCGCCGGGTCCGGCAGCCAGCGCGTTCGAAGAGAGGATTGCACCGAGGAGGAGAAGGCATGGAGTTCGCATAGTCCCGGGCTTAACGGCAACGGGCTGGCGAGTTTGAGCGAAATCAAGATCACCCCCTGCATGCCGATAACGCCTGTACCTCGTGTCTCACCCTGCAGGATCGCGATGCTCCCGAAAAACAGCACTGAAACAAAAGTGAAATTCCAGGCGCTGCGAGTCGCCGCAGCGCTCGCCCTGGGCACCCTGGTGCCGGTTGCGCTGGCCGACAGTCCCACCACGCTGTGCGACCGTCTCGGCGGCGCGACGTTTCTCGCCCAGGTCGCCGACGAACTCGTGGAAGTGTCGCGGACCGACCCCGTGAGCGCCCACCACTTCGCCAAGGTGAACCTCAAGCGCCTGAAGGAGCAGATCGGCATCCAGCTCTGCGCCGTGGCCGACGGTCCGTGCGTCTACGACGGCGACGACATGAAGTCGGTGCATGCGGGCCAGAACATCACGCAGGCCGACTTCTACCGGCTGGTGGAGCACCTCCGCACCATCCTCGATGCCCACGGTGTAGCGGCGGCAGACAAGAACGAGCTGCTGAAGCGCCTGGCACCCATGAAACGCGACGTGGTGACCCAATGATCGCTGCCCGCTCGACCCTGGTGCTGGCACTGCTCGCAGGCGAAGCCGGCGCTGCGGCGGTGAACGCGATGGTCACGGACATGACCGGAGCAGCCGTTCCCGAGGCCGTGATCTACGCGCTGCCCGCGTCCGGCAAGCTGCCCTCGGCCGCGCCGCGGCCGGCGGTGATGGACCAGGTCAACAAGGAGTTCGTGCCTTTCGTCATTCCGGTGCAACTCGGGGCCCCGGTCACCTTCCCCAACAAGGACAACATCCGCCACCATGTCTACTCGTTCTCGCCGGCGAAGACGTTCGACCTCAAGCTGTACTCCGGAAAGCCCGCCAACCCGGTGGTATTCGACAAGCCGGGCCCGGTCGCGCTCGGCTGCAACATCCACGACTGGATGGTGGGCTTCGTGTACGTGGTGGAATCGCCGTGGTTCGCGAAGACCGCGAAGACCGGCGCCGCCAAGCTCGATCTGAGCGACGGGGAGTACGACCTCAAGGTCTGGCATCCGTGGCAGCGTGCCGAACTGCCGGCGCAACGGGTGAAGGTGAGCGGGGCCGAGACCCAGGCGAGCTTCAAGCTCGACCTCAATCCGCCGCCGAAGGTGGTGCCACACTAGGATGAAGCAACTGCTCGCACGCGATGTGCGTCGGTCCGCGTCGCTTTCCCTCACCCTCGGTCCCTCTCCCGAAGGGAGAGGGAAGCACACCGGCGCTCCAAGCCCCTCTCCCTCCGGGAGAGGGGTGGGGGTGAGGGAAACGGTAGCCAATAGCGCGCCGCACCCTAACCTAAACCCGCCGCACGTACGCTTCATCGCACGCGGATCGCGCACCGCGCGGTGGAAACACTGACATGGCCCTGCCGAGACTGCGCAGCCTGCAGGCGCGCATCGCCCTCTTCTTCGTGATCCTGCTGATCACGGTGCAGGCGGTGCTTGTCCTGCTCGTGAGCGTCAGCGGCGAGCGCATCGCCAAGGACCGCATCGCGCAGGACCTGCTGGTGGGCGAGCGCGTATTCCGTCGCCTCATCGAACAGAGCAATCGCCAGCTCGGCGACGCTGCGCGCATTCTCGCTGCGGATTTCGGCTTTCGCACGGCGATCGCCACGCGCGACTACGGCACCATCGTTTCGGTGCTTGCCAACCACGGTGCGCGCATCGACGCCAACGTCGTGATGCTGGCCGACCTCGACCGCAAGCTGCTGGCCGACACGCTGCACCGCGAACAACGTGCCGCCGAATTTCCGTTCCCCGACCTGATCGCGCTGGCGGAACGCGATCGCCAGGCATCCTCGATCGTGCTGATCGACGGCAAGCCCTATCAGGTCGTCGTGGTACCGGTGCTGGCACCGGTGCCGATCGCCTGGGTGGCGATGGGTTTCGTCATCGACGATCGCGTCGCCCTCGACCTGCAGGCGGTCGCCGCGCTGCACGTGACCTTCCTGTCGGAGCGCAAGGATAGCCGCTGGACACTCCATGCTTCGACCCTGCCGAGCCCACTGCGAGCGGCGCTGATTGAAACCGGCACCGGCGGCAGCAAACCGGGGTTGGGCTTCATGAATCTCGCCGGCGAGGAATACGAAACGCTCGCGCCGGTGCTGGGCAGCGGACCCGAAGGCCGGGTCGTCGCACTGCTGCAACGGTCGCTCCGTGAAGGCCTGGAACCGTTCGAGCGGTTACGCACCATCCTGCTCGTGATGACCCTGGTCAGCATCGGCATGACCATCGCCGGCAGCGTGCTGATCGCCCGCAGCGTGAGCCGCCCGGTCAACCGCCTCGCCACCATCGCGCGCAGCATCCGCGACGGCGACTACAGCCTGAAAGCCGAAGTCGAGGGCCAGGACGAGATCAGCGAACTCGCGGCGAGCTTCAACCACATGCTGGACGGCATCTCGACCCGCGAGCAGGAGATCCTGCGGCTCGCGTACGAGGACACGCTCACCACGCTACCGAACCGGGCGATGTTCCTCGACCGGTTGAAACAGGCGGTGCTCACCGCTCGCCGCACCAGCGATCCGGTGTCGGTCATGATGATCGACCTCGATCGCTTCAAGGTGATCAACGACAGCCTCGGCCATGCCGCCGGCGACCAGGTGCTGCGCGAAGTGGCGGATCGCCTGCGGGAATTGCTGCGCGATTCGGACACGGTCGCTCGCCTCGGCGGCGACGAGTTCGCCGTGCTGCTGCCCACCGGCACGGCCGACGGCGTGGCCATCGTCGCCCAGCGCATCCTGCGCACCCTCGAGGTCCCGATCATGCTCGAAGGGCAACCGGTCGACATCGGCGCGAGCATCGGCGTCGCAAGCTTTCCGGAACACGACGACGAAGGCGACTCGTTGCTGCGCCACGCCGATGTCGCGATGTATGTGGCGAAGCGTGCCAATTCCGGCTACGCCATCTACGACCCGCGCTACGAGGAAGGCCGGCAGACGCAGCTCTCGCTGCTCTCCGAACTGCGCCGTGCCGTGGAGAACGACGAACTATCCCTGTTCTACCAGCCCAAGATCGACTTGAAGACCGGTGCGATCCGCCGCGTGGAAGCACTGGTGCGGTGGATGCATCCGACGCGGGGTTTCGTCCCGCCCATCGAGTTCATCCCGTTCGCCGAGCAGACCGGCTACATCAAGCGCGTCACGCGCTGGGTCGTGGAGAAGGCGGTACAGCAGGCCGGCGAATGGCATCGGGAACGGCTCGACATCGCGATCTCCGTGAACATCTCCACCCGCGACCTGATGAGCAACGAACTGGTCGACCTCGTGGCAGCGCTGCTCCAGAAACATGCGGTCCCGGCCGAACAGCTCTGCCTGGAGATCACCGAGAGCGGCTTCATGGAAGATCCGGCGCGGGCACTCGAAACACTCGGACGCCTCCACGCACTTGGCCTGCGCCTCTCGGTCGACGACTTCGGCACCGGTTACTCGTCGCTCGCGTATCTCAAGAAGCTGCCGGTGCAGGAGCTCAAGATCGATCGCTCGTTCGTGATGCACATGGTGGAGGACGAGGACGACGCCACCATCGTGCGCTCGACCATCGAACTGGGCCACAACATGGGACTCGAAGTGGTCGCCGAAGGCGTCGAGGACCGCGCGGGACTGGAATTCCTGAAACGCCTCGGTTGCGACCAGGTGCAGGGCTACTACATCAGCAAGCCGTTGCCGACGCAGCAGTTCGTCGAGTGGCTCGCGGCGCGGCGCACAGCGGAACCGAGGCCCGAGGCGGCTTCGGCCTGAGGGTCCGGGGCTAGTCCCTGCCCCTCTCCGACAGCTCACTGCTTCGGCAGCTGCTTCAGAAACCCCTCGTACTCTTCGTCCTTCATCGTGAAGCTGTGCTCGGCCTGCGGGAAACCACCGGCCTTCACGTCGGCCTGGAATTCGCCGAGCGCCTTCTCGATGATCTCCCAGACGTTGGCATAGCGCTTCACGAACTTCGGCGTGAAACGGTCGAACAGACCGACCATGTCGTGCAGCACCAGGTTCTGGCCATCGCAATGGGGCCCCGCACCGATGCCGATGGTCGGGATCTGCAGCCGGTCGGTGATGACCTGGGCGACACGATCGGGAATCGCTTCCAGCACGATGGCGAAGCAGCCCGCCTTTTCCATGGCGAGTGCGTCCTTCAGCAGCTGCACGCCGGCGGTCGCGTCCTTGCCCTGCACCTTGAAGCCGCCCAGCTTCGACATGAGCTGCGGCGTGAGCCCGATGTGCGCCATTACGGGTATGCCGGCCTTCACCACCGCCTCGGCCATCGGTGCGAAATCCTCGCCGCCTTCCAGCTTCACGACGTCGGCCCCGCCCTCCTTCACCATGCGCATGGCGCTGTTGACCGCGTCGGCGGTGGAGGCGTGGTAGGCGCCGAGGGGTAGATCCCCCACCAGGATCGCCGACTTCGCCGCCCGCGAGATGGCCTTCGCGTGGTGGATCATCTCGTCCAGCGTCACCGGCACCGTGCTCGCATAGCCCAGCGCCGTCATGCCAAGCGAGTCGCCGATGAGGATGCAGTCGATGCCGGCGCGGTCCACCAGCTGCGCGGTCGGGAAATCCACCGCAGTGACCTGGAACACCTTCTCGCCGCGGGCCACCTTCGCCTGCAGATCGAAGATGCTGAGCTTCTTCGGTGCCTGTTGTGCCATTGCCTCTCCTCCCCCTTGTGGAAATTCAACCGCTTTCACCACGAAGGACACGAAGGAAAACCAGGACGGCCCTTAGTGTTCCTTCGTGCTCTTCGTGTCCTTCGTGGTCAAAGAGTCTGCCTTACCGCTTCACTTCCTGAGGCCGCAATTCCGCAGCCAGCCGATCCAGCACCCCGTTCACGTACTTGTGCCCGTCGGTACCGCCGAAGCTCTTCGCGAGATCGATCGCCTCGTTGATGATCACCTTGTAGGGCGTTTCCGGATGCGCGGAGAGTTCCTGGGCACCGATCAGCAGGATCGCGTGCTCGACCGGGGACAGCTCCGCCGGCGGCCGGTCCAGATGGGTCGCGAGACGCGCCCGCAACGAATCGGAATCGGCGATGACGCCCTCGACGATGCGATCGAACAACGCCGCATCGAGCCTGCGGAAGTCCGGATCGAGCCGTCCCTCGGCCTTGACGCTGTCGGCGTCCGTCGGATTCACCAGCCACCCGTACAACATCTGCAGCGCCAGTTCGCGCGAACGGCGCCTTGCCGACTTCGGCTTGGTGGTTCCCGCCGGTTGCACAGCTTCACTCATCGTCGATCGCCCGCAGCAGATTGGCCATCTCGATGGCGACCCGTGCCGCCTCGGCACCCTTTTCGAGCCGCGCCTCGGCCTGTTCGTCGGTATTGGTCGTCAGCACGCCGTTGGCCACCGGCACACCGGTATCGAGTTGAACCCGCTGGATCCCCGCAGCCGACTGCTCGGAGACGATCTCGAAATGAAAGGTCTCGCCGCGGATCACCGCGCCGAGCGCCACCAGCGCATCGTAGCGGTCGGTCTGCGCCATGGCCTGCAGCGCCAGCGGGATCTCCAGTGCCCCCGGCACCGAGACGATGGCGATGTCCTCGTCGCGCACGCCCAGTTCACCCAGCTCCTGGATGCAATGCTCGAGCAGCGCGTCCACCACCGCTTCGTTGAACCGGCTCACTACGACGCCGATCACCAGGCCTTCCCCGTCCAGGTCCGCATCGAGTCGCTTCACGCCGTCCCGTCCCATGATTGCTATTCCTCCCCGTCCGCACCGTCGGGCAGCACGTAACCGGCGACGTCGAGATCGAACCCGGTCATGCTGGGCATGCGCCGCGGATGCGCAAGCAGGCGCATGTGCTTGACGCCGAGATCGCGCAGGATCTGCGCACCGATGCCGTAGGTGCGCAGGTCCATCTTGCGCCTTCCAGCCGCCGGTGTGTCGTGGGTCGCCTGCAAGCGGGCCAGCACGTCTTCGCCGTTCTCCGTGCGATGGAGCAGCACGACCACGCCGCTGCCTGCGCGGGCAATGTGCGCGAGCGCATGATGCAGATTCCACGAATGGGTGGTGCTGCCCGCGTCGAGCGCGTCGATCACCGACAGGGGCTCGTGCACGCGGACCAGCACCGGTTCCTCACCCGTCAACGAACCGCGGATGAGCGCGATGTGCGTCTCGCGCGTGGTCTTGTCGCTGTAGGCGATGGCGCGGAACTCGCCGTGGGCGGTCTGGATCGTTCGTTCATGTACGCGCGTCACCAGCGACTCGGTGCGGCTGCGGTAGTGGATCAGGTCGGCGATGGTGCCGATGCGGATGCCGTGTTCGCGTGCGAAGGGCACAAGATCGGGCAGACGCGCCATCTCGCCGTCGTCCTTCAGCACTTCGCAGATCACCGCCGCGGGTTCGAACCCCGCCATCTGCGCGAGATCGCACCCGGCTTCAGTGTGTCCTGCGCGCACCAGCACCCCGCCCTTCTGCGCCATCAGCGGAAAGATGTGCCCGGGCTGCACGATGTCCGCAGGCTTCGCATCGCGCCGCACCGCCACCTGCACGGTATGCGCGCGGTCGGCCGCCGAGATACCGGTGGTGACACCTTCGGCCGCCTCGATGCTGAGGGTAAAATTGGTGCCGAGTTGGGAACGGTTCTGCGACACCATCAGCGGCAGGTCGAGCTGGCGGCAACGCTCTTCGGTGAGCGTGAGGCAGATGAGGCCGCGCCCGTGCTTCGCCATGAAATTGATGCTCTCCGGCGTCGCGAACTGGGCGGCCATGACGAGGTCGCCTTCGTTCTCGCGATCTTCCTCGTCCACCAGCACGACCATGCGGCCGGCGGCGATTTCGGCGAGGATTTCCGGGACGGTACTGATGCTCATGAATGTTCGCTTTCGGGGTCCCCGGTCAGCATCCGCTCCACGTAGCGGGCGATGAGATCGATCTCGATGTTGACCGGATCGCCCGCATTGAGGGCGCCGAGGTTGGTGACCGCCAGGGTCTGGGGAATGAGATTCACGGCGAACGTTTCGGCGCTCACGGCGTTGACCGTGAGGCTCACCCCGTGCACCGTCACCGAGCCCTTGCGCGCGACGTACTTCGTCAGCGCGGCCGGGATGCGGAAGACGAGTTTGCGATTGTCGCCTACCGGCTCGATCGACACCACCGCGCCCACGCCGTCCACGTGGCCGGTGACCAGGTGCCCGCCCAGGCGATCGTTGGCGCGCAGGGCCTTTTCGAGATTGACCCTGGCATTCGCCACGAGACCGGCCGTGCAGTCGAGCGTCTCCTGCGACACGTCCATCTCGAACGTACGCGCGTCACGTTGCACCACCGTGAGGCAGCAGCCGTTGACCGCGATGCTGTCGCCGACCGCCACGTCCGTCAGATCCAGCCCGCCGGCATCGATCACGATGCGCGCGCCGGGCCCGGCACGTTCGAAACGCACGACGGAGCCAAGCGACTGCACGATGCCGGTGAACATCAGCGCTGCCTCACCCGCGTGATCAAGCGCAAGTCCGGGCCGAACGCTCGCAGGTCCCGCACTTCGAGTTCCAACCGCTCATCCATCCGCTCGATGCCGGGCAGCCGGATCATGCCGCGCCCGCCATCGCCCAGCAGGTGCGGGGCCAGGTAGACGACGAGTTCATCCACGACATCGGCAGCGAGCAGCGCACTGTGAAGGTTGATCCCGGCTTCGACCAGCACCTCGTTCATGCCACGCTCGCCCAGCCGTCGTGCCAATGCCGCCAGTTCGACCTTGCCGGTGGTGTCCGGCAGAACCCAGACCTCGGCGCCCACCGCCTCCAGCGCACGCGCCTTGACCGGGTCATTGGTCGCAGTCGCGACGACCACGCCGCCGCCTTCGAGAATCCGGGCGTCGAGCCCGATGCGCAACCGGCTGTCGACCACCACGCGCATCGGCTGGCGCTCCGCCGGCACGTCACGCACCGTGAGGCGCGGATCGTCGTCCTTCAGCGTGCCGATGCCTGTCATCACCGCGCACGAACGCGCCCGCCAGCGATGCCCGTCGCGCCGCGCAGCAGGGCCAGTGATCCACTGGCTCACACCGTTGGCGAGTGCGGTCTTGCCGTCGACGCTCGCAGCGATCTTGACGCGCATCCATGGCCGGCCGCGCGTCATGCGCGACACGAAGCCCACGTTGAGTTCGCGCGCTTCGTCCTCGAGCAGTCCGACGTCCACCACGATGCCCGCAGCCCGCAGGCGCCGGATACCCTCACCAGCCACGCGCGGGTTCGGATCCTCCATGGCCGCCACGACGCGCGCCACCCCGGCGGCGATCAACGCATCCGCACACGGCGGCGTGCGGCCATGATGCGAGCAGGGTTCGAGGCTCGCATACACCGTGGCACCACGGGCGCCTGACCCGGCCACCTGCAGAGCGAGCGCTTCGGCGTGGGACTCGCCCGCCTTGCGGTGCCATCCTTCGGCGATCACCGCACCGTCGCGCACGATGACGCAACCGACCCGCGGGTTCGGCGTGGTGGTCGCAAGGCCGCGCGCCGCGAGCCGCAGCGCCCGCGCCATGTGGCGGTGATCGTCGGCCGAGAACGCCATCAGCGACCCGCGGACGTGCGGCGGCGTTTCGGCTGCGGCTTCGCGACTGCCTCGATGGCGTCGCGAAAATCGTCCACGTCCTGGAAACTCCGATAGACCGACGCAAAGCGGATGTAGGCCACCTTGTCGAGCTTGTACAACTCCTTCATCACCATCTCGCCGATGGTGCGCGAGGCCACTTCGCGCTCGCCCAGCGCCAGCAGCTTCTGGGTGATGCGCTGGATCGCCGCATCCACCAGTTCCGTCGCCACCGCCCGCTTGTGCAGCGCCCGGGTGAAACTGGTGCGCAACCGATCCTCGTCGAAGGCGGTGCGCGTGCCGCTCGACTTGATGACCTGCGGCATGCGCAGCTCCACCGTCTCCCAGGTCGTGAAGCGCTTGTCGCAGGAGAAGCAGCGGCGGCGCCGTTTCACGGCTTCGCCCTCTTCGCTCACGCGCGAGTCGACCACCTGCGTATCTTCGTGGCCGCAGAACGGGCATTTCATGCGAGGGGCTGCAGCGCGACCGGTCGGGCTCGAAGGGTCACGCCGCGACCGCAGCGCGCGGAGCCGCCGCCGGTGCGTACACCGGAAATCGCGCACACAACGCCTTGACATCGTGGGCCACGCGCGCGATCACCTTGTCGTCCTGGGGCGCGTCGAGCACGTCGGCGATCAGGTGTGCCAGGCGCTCGGCCTCGATCTCGGTGAAGCCGCGCGTGGTCATCGCCGGCGACCCGAGGCGGATACCACTGGTCACGAAGGGCTTCTCGGGGTCGTTCGGGATCGCGTTCTTGTTCACCGTCATGTGCGCACGCCCGAGCACCGCCTCCGCTTCCTTGCCGGTGATCCTCTTGGAACGCAGATCCACCAGGAACACGTGGCTTTCTGTGCGACCCGAGACGATGCGCAAGCCCCGTTCGGTCAACACCTTGGCCATCACCATCGCATTGTCGAGGACCTGCTCCTGGTAGCGCCGGAACGCCGGACTCATGGCCTCCTTGAACGCCACGGCCTTCGCCGCGATGACGTGCATCAACGGACCGCCCTGGATGCCCGGGAAGATCGCGGAATTGATCGCCTTCTCGTGCTCCAGGCCGGCCAGGATGATGCCGCCGCGCGGCCCGCGCAGGGTCTTGTGGGTGGTGCTGGTGGAGACGTGCGCCACGCCCACCGGATTGGGATAGAGCCCGGCCGCGATCAGCCCGGCATAGTGCGCCATGTCCACCATCAGCATCGCGCCGACGCTGTCGGCGATGGCGCGAAAGCGCTTGAAGTCGATGCGCAGCGAGTAGGCCGAGGCACCTGCCACGATCATCTTCGGCTTGTGCTCGTGGGCGAGCCTTTCGACCTGGGCGTAGTCGATCACCTCGTTCGCGTCGAGGCCATAGGCCACCACCTTGTACAGCTTGCCCGACAGATTGACCGGCGAGCCGTGGGTCAGATGGCCGCCATGGGCGAGCGACATGCCGAGAATGGTGTCACCCGGCTGCAGGAACGCCGTGTAGACCGCCTGATTCGCCTGCGAGCCCGAATGGGCCTGCACGTTGGCGAACTCGGCGCGAAACAGGGCCTTGCAGCGATCGATCGCCAGCTGTTCGGCGATGTCGACGTACTCGCAGCCGCCGTAGTAGCGCTTGCCGGGGTAGCCTTCGGCGTACTTGTTGGTCAGGACCGAGCCCTGAGCGGCCAGCACGCGCGGGCTCGCGTAGTTCTCCGAGGCAATCAGCTCGATATGGTCTTCCTGGCGGGTACGCTCGGCTTCCAGGGCAGCCCACAGGTCCGGGTCGAAGCTCTGGATGGTGTCGTCAGCGGTGAACATGGGCGCATTTCCTCCAGGGGCGAAGGTCGCGGATTCTAGCATTCGCGCCAAGCGCGACCTGCATTCACCGGCGCCCGCACCCGCCGTCAGCAGGAATAGGGCACCTGGTTCATCACGGTCCAGTAGCAGCCGGCCCGGGACACCTCGTCGACGAAACGCTCGAACTCGACCGGCTTCACCAGGTAGCTGTTCACGCCCAGTTCGTAGCTCTCGACGATGTCGCGCTCCTCGGCGCTCGAGGTGAGCATCACCACCGGGATCGATCTCAGCTGGTCGTCGCTGCGGATGACGCGCAGGACCTCGATGCCGTCCACCTTGGGCATCTTGATGTCGAGCAGTACCAGCTTGGGCAGGGTCGGCCCGCGGCCGGCGTACTGCCCGCCACGCTTCAGGTAGTCGAGCGCTTCGGCGCCGTCCTTCACCCAGACCACCTGGTTGGTGAGGTTGTTCTTCCGGAGTGCCCGCATCGTCATTTCCGCGTCCGCCTCGCTGTCCTCCGCCAGCAGGATCTCCACCGCCCCCAGTTCAGCCATGGGTTGCCACCTCCTCGACTGGCAGCGCGAAATGGAACGTCGCGCCTTCGTTGACCTTGCCCTCCGCCCAGACGCGGCCACCGTGGCGGACCACGATGCGCTGGACGATCGCGAGCCCCACGCCGGTACCGGGAAATTCCTCTGCACGATGCAGGCGCTGGAACACTCCGAACAGTTTATCGGCATATCGCATGTCGAACCCGGCACCGTTGTCCGCGATCCGATAAATGCACTCGCCCTCGACTCGCTCCCCCACCACTTCGATCCGGGCGTCCGGATTCCTGGCACTGTACTTGACGGCATTGGAGATGAGATTGGCCCAGACCTGCTTCAGCAGGATCGGATCCCCCACGGCTGGCGGCAGGGCGCCCACGGCACATGGCGGCAGCGCCGCAACCTGCGGCGCCCCGAGTTCGCTCAGGACCACGCCGACCAGCGCGCCCATGTCCACCGCGACGCGATTCATCGCCGTGCGGCCGATGCGTGCGAACGCGAGCAGGTCGTCGATCAGCTCGCCCATCCGTTGCGCGTTGCCGCGCACGACCCCGAGCAGGCGCTTGCCCTCCTCGCTCAGTTCGCCAGCGTGGTCCTCCGCGAGCATCAGGGCGAAGCCGTTGATCGCCCGCAGCGGCGCGCGCAGGTCGTGCGAGACGGAGTAGCTGAACGCCTCGAGTTCGCGATTGGTGATCTCCAGTTCGCGCGCGCGCCGTTGCAGCGCTTCGTTCAGGCGGACGATCTCGCGCTGGTCGAGCTTGCGCTCCGTCACGTCGTCGGCCACGCCGAGCAGATAACGCGGCTCGCCGCGCGCGTTCGGAATGACGACCTTCTTCTTGTGCAGCGTGCGCACGCCACGCCTGGCGCTCACGAACTGGTCGACTTCGAACTCGCATACACCCGAACCGGCGAGCGCGATCCGGTCCTCCTCGGCGATGATGCGAGCCTCCTCGGTCGCGAACAGTTCGCTGTCGCTCTTCCCAAGCAGGTCCCGGCGCGGGATTCCGAACATCTCCTCGTGGGCCCGGTTCACGCTGACGTAGCGCAGTCCGTCGACCGACTTCACGTAGACGATGTGCGGAATGGCCTCGATCAACTGGTCCAGGAAGGCCTTCGCATCACGCGCCGCCGCGGCGGTCACGGCGTGGTGTGCGCTCTCGCGCCGCAAGGCGAGGTAGGCCAGGGCGAGCAGCGCGATACCCGCGACGCCGCCGCCGATCACCAGGACCCGCGCGACTGCAGCCCCCTCCCGCGCGCTCTCGGACCGCTTGGCCAGCAAGGTCTCCTCCACTGCCAGCATGTCGTGGATGCCCGCGCGCACCGCCTCCATCATCTCGCGGCCCCGGCCCGACGCGATCGCACGGGCCGCCGCCGCGCGCTGGCCGCGCTCCACGAGCCCGATCTCGAAGACGAAGTTGTCGAGTTGACGGATGATGCGCAGGCGCAGGTCGTCGAGGCGTCGATGCTGGTCCGGATTGTCGGCGACCAACTGGTCGAGTTGCGTGAGGCCGACCGCCACGTCGCTCAACGCGTTGCCGTAGGGCTCGAGAAAGCTATCTTCCCCGGTGATCACGAACCCGCGCGCCCCGGTCTCGGCGTCCACGATGGCCGCCTGCAGCCGCGTGAGGGTCCGGATCGCCTGGTGCGTATGGGCGACCCAGCGCGCTTCGGCGGCGAGGTCATGCAGCTTGATCACGGACAATGCGGCCACCCCGACGACGATCACGATCGCCGCGGCGAATCCGGCCCGGGGCAACCACGCCTTGCCGCCGTCCGCTTCGAGCACTCCCGGTTCAACCGGTGCGGGCGGGTCGGCAGTGATCATGTCGACGCTCAGCCTCCGCCGGACGGACCGCGCCCCTGGGGTTTCAACGTAAAGCGCGCCACGACTTCGGTACCGCGCCCAGGCTCCGACTCGATCCGCACGATGCCGCCGGCGAGCAAGGCACGCTCGTGCAATCCGGCAACCCCCATGCTGGTGCCACGCAGGGCCTGCTCGCTCGCCGCCCGCACGTCGAAGCCGCGGCCGTTGTCCTGGACGACCAGCATCAGCGTATCGGCGTTGATCCGCAGCAGCACCCGGATGCGGTCTGCCTGCGCGTGCCGCAGTGCGTTCGTGAGCGATTCCTGCGCGATGCGAAAGCAGGCGATCTCGACGTCCGGATGCAGTCGCCCGATCTGTGGATCGGCTTCGAAACCGATATCGGTGGTCGCCGTCCGGGCCATGCGCTCCACGTGCGACCGCAATGCCGATACCAGCCCGAACTCGTCCAGCTGCGGCGGACGCAACCCGAGCGACAGGTTGCGGACCTGTGTCAGGGCGGAGCCCACGATTTCAGCACACTCGTCGATACGCACGGCGGTTTCGTCCGCGTCCTTGGCCCGGCGCAGCATCTCGAGCTGGATCTTGAGCGCCGTGAACGCCTGCCCGACTTCATCGTGCAACTCGCGGGCGAGGTCGGCACGCTCGCGCTCCTGCGCGCGGATCAGCCGACGCGACAACATGCGCTGGCGCTGGTGGGCTTCGGCGAGCTCGGCCTCGGCGCGCGCGCGGGCCGCCCGCTCGGCGGTCCGTTCCAGCGCTTGACGTACCGCGGACCCGAGCCGCGCCAGGTTCGTCTTGAGCACGTAGTCGCTCGCCCCGCATTTCAGCGATTCGATGGCCCGTTCCTCGCCGATCGTGCCCGAGACGAAGATGAAAGGCGTCTCCGGACTCAGGCCATGGACGAGTTCCAGGGCCGCCATGCCGCTGAAACCGGGCAGCGAGAAATCTGACAGCACCACCTGCGGCGCGAAGCTGGCGACGCGGGCAGTCAGAGCCGCCTCGGTATCGACCCGTTCGAACACCGCGTCGAAGCCGTCGCGCTTCAGGGCGTGCGCAATCAGCTCGGCGTCGGTCGCGATGTCTTCGACCAGGAGCACTCGCAGGCGATCAGGCATGGCCGTGCACCTGTGCGTCGGACGGACGCGGAGCGGGACAATGGGTCGGCAGGTCCGATTCGGCCCGTGAACCGGCCAGGGAGCGCTTCATCCTGAGACGACACGGGCCGAGGCCCGCGTCGATTGCATCGGGCATCGACCGTTCCGTAACCATCTCTGTCACTGTCGCGCAGTCTAATCCAGGTCGGAGCCGGAGCCGAGGTCGTTGCAACAGGGCCCATCGTCGTCCGCGCAAACCTACCCAGGGGACAGCTAGTATCATGGCGTCGATCCGCTACCTTTGGTTCAGGTATCGGCACTAGAACAACGAGATTGAGGGAGGGTTGGGCAATGCCTCGAAGCATCCTGTCGAAACTGGTCTGGCTCGCGATCGCCGTCATGGGGGCGTCGGCCATCGGCGGTATCGCGATCCACCGCGGCGAACACATCAACGCCCTCTGGTTCATCGCGGCGGCGGCCGGCACCTACCTCGTGGCCTACCGGTTCTACAGTGCCTGGATCTGCGCCAAGGTCCTGGTGCTCGACGAGACCCGGGCGACCCCCGCGGAGCGATTCAACAACGGCCGCGACTTCGTCCCCACCAACAAGTGGGTCGCCTTCGGACATCACTTCGCCGCCATCGCCGGCCCTGGCCCGCTGATCGGCCCGACACTCGCCATGCAGTTCGGGTACCTGCCCGGCACCCTCTGGATCCTGGCCGGGGCGGTGCTCGGCGGCTGCGTGCAGGACATGATCATCATGTTCTGCTCCACGCGGCGCGATGGTCGCTCGCTCGGACAGATGGCGCGTGACGAACTGGGCCCCGTAGGCGGGTGGGCGGCCCTGATCGGGTCGCTGATGATCATCGTCATCCTGATCGCAGTCCTCGGGCTCGTCATCGTCAAGGCCATGAAGCACAGCCCCTGGGCCACCGCCACGGTGCTGGGGACCATCCCGGTCGCCATGCTGATCGGCATCTACATGCGCGGCATCCGACCCGGCAGAGTTCTGGAGGGCTCCATCATCGGAATCGCCCTGCTGCTGGTGTGTGTATGGGGCGGCGGTGTCATCAACGGGTCGGAGTCGCTCAAGGGCTATTTCGACTGGAACGACATGACCTGCGCATGGTTCGTGATGATCTACGGCTTCGCCGCCGCGGCCCTGCCGGTCTGGCTGCTGCTGGCACCGCGCGACTACCTGTCCACGTTCCTCAAGCTCGGCGTGGTCTTCATGCTGGCCGGGGCGATCCTGATCCTCGCGCCGGAAGTGAAGATGCCGCCGCTCACCCAGTTCATCGACGGCACCGGACCGATCTTCAAGGGTGATCTGTTCCCGTTCGTCTTCATCACCATCGCGTGCGGTGCCATTTCCGGTTTCCACTCGCTCGTGTCCTCCGGCACCACGCCGAAGCTCCTCGCGAACGAGAAGGAGATCCGCATGATCGGCTACGGCAGCATGGCGCTCGAATCCTTCGTCGCCATCATGGCCGTGATCGCAGCCTGCGTGATGGAACCGGGCATCTATTTCGCCATCAACAGCCCACCCGGCGTTGTCGGCAAGGAAGCGGCCGATGCCGTCGCGAAGATCACCTCGTGGGGCTATCCGGTCACGGTCGAACAGATGAGCGCGCTCGCCACCGAAATGGGCGAGAAGACCCTCTTCGGGCGCGTCGGCGGCGCGCCGTCGCTCGCGGTCGGCATGGCCACCATCTTCAGCACCACCTTCGGCGGCAAGCTGCTCGACATGTGGTACCACTTCGCCATCATGTTCGAGGTGTTGTTCATCCTCACCACCCTCGATGCCGGTACGCGCGTGGGCCGCTTCATGCTGCAGGATTTGCTGAAGCACGTGTCGAAGCCGCTGGGCGACGTCTCGTCCTACCCGGCCACGGTCGTCGCCAGCGCCATCTTCGTCGCCGCATGGGGCTACTTCCTGGTGCAGGGCGTGCAGGATCCGCTGGGAGGGGTGAACATCCTCTGGCCGCTCTTCGGCATCTCCAACCAGTTGCTGGCCGGCATCGCGTTGACGGTGGCCACCGGCATCCTGATCAAGATGGGCAAGTTGCGTTACGCCTGGGTCACCGCCCTGCCGCTCACCTGGCTCGCCATCGTCTGCACGACGGCCGCGTGGCAGAAAGTGTTCAGCACCAACCCGGCCATCGGCTTCCTCGCGGGCGCCAACGATCTGGCGCAGAAGCTTGCCGCCGGTGCCCTGCCGCCGGAGAAGGTGGCGTCGGCCCCGGCATTGATCCTCGGCCAGCGCATCGATGCGGCACTCGCACTGCTGTTCGCGATCATCCTCTGGATCGTCATCGCCGACATGCTGCGCATGACCTACCGCTTCCTCAACGGCAAGCAGGTGCAGCCGCTGTCGGAAGCGCCGCACTCGCCGACCCAACTCGCCTGGGCGCGCGATTGAGCACTCCGCTCGGACTCCCCGGCAACCTCCGCGAAGATCTCCAGAAGCTCTGGGACTTCGTGCGCGAGGTGTCGGGGGATGATGCGTACGAGCGCTATCTCAAGCGCCACGCGAAGGTCCACCCGGACCTCGAGCCGATGACGCGTCAGGAATTCTTCAAGGCCGAGCAGGACCGCAAGTGGGACGGGGTTACGCGGTGTTGCTGACGAGCCCCCACCCTAACCGTCCCCCGGCAAAGCCGGCGCTGCGCTGCCCCCTCCCTCCGCCCTCCCCCGGCAAAGCCGGGGGAGGGGACGTACGGCTCCTTCCCCCGACGAAGTTGGGGGAAGGTTGGGATGGGGGCAATCAGCCCTCAAATCGCCCCCGCCTCCCGCAGCAACTTCGCCACCGCCTCCGCCATCTTGCGGTACCCGGCCGCATTGGGATGGATCGGGTCGGACTTGAACTCGTTCTTCGTCAGGATGTCCTCGAGCACGTCGCCCTCGAGCGGAACCTGTAGATCCTCGGCGATAGTCGCGTAGAAGCCGGCAGTGCTGGGCAACAGGCTCGGCTTCGGCACCCCGATCAGCACCACGGCGATCCCGCGATCGCGCAGCGTGCGCACCATGGCCCGCAGATTCGCTTCGATCATCGGCGGCTCGACCTTGCGCAGCAGATCGTTGCCGCCGAGGCACAGCAGGACGAGCCGCGGCCGATGACGATCCAGCACTTGCGGCAGGCGCTGCATGCCCTGCGCCGTGACTTCTCCCGGCACACCGGCGGCAACCACTTCGCGACCGATCAGTTCGCCGAGGACCGCCGGGTAACTCTGGGCCGGCTGGACTCCTGTGCCGTACGTCAGGCTGTCGCCGAACGCGACGATGACATCGTCGGGCCCGAGCCGCGGCAACGCAGGCGGCTTGCCGCCGCACGCCGCGAGCAGTGCCGCCATCGCGAGCAGGCATCCGGCACGCAGCAGCAGCGGATTCACCCAGCCCCCTCGGGGGAAGGGCCGCAGGCCCATCGGGGGGATGTCACTCCCCCGCGACAGTCATGCGCCCGATCAGCACCGACCCGCATTGCCGCGCGCCGCGAGCGATCACGTCCGTGCCCACGGCCACGATGTCCTGGAACATGTCCGCGAGGTTGCCCGCCACGGTGATCTCCTGCACCGGATAGGCGATCACGCCGTTCTCGACCCAGAAACCGGCCGCCCCGCGTGAATAGTCGCCGGTCACCATGTTGATGCCGTGGCCCAGCAGATCGGTCACCAGCAGCCCGGTGCCCAGCTTGCGCAGCAGCGTCTCGAAATCCTCGCCGGTGGAATCGAGCACCAGGTTGTGGTTGCCGCCAGCGTTGCCGGTCGATTGCATCTTGAGCTTGCGCGCCGAGTAGCTGCCGAGGAAATAGCCCTGGAGCACCCCGTCGGTCACGACATTGCGATCGTGTGTCGCGACCCCTTCGTCGTCGAAGGGGCTGCTCGCCAGGCCGCGCGGCACGTGGGCGAGATCGCGGATCACCACGTTGGGCGAGAAGACCGCCTCGCCCAGCTTGTCGAGCAGGAAGGAGGACTTCCGATAGAGGCTGCCGCCGCTCACGGCGCCGGCGAAATGGCCGAGCAGCGAAGCCGCGATCGGCGCCTCGAACAGCACGGGTACCTGGGTGGTCGCGATCTTGCGGCTGGCGAGGCGCGCGACACAGCGCCGGCCCGCCTTCTCGCCGACGCTGCGGCCGTCGTCCAGCGCGCCCGGCACCCGGGAGATGGTGTACCAGTCGTCGCGCTGCATGTCGTCGCCCTTGCCGGCGATGACCGAACAGGAGATGCTGTGGCGCGATCCCGGATAGCCGGCGTTGAAGCCGAGCGAGTTCGCGTAGACGAACTGCGACTCCTGCGTGTGCACCGAGGCACCTTCGCTGTTGGCGATGCGCGGATCCACGGCAAGCGCCACGGCTTCACATTCGCGCGCCAGTTCGATCGCCCGTTCCACGGACACGTCCCACGGATGGTACAGATCGAGATCCGGCACCTCGCGAGCGAGCAGGTCCGCGTCGGCGAGCCCCGCGCACTCATCGGTAGCCGTGTAGCGTGCGATGGTTAGCGCGGCGCGCACCGTGTCTTCCAGCGCCTTGGGCGACAGATCCGAACTGGACGCGTGGCCACGCTGCTGCCCCACGTACACCGTGACGCCCATGCCCTTGTCGCGGTTGTATTCGATGGTCTCGACCGTACCGTGGCGCACGGTCACGGCCTGACCGAAGCCCTCGGTCACGTCCACTTCGGCGCTGGTGGCGCCTTGCCCGGCCGCATGGCGCAGCACGTCGGCGGCAATGGATCGGAGCGTGGCGAGATCGTGGGAAAAGCGGTTGTTGTCGGACACGGGACGGCGAACTTTCTCGAAGAAGGGAACAGGCAAGGTCGATCGGCTATGATAGCCCGCCATGGCTCAAACGCAGGACACGGACGATCTCGACGAGCGTCCCAGCAAGACACGCGTGAAGCGCGACATGCTCGCCCTGCAGGCTCTGGGGGAGGAACTCGTGGCGCTGTCGGACGAGCGGCTTGCGGGCCTCGATATCCCGGACGACCTGCGCGATGCCGTGCGCGAAGCCAAGCGCATCACCAAACATGGGGCGCAGCGCCGCCAGTTGCAATACGTCGGTCGCATCATGCGCGAGGTCGATCCCGCGCCGATCCGCGCCCAGCTCGACGCGCTCGAGGGGCATTCGCGCGCTCACACGGCCTGGTTGCACCGCCTCGAGCGCTGGCGCGAACGCCTGCTCGCGCACGACGAAGCCCTGACCGAACTGCTGGCCGCCCATCCTGGCGCCGACGTGCCGAAACTGCGTGCGCTGATCCGCAACACGCAGCGCGAACAGGCGCAGGGCAAACCGCCGAAGTCCTTTCGCGAACTGTTTCAGGTGTTGCGGGAACTGATACCGGAGACGCCCACGGCGGGAGAGCCTTCATGAGTGACCAGGAATCCGTCACCATCGGCCTCGTCTCGGTGAGCGACCGTGCGTCGAAGGGTGTGTACCGCGACGAAGGCTTGCCGTCGCTGCGCGAGTGGCTCGAACGGGCGCTGCTGAATCCGGTGCGGTTCGAAGAGCGGCTCATTCCGGACGAGCAGCCGCAGATCGAGGCCGCCTTGAAGAGCCTCGTCGACGACTCGAAGTGCCATCTGGTGCTCACCACCGGCGGCACCGGCCCCGCCCCGCGCGACGTGACACCCGAAGCCACGCTCGCCGTCGGCGAGAAGCTGATGCCCGGCTTCGGCGAACAGATGCGACAGATCAGCCTGAAGTTCGTGCCGACGGCGATCCTGTCGCGGCAGGTCGCCGTGATCCGCAAGGGTGCGCTGATCATCAACCTGCCTGGCCAGCCGAAATCGATCCGCGAAACGCTCGAGGGATTGCGCAGCAGCGAAGGCGATCAGCTCGTTCCGGGCATCTTCGCCGCGGTGCCCTACTGCATCGATCTGATCGGCGGGCCCTATCTGGAGACGCGGCCCGAGATGTGCAAGGCATTCCGGCCGAAGTCGGCGATTCGGGCAGCGAAAAGCTAGCGAGCGGTACAGCCGGCCCCCATCCCGACCTGCAGCGCCGGCTTCGCCGGGGGAGGGCGGAGGGAGGGGGCAGCGCAGCGCCGGCTTCGCCGGGGGAGGGCTAGAGTGGGGGCAAAACCGCCGCCGCCCTCACGGCATGTAGTTGATGACCTTCTCCGCCTGCTTCAGCAAGGTCTCGGCATCAGACACTTCGAACTTTCCCGGCCCTTCCACGTTGAGGCTCTTCACCACGCCGTCGACGACGATGGCCGAGAAACGCTGCACGCGCGTACCGAGCCCGCGGGCATTGAGATCGAGATCGAGTCCCAGCGCCTTCGCATAGGTGGCGGAGCCATCACCCAGCATCCGCACCTTGCCCTTGGCGCCCTGCTCGCGCCCCCACGCGCCCATCACGAACGCGTCGTTGACTGACAGGCACCAGATCTCGTCGAAGCCCTTGGCCTTCAACTGCTCGGCCTGCTGCACGAAACCGGGCAGATGCTTGGCCGAGCACGTAGGCGTGAACGCCCCCGGCAATCCGAACAGCGCGATCTTCTTGCCCGCCGCGATCTTGTCCACCTCGAAGCCATTGGGCCCGATGCTGCACCCGGGCGTCTCGTCCTCGATGAATTCCCACACCGTGCCCGGTGGCAACTTGTCCCCTACCTTGATGGCCATGACCACTCCTCCCAGTTGAACGTGCCCAAATTCTACGCCGCCAGGCGGCCAGCGAATCGGCACTGAACTCACCACCGCCTATAATTCGAGACGTTGCGGTCTTGCGTGCCTTTGTTCTCGCGCTGGGCGCCGGGCCGCCCCAAGGCCAGCGTGCACTTCACCCCGATTGAAGTGCACGTGCATCGCCCCATCGGGGCGATGCGTACACTTCAATCGATATGAACAAGGCGTTCACGAAGGAATCCGATCAGGACCAGGACGATGAGGAGCTCGACGAGCCCTCACCGCTGCCGGTCGGCACCAAGAACTACATGACCCCGGCCGGGCACAAGCGCTTGAAGGACGAGGCGCTGCACCTGCTCGACAAGGAACGGCCGGAGCTCACCAAGGTGATCGCCTGGGCGGCGTCCAACGGCGACCGCTCGGAGAACGCGGACTACATCTATGGCAAGCGGCGCCTGCGCGAAATCGATCGCAGGATCCGCTTTCTCACCCGCCGCCTCGACAACGCCGAGGTCATCGACCCTGCGACGCGTGAGACGACGGACCAGGTGTTCTTCGGTGCCACGGTGACCGTCGCCGACGAGAAAGGCGACGAGCGCACCTACTCCATCGTCGGGATCGACGAGGCCGATGTAGCGCGGGGGCGCATCAGCTGGATCTCGCCCCTCGCGCGGCAGCTGCTCAAGACGCGCGAGGGTGATCGAGTGGTGGTGCACACGCCCGGTGGCGACGAAACGCTCGACATCGTCGCCGTGGAATACAAGGCGATCGAGTAGCCGCGCCGCTGGCGATGCTGGAGGAACTGCTCCCCACGCGCCAGATTCCCGGCGAACCGCCGCGGCGGTGGTTCGCATCGGACGACATGGACCTCATCGTGTGGTGCCGGGAAGACGGAACGCCGATCGGCTTTCAACTCTGCTACGACAAGCTTGGCTACGAGCGCGCGATCACCTGGAAACCCGCTCAGGGATTCCGTCACACGGCCGTCGACGATGGCGAGCGTTTCGGCGCCAGCCACAAGGCAGCGCCGATCCTGGTCGCGGACGGCGTGTTCGACGCGGCGTTCGTGGGGCAGCTGTTCATCGGCGCCAGCACCCGACTGCCGCCCGTGATTGCCCGGTTCGTGTCGGACGCGATCAGGACGCACCCGAACTACAGCTCGCAGGACTGACTGTGGAGCGGTCGGTCAGGGAATGACACGCTCCCGGCGAAATCCGTCGAGCAGTGCCAGCAGCATCTCCTCGGAATCCACCGCTTCGCAGAAACCGAAACGCCGCGCCTTGCCGGTGTCCGAGACGATGTCCCAGGTGGAACCGAACACGAAATCGGCGAAGCCCCAGCCGGCGATGTCTTCGTAGCGCAACGCTTGCAGGCCGTGCTTCCGCACGATCCCGCGCCACTCTTCGCTCCGGTCGCCCAACTCGGACCTGAGGCTGAAATGCCGCTGCGGACCAGGTTCCACACCAAAGAACCGCGCGAGCCGGGGCCACAGGTTCTCCCAGCGGATCAGATCGCCGTTGGTCACGTTGAAGGCCTGATTCGCGCAGCGCGGTACTGTCGCCATCCACACCATCGCCTTGGCGAGCAACGTCGAATCGGTGAGCTGGTACAGGCAACGAAAGTTCGTCGCCGGCCCAGGATGCGAGAACTGCACCCCGAGCTCACGGCACAGCGTCCCGTACACCGCCAGTGCCAGCGCCAGATTCATCGGACTGCCAACGCTGAACCCGCACACGGCATGGGGCCGCACGGCGGACCAGGTCCACGCCTTGCCGCGTTGGCGCGCTTCGACCCAGTCCTGCTGATCGAAATAGAAGTTGGCACCGGCATGGCGCGGATGCTCTTCCTTCGCGGGCGTGCGGAAAGGCCCGAGATGGCTGCCGTACCATTTCGTACCCTCCACGAGATTCACGTGCACCAGCGCCGGCGAGGCATTCTCGACAGCTTCGACGAGATTGACGAGCATCGAGGTGTTGCGCTTCAGATGCTGCGCCGGATCGGAATCCTGCAGGAACGCCGTGTAGAACACGTGGGTCACGTCCCGATGGCCGGCGAGTTTCAGGCGGCAGTCCGCCGCATCGAGCAGATCCACGGGGAGATGTTCGTACCGGCCGCCGATGTCGGGCTTGCGCCGGGATAGCGCGAGGATGTCCCAATCGCCCTGCTCGACCAGGTGCTGCAACAGGTAGCGGCCGACCACGCCGGTCACGCCGGTGACGAGAGCCTTCTTCAAGCCACTACGGCGACAGGCGCTCGATCTTCCAGGCGCCCTTGTCCAGGGGCGAGTACTGCAATCGATCATGCAACCGGCTCGGCCGCCCTTGCCAGAACTCGTAGCGATCGGGCCTGACGCGGTAGCCGCCCCAGTGCGGCGGGCGCGGCGGATCGTCGCCCATCTCGTGCGCGATCGCCTCCACCTTTCGTTCCAGAAACTCGCGGTCCGGCAGGACGGCACTCTGCGTCGACGCCCACGCACCGTGACGGCTGCCGAGAGGTCGTTCGCGAAAATACGCGTCGGAATCGGCGGCATCCACTTTCTCGATGACACCCTCGATGCGCACCTGCCGTTCCAGTTCCACCCAATGGAACAGCAGCGCCGCGTGCGGATTTTCCGCGAGCTCGCGGCCCTTGCGGCTCGCATAGTTGGTGTAGAAGACGAAGCCGCGCGCATCGAACGCCTTCACCAGCACGATCCGCGCACTGGGCCGTCCGGTGCGGTCTACCGTGGCGAGCGTCATCGCGTTGGCCTCGGGCAATTCCGCCTTTAGTGCCTCGTCGAACCAGACACGGAACTGCTCGACCGGGTCGCGCGCGGCATCGGCCTCGTCGAAGCGCTTGCGGTGGTACTCCTTGCGAAGGTGGGCAATGGACATCTGCCAGATCAGGGGCTTGTGGCTGGGGAAAAGTCTAGACCGGATACCCGGGTGCGCGGCGCACCAGGCCGTCAAACGCGTCGAGCAACCGCTCGCGCCATGCATACACCGGATCGTCCTCGGCAAGCAACCGGAACGGTGACGAGCCCCGGGCCCAAAGGAAGGCGCCGAACACCGTGTAGTCGGCGTAGTTGGGTTCCGTGCCGCCGAGCCAGGGCTGGACTGCGAGCGTCGCGCGCAACGGTTCGAGCGCTTCGCGAAACCGGAGCAATGTCGTCTCCCGATCGGCGACGATCTCTTCCAGCCGCTTGCCGAAACGCTGCTCGCGCGACGTGCGGAAATACTCCCGATCCTCCGGCCGCAGGATGTCCACGATGTCGCGCAGAAGCATGCGCGAGAGCATCGGGTGCAGCGTGCGCTCGGTCCAGAACTTCAGGAACAGCCCCTCGGCCCGCGCCGCTGCACCGTCGAACAATGCCGGTCGATCCGCATAGCGCTCGTCGAGATAGCCCTGGATGGTCCAGGAGTCCACCACGGCACGATCGCCGTCCAGCAGCACCGGCACTGTCTGCGACCCGTGCGCCGCCAGACGCTCCTTTTCCGTGAAGCGCCAGGGCACGGTTTCCCACGCGAACCCCTTGTGGGCGAGTGCCAGGCACGTGCGCCAGCAGTACGGCGAGAAACGCCAGGCAGGATCGGCGCCGGCAAGTTCGAACAGGCGAATGCTCATCGGACTCTACTTGACGATCGACGCGTCCTGACCGAACAGGACCTTCTTCGCTGCGTCGTCCACGGTGGGCTTCACGTTCACCCGCTTCGCGAGTTCATAGGCCCGCTGGACCGCGGGCCGCTCCTTGATCGCGTGGAACCAGCGCTTCAAGTGGGGGAAATCGTCCAGGCTCTGCCCCTGCCGTTCGTAGGGCACGACCCAGGGATAGGAGGCCATGTCGGCGATCGAATAGTCGCCCGCGACGTACTCGCGATCGGCGAGGCGCTTGTTGAGGACTGCGTAGAGCCTCGACGTTTCCTTGACGTAGCGGTTGATGGCATACGGCAGCTTCTCCGGCGCGTACTGGGAGAAATGATGGTTCTGCCCCGCCATCGGGCCGAGGCCGGCCTTCTGCCACATCAGCCATTGCAGCACGTCGACCCAGGCGCGAGTCTCCCGTGGCAGAAACCGCCCGGTCTTGGCCGCGAGGTACACCAGGATTGCCCCCGATTCGAAAATGGAAATCGGCTCACCGCCGTCGCCCGGATCGCGGTCGACGATCGCGGGGATGCGGTTGTTCGGCGAGATCTCGAGAAAGTCCGCGTCGAACTGCTCGCCGCGCCCGATGTTGATCGGCTTCACGGTATAGGGCAGTCCGGTTTCCTCGAGGAAGATGGTGATCTTGTGGCCGTTGGGCGTGGTCCAGTAGTAGAGGTCGATCATCGGGAGCTCGATTCGGAAAGGAATCGCCGAGTATACGTTTCGGTGTGTCCGCCGCCCCCTCCCGCCCTCCTCCGGCGAAGCCGGCGCTTCGCAAGGAACTTACTCCTGCGTCCCCCGGCTGCGCCGGGGGAAGGCTGGGATGGGGGCTGCCCGCCGTCAGCTTCTCGGTCCTGCCGATTGCAGGTAAGGTTCGGCCGATCTTATCTCTACAAGAGCACGATATGTCACGACATTTCGACCTTCTGTGCATCGGTGGCGGCAGCGGTGGCGTGGCCACCGCCAACCGCGCCGGCAGCTACGGCGCCAAGGTCGGGTTGATCGAAATGGGGCGGCTCGGCGGGACGTGCGTCAACGTCGGCTGCGTTCCGAAGAAGATCATGTGGACCGCAGCGCAGTTCGCGCACGGTTTCGAGGACGCGGTCGGCTACGGGTTCTCGGTGCCGTCGCACCAGTTCGACTGGAAGAAGCTCAAGTCCGCACGCGATGACTACGTGGGCCGGATGAACGCCGCCTACGAGCGCTACCTCGGGTCGAACAAGGTAGAGATCGCGCGCGGCCGGGCCGCATTCAACGGGCCCCGATCGGTGGCCGTGAACGGCGCGACCATCACCGCCGATCACGTCGTCATCGCCACGGGCGGCCATCCCCTCGTGCCCGACATTCCCGGCGCGAGCTTGGGCATCACATCGGACGGCTATTTCGACCTGGAGGAGCAACCCAGGCGCCTCGCCGTGATCGGTGCCGGCTACGTCGCCGTGGAGATCGGCGGGTTGATGCATGCGCTGGGGTCGGAGCTTTCGCTGTTCCTGCGCCGCGATCATTTTCTGCACAGTTTCGATGGGATGCTGCGCGACGCGTTGATGGAAGAGATGCGCGCCAATGGCGTCACCATGGTGACCCGCTTCACGCCGACGGCGCTCGAACGGGATTCCGACGGACTGTGGGTCGTGTCCGGTACGGATCGTCATGGTCCCTTCGACTGCGTGCTGTGGGCCATCGGGCGGCAACCGAATACCGCATCCTTGAACCTTCCGGCCACCGGCGTTCAGGTCGCGGCCGATGGCGTGATCCCGGTGGATGCCTGGCAGCAGACCAACGTGGCCGGGGTGTACGCGATCGGTGACCTGATCGGCCACCATCAACTGACACCGGTCGCCATCGCGGCCGGGCGACGGTTGGCTGACCGGTTGTTCGACGGGCAGACCGGACGCAAGCTCGACTACGAGAATGTGCCGACGGTGATCTTCAGTCACCCGCCGATCGGGACGGTCGGCATGACGGAAGACGAAGCCGTGGCGAAGTTCGGCGATGCCGTGAAGGTGTACGAGACGAAGTTCACGCCCATGCTGCACGCTCTCTCCGGGCGTGCGCAGAAGGTGCACATGAAACTCGTCGTGACGGGCACCGAGGAAAAGATCGTCGGTTGCCACGTGATCGGTCCGGGAGCCGACGAGATGCTGCAAGGCTTCGCCGTCGCGGTGCGCATGGGCGCGACCAAACGGAATTTCGACGACACGGTGGCGATTCACCCGACCGTGGCGGAGGAGATGGTGACGATGAAGGTGGCGCGGGCGGGCAAAGCCGGGGGAGGGGACGTACACCCCTTCCCCCGGCTTTGCCGGGGGAAGGTGGGGATGGGGGCAGCAGTGCCGCCGCGACCCCACAGGTCAGGGTTGGGCACAAGCTGGTTACACTAGGGCGACGTCGAGCACTACCGCAGCACCCATAACCATACGGAGGAGACGATGACCACGATCGCGACGCAGCCGCTGGCCGATTCGGCACCGAAGCCGCACTTCGATCCGTATCAGCTCGACCCGAGCGATATCCTCGAACCGCCCCAGACCATGGGCGCGATCCTGCGCAAGATCGGCCCCGGTGTCGTGCTGGCCGCCTCCATCGTGGGCTCGGGTGAACTGATCGCCACCACCGCCCTCGGCGCCAAGGTCGGCTACACCATGCTGTGGCTGGTCATCATCAGCTGTCTCATCAAGGCCGTGGTGCAGGCCTTCCTCGGCCGCTACGTGATCGCACGCGCCGAAACCGGCCTCGACGCCGTCAACCATATCCCCGGCCCGCGCGGCAAACGCATCAACTGGGTCGTCGCGGCCTGGGCGGTCATGGTCTTTCTCACGTTATTCCAGATCGCCGCGATGTTCATCGGCGTCTCGCAGGTGATGTTCCAGGTGACCAACCTGCCGGTCTGGGGCTGGGTGCTGGCGTTCTGGGGACTCACGCTCGTGTTGCTGCTGGGCGGCGGTTACGCGCGCATGGAGAAGCTCGCCATGGTGAAGGTCGGGCTCTTTACCCTCATCACGCTGCTGGCCGCCGTGCTGCTCATCATGTCCCCGAGTTTCCACGTCGCGGACCTGTCCAAGGGTCTCACCTTCGAAGTGCCGGCCGCAGGCATGAGCATCGCCATTGCGGTGTTCGGGATCACCGGCGTGGGCGCCACCGAGCTCTACATCTACACCTACTGGTGCGTCGAGAAGGGCTATGCGCGCTACACCGGCCCTTACGAGAATGCCGATGCGTGGCGGCGCCGTGCGCGCGGCTGGGCCCACGTGATGAACGTCGACGTGGTGTTCTCCATGGTGATCTACACCGTCGCCACCGTCGCGTTCTATCTGCTGGGTGCAGGCATCCTCAATGCCATGGGCCAGGTGCCGAACGGCACCGAGATGATCCCGGTGCTCTCCAACATCTACACGCAGACCCTGGGTGGGTGGGCCAAGTATCTGTTCTACATCGGCGCCATCATCATCCTTTGGGGCACCATCGTCGCCGCGACGGCCGGGCATTCGCGCATGTGTTCCGACCTCGTGCGCATCCTCGGCGGCTTCGAGCGCGACGACCTGCGGGCCCGCAACCGCTATCGCGACATCTTCGTGGTGGTGCTCACGGCGATACCGGTCGGGATGTTCCTCGTCGTGGGCCAGGCACCGGTGCAGATGGTGACCTGGGGCGGCATGGCCCAGGCCGCGATGCTGCCGATCATCTCGGGGGCGACCCTGTACCTGTACTACAAGCACATGCGCAAGACCCTGCACGCCACGCCGTGGATGGTGGCCCTGCTGTGGGCTGCATTCCTGTTCATCGTCGGTTTCGTCGTACCCTCGCTCGCCAACGAGCTCTCGAAGCTGTTTGCCTAAAGGACTGATCATGACCGTAGAAAGAAAACACGTAGGCCCGCGCCTGTCCGAACTCGTCATCCACGGGGACACCGTGTACACCGCCGGCATCGTTGCCCGCGATCCCGTGTCCGACGACCCCGCGGCGCAGACGCGCGATATCCTGGCGCAGATCGACTCGCTGCTGGCCGAAGCGGGCAGCGACAAGACGAAGATCCTGTCCGCCACCATCTGGCTTGCCGACATCTCCTATTACGACGCCCTCAATTCCGTGTGGGATCCGTGGGTCCCGAAGGGCCAGTCACCGGCCCGCGCATGTGTGGAATCGAAGCTGGCCCGGCCGAAGTACAAGGTGGAGATTCGGGTCATCGCGGCAAAGTGAGGGCACCGTAGTGCGATGACCCTGCTCTCGGAAACCGCGATCTTCCTGGTCGCGGCGGTGGTGATGGTGCCGATCTTCAAGCGATTGAAGCTCGGCGCCGTCCTCGGATATCTCTCCGCGGGCCTGATCATCGGCCCCTGGGGGCTGCGCTTCATCACCGATGTCGAGAGCATCCTCGGCTTCGCCGAGCTGGGGGTGGTGCTGCTGCTGTTCGTCATCGGTCTCGAGCTGCAGCCGTCGCGCCTGAGGGCATTGCGCAAACCGATCTTCGGGCTCGGCGGGCTGCAGGTCGGCGGTACGACTCTCGCGGTCGGCGCCATCGCGCTCGCGTTCGGCATGACCTGGCAGGCGGCGCTGGTCATCGGCGTGGCGCTGTCGATGAACTCCACGGCCTTCGTCCTGCAGTTGCTCGCCGAACGCCGGCAACTCGCCTCCCGCCACGGTCGCTCGGCCTTCGCCATCTGCCTGTTCCAGGACATGGCGGTGATACCGATGCTCGCGCTCATCCCGCTGCTGGTGGCCGGCGAAGCCGCGCACGCCGCCAATCCCTGGCTCGGTGCGATCAAGGCTGCCGCGATGATCGGGCTCGTGATCTTCGGCGGGCGCCACCTGCTGCGTCCGGTCCTCAAGGCCATTGCCGACAGCGGCATCCAGGAGATCTTCACCGCCGGAGCATTGCTGGTGGTACTGGGCGTTGCCTTGCTCATGGAGTCGGTCGGCCTGTCGATGACGCTGGGGGCGTTTCTCGCCGGGGTGCTGCTCGCCGATTCGGAATACCGCCACGAGATCGAAGCGAGCATCGAACCCTTCAAGGGCCTGCTTCTCGGATTGTTCTTCATCGCCGTCGGCATGTCGGCGAATCTGGGCCTCTTCCTGTCCCACCCGCTGCAGATCGTCGGCGCCGCGCTCGGGCTCATGATCGTCAAGGCGGCGCTCCTCTACCCCATAGGCCGCTTCTCCGGGGACGGAACCGAAGGTTCACGCAGCCTCGCGGTACTGCTCTGCCACGCCGGTGAGTTCGCGTTCGTGCTCTTCCATGAAGCGTTGGCCGCGCAAGTGCTGTCACCTGAGACGGTCGACTTCCTCATCGTCACCGTGACGCTGTCGATGGCACTGACGCCGGTGCTCTTCCTCGTCAACGAAAACGTCGTCGCGCCAAGGTTACGTCCCAAGGTGGAACCGCGGTTCGACGCAATCCCCGACAGCGAGGAACCGCGTGTCGTGATCGCGGGCTTCGGTCGCGTGGGTCAGATCGTAGGGCGCGTGCTCAATGCACGCCGCGTGCCGTTCACCGCGCTCGACATCAGCGCCGATCACGTGGAAACCGTGCGCCGCTTCGGCCGCAAGGCGTACTTCGGCGATGCTTCCAGACTCGAGCTGCTGCGCGCCGCCAAGCTCGACCGGGCCGAGATCTTCGTTCTGGCGATCGACAGCGTCGAAGCATCGATCCGTGCCGTGGAGACGGTCCGCAAGCATTTCCCGCACGTGCAGATCATCGCCCGGGCACGCGATCGCTTCCACGCGCACAACCTGATGGAGCTCGGCGTCAAGCTGATCACGCGCGAAACCTTCCTCTCCTCGCTCTCGATGGCGCAGGAAGCACTCGAGAGCGTCGGCTTCTCCGAGGTTGAAGCGCGCGACACCGTCGCCCGCTTCCGCCGTCACGACGAGGAGGTCCTGCTGCGGCAGTTCGCCGTGCGGCTGGACGAAGCGCAACTCATCCAGACCTCCAAGGAAGCGATCGTCGAACTGGAGAGCCTGTTCGAACAGGATCGCGACGGCGACGCCGAGCCGGCGCAACCATCAGCGGTCGACCTCGCTCGAAGCTGGAAGTAGCTCCTGCAGGCCGCTAGTGTGCGGCGCCGGACTCGACGCAACCGTGGCCCTCAGTCGTCCTCGACCTCCCGCTTCAGGATCTTGAGCGTCTTGGCATCGAGCTTCAATTCGTAGCGCTTCCCGTCGGTGTGGAGCACGTCCTCCACCTCGATGTATTTGCCTTCGATCTCGATCTCGCCGGGGGCCGAGTAACCGTTCTCCTCCAGCACCTTCATGATGCGGGCGTGCTCCTCCGGTGTCGGCGGACGGTCCTTGCCGGCCATGGTGGTGGCTGCAGCGCCGCCGAGCGCGGCAGCGAGGACAAGCGGCAGGACGATCTTGAGTCTGGTTCTCATTTCGGGGCTCCCCTTTTATGGACGATGGCAATACTGATCCGATCGACCAGCAATTGAAACCGGAGGTTCCCGCGCCGAGGCATCGCGATCGAATCACTTGAACGGGTAGCCGACGTGACACCGGCATTCAACCGATGCAAGGATTGCCCGGCCTCGGCACGACAAGGGCGACGCCATGGGTCGAGTCGTCAGGCGGTCGCTCGAGCAATACGGTCCGCGAATATCCTCGGAAACGTCTGATCAAGGCCCCGGATTTCGGCCCCGTCCAGGATGCCGTGAGCAAGCAACGCATCGTGCAGCTTCGGCAAGTAGTAGTGCGGCACCGCCGGATACAGATGATGCTCGATGTGGTAGTTCACGTGGTGCGGGAACAGGAAATAGCGCTGCCACCAGTTCGGCAGATTCGTACGCGCTGCTGTCAGCGGCGACGAGAAATCGGTCAGCGCCCCGTGCTCGCAGATCGCGCGCAACCGCAGGATCACCTGCGTCACGGTGAGCAGCGGCACGATCCACAGCACGATGTAGTACCAGCCCCAGCCGACCGCGAAAGCACCTACGGGCGCCGCGACGTGGAAGCCGAGCACGACCCAGCGGTCCCGCAGCGCCGCCGCGCGCAGCCGCGGGCTGGTGTCACCCAGTGGATTGGCGGCCTTGTTGGTATCCGCGTTTGCCGCAGGTGCTCCGAAGAAGTACGCGTAGGTCTTCCAGGCCGTGAGCCCGGCGAGATCTTTCGCGAGCTTCTTCATGAGATACACCTTGCCGCGCGGATACCCGCCATGCAGGGCAATGTCCGGATCGTCAGGGCCGTAGAGATTGTTGTGGTGCAGCCGATGCGTGACCCGGTAGGTGCACATGGACAACCCGGGCAGGGTCGCGCAAAGACGGCCGACCAGATCGTTGAGCCAGCGCGTCTCGTACAGACGGTAGTGCGCCGCGTCGTGCGACAGGATGAACAGCGCGTGTGCGAGCGGGCCCATCAGCACGATCGCGACGAGCGCCGCCCACCATGACCAGAACGCCACGGCGAAGGCCACGACGATCGTGATCATCGCGAAGGTCCGCACGACAGCGGCCGTGGAACGCACCGGGTTGATGCGGGTGAACGGCGCCAGCACCTCGCGCGGCAGACGCTTGCGAACGTCGTCGCGAAACTCTTCTCCAGTGGCGGGAGCGGCTGCGGCCACAGTGTTTCCTTCCCATTCGCGGTGGCGAAAGGTTACGCCGAATCGGGAACGGGGTCCGACGGGACTGGCCCGAGGGAACTGCGTCTCGCCCTGAGGGTCGATACCGGCACAGGCGTCTTGACCTCGCCGCATCGCGGTACTGAAATATTGCCATGGCTCTCGCCCCCATCGCTGCTCTCCCCCCGACCATCCGCGGCGCCGGCTTCATTCCGCCGTTCGTGTCCCCGGCCGTTCCGCAAACGCCGGTGGACACCCTCAACCGGATCGTCGAAACGGCCCGTGCCACGGATGGCCCGCTGCCGACCCGGGGCCTGGACAACGCGGTCGGTCAGACCAACCTGGTCTCGCTGCTCGACCGGTCGTTGTTTCGGGACCTGGTGTCGAATTTCCAGGGCATCACCGGGGTCACCACCCTGCCGCAGAACGAGACTGCCCTCTTCACGGCCCTGGGCGTGGAGGGGCTGCTCGGGCGCAGCGGTCTTCCGACCTCGCTGCAAGGGTTGAGCGAACGTGACGCCGGCATCCTGACCGGCTCGCTCGCGAGCATCTTCGCGACCATCCAGGCCTTCGGCGGTGGCAACACGGCCGCACCCGGCGTCGGATCGCTGCTCGACATCGCAGCCTGACGGTCCGGCCGCCGGCACCAACTGAGGGTGCCGGCGCCAATCGATGCACTGCGGTGAGGCGATCGCCGTCGGCTGCTACGCTCCTTGCCGACGTTCGCGGCACGTCCATGGCCCGGAGCGACCGCCCCAAGTACCCGGCAGGCCTCGAAAATTCACCCATTGGTGGGTGGTCCCCGTTCCCGGCGGCGCTCAGAATGGTTCCCGCGGCAGGCTTCTTGCGATCGAGCCCGTCGCCCGTCGCCGCCGTGCGGCGCGCGCAACGATACGAATCCGATTCGCCGTTTCGAGGAGAGGAACCATGCACCCGATCAGCAGTTCGCAACATGCCGCCTGGCGCAAGACCGTAGCGCTCGGCGGGCTTCTGCTCGCCGCCGCGCTGCCCGGCGCAGTCCAGGCACAGAAGCACACCCCCGTCACCGACGCCATGCTGCTAGGCGCCGCGAAGGAACCCAACAACTGGCTGATGGCCGGCCGCGACTACGCCGGCACGCGCTTCAGCCCGCTCGCCACCGTCACGCCGAAGAACGTGAAGAAGCTGGTGCCGGTGTACTCGTTCTCGCTCGGCACGCTCGACGCGCAGAACACCACGCCGCTGGTGGTGGATGGCGTGATGTACGTCACGGCCGCGCACGGCAAGATCTACGCGCTCGACGCGAAGACCGGCAAGGAGTTCTGGCAGTACTCGCACCCGCTGCCGGACAACATCGGCAAGATGATGTGCTGCGATGTCGGCAATCGCGGCGCCGCCGTGTACGGCGACAAGGTGTTCTACGCCACGCCCGACTCGCACGTGATTGCACTCAAGCGCGAGACCGGCGAGAAAGTGTGGGACGTCACCGTCGGCGATTGGCAGAAGGCACAGACCATGACGGTCGCGCCGCTGGTGGTGAAGGGCAAGGTGGTGGTCGGCATGTCGGGCGCGGAGTATCCGACCCGCCTGTGGATCGACGCGCTCGATTCGGAAACCGGCGCGCAGGTCTGGCGCCGCTACACCATCCCCGGTCCGGGCGAACCCGGCTTCGACACCTGGGGCAACCAGGATCCCGAAGCGTCGGCCTACGGCGGCGGATCCACCTGGATCACCGGCTCGTACGATCCCGAGCTCGACACCCTGTACTGGAGCACGGGCAACCCGAATCCTGACTGGGACGGCATGGGCCGCATCGGCGACAACCTCTACACCAACTCGACGCTCGCGCTGAATCCGGATGACGGCTCCATCAAGTTCCACTATCAGTACACGCCGTGGGACGTGTGGGACTTCGACGGCGTCAACGAGACCATCCTCGCGGACGTCGGCGGCAAGAAGGTCTGGCTGCACGGTGATCGCAACGGGTTCCTCTACAAGATCGACCGTACCAACGGCAAGTTCGTCTGGGCGAAGGAGATCTCCAAGGTGAACTGGGCGACCGGCTTCACGCCCGAGGGCCGGCCCATCATCGACCAGGCCAAGGTGCCCACCTACGATCACAAGGCGATGAACGTGTGCCCCGCCTCCGAAGGCGGCAAGTGGTGGAACCCGATGAGCTACAGCCCCAAGGCTTCCATCGTCGTGGTCCCGAGTCGCGAGATCTGCGTGGACATCCTGGCGGGCAAGTCGGAGCGCGTCGAAGGCAAGTACAACCTCGGCATCGCGGAGGCCGACTGGATCAAGGGTCACGGCCAGCTCGTCGGCATGGACCCCGTCACCGGCGAGAAGAAGTGGCAGGTCACCGCGCCGTCGCCGTTCACCAGCGGCGTGCTGACTACCGCAGGCGGCCTCGCCTTCGCCGGTACGCCCGAGGGTGAGTTCAAGGCCTTCGACGTCAAGTCCGGCGAGGAGTTGTGGTCCTACCAGACCGGCTCGGGCATCGTCGGCAGCCCGGTGAGTTTCGCCATCGACGGCAAGCAGTACATCGCGGTACCGTCGGGCTGGGGCGGCTGGACCGGCTGGGCCACCTGGGGTGGCAAGGGCGGTGCGCCGCACCTGAAGAACATGCGCAAGGGCGGCACGGTGTTCGTCTTCGCGCTGTTCGATCGCTGATCGGCTTTCGTTGCATCGAAACGGCGAGCCGCAATGCGGCTCGCCGTTTTCTCGACCACTTCACGGCATCTCATGTACAGAACTGTTTCGACTCTTGCCCTGTTACTGATCGCAGGGCCGAGCGGCGCGGAGCCGCTCACCAATCCGCTCTCGCCCGAACCGGCCATCGTGGCCGAGGGCAAGAAGCTCTACAACCGCACCGGCTGTCTCGCGTGCCATGGCAACAACGCGCGTGGCGCCGTCGGCCCCGACCTCACCGATGACGAATGGATGCGCGCCCCGAGCGACGAGATGGTGTTCAACACCATCAAGAACGGGCGCTCGGGGACGGCGATGTCCGGGTTCGCGGGTGATCTCACCGACGAGCAGATCTGGACGATCATCACGTGGTTGCGGGATGAGAATCGCAAGAGAAAGGAAGCGGCGAAGTAGCACCGCTGCCCCCATCCCAACCTTCCCCCAACTGCGTTGGGGGAAGGAGCCGTACGTCCCCTCCCCCGGCTTTGCCGGGGGAGGGCGGAG
>LNDQ01000097.1 GCA_001464695.1 Betaproteobacteria bacterium Ga0077523 | reverse complement strand
CCCACCAACCACCTGGACCTCGACGCGGTCATCTGGCTCGAGCAATGGCTCGCCAGCTACCAGGGCACGCTGCTGGTGATTTCGCACGACCGCGAGTTTCTCGACAACGTCGTCACCGCGGTCTGCCATTTCGACAACAGCACGCTCAAGCTGTATTCGGGTGGCTTCACGGCCTTCGAACGCACGCGGGCGGAACAGCTCGCGCAGCAGAACGCGACGCACGATCGCCAGGTCCGCGAGATCGAAAAGCTCGAAGCCTTCGTCGCGCGCTTTCGCGCCAAGGCCACCAAGGCACGCCAGGCGCAGAGCCGGCTGAAGGCGCTGGACCGCATCGAACTGGTGGCGCGCGCCCAGGCCGATTCGGAGTTCGATTTCAGCTTCGCCGATCCGGGTGGCGCTTCCGATCCGCTGCTGGTGCTCGATGACGTCGCGGCCGGTTACGGTGATCACGTGGTGCTGGCCGGGCTCAAGCTCACCATCCGCCCGGGCTCGCGCGTCGGCCTGCTGGGCCGCAACGGGGCGGGCAAGTCGACTCTCACGAAGGTGCTCGCCGGCACGTTGCCGCCACTCTCGGGCGCTCGCCACGAGGGCAGGGCGCTGCGCATCGGTTACTTCGCGCAGCATCAGATCGACCAGTTGCGCGAAGACGATACGCCGCTCGGACACTTCCTGCGGTTGGACCGCCGGGCGCGCGAGCAGGACCTGCGCGATTTCCTGGGCGGCTTCGGCTTCCACGGCGACGCCGCACTAAGGCGCGCCTGTCGCTCGCGTTGATCGTGTATCGCAAGCCGCATCTGCTGCTGCTCGACGAACCGACCAACCATCTCGATCTCCAGATGCGCGGGGCACTAACGCTGGCGCTGCAGTCGTTTCCCGGTGCGCTCGTGCTGGTGTCGCATGACCGCAGCCTGCTGCGAGCCGCCGTGGACGAGTTCTGGCTGGTGGCGGATGGTGCGGCCAACCCGTTCGATGGCGACCTGGAGGACTACCGCGAATGGTTGGCGGCCGGCACCACGCCGGTGCGCACCGACGAACCGACACGTGATGCACCGAATCGGCGCGAACAGCGCCGCCTCGAGGCCGCAGCGCGCGCCCAGGTCGCGGCACAGCGGAAGCCCCTGGAGAACAAGCTGAAGGCGTTGGAGAACCAGATCGCCCAGCTCGAACGCGAGAAGCAGCACCTTGAAACCCGCATGGCGGCCCCCGATCTGTATGCTCCGGAGCGCAAGGATGCGCTCAA
>LNDQ01000096.1 GCA_001464695.1 Betaproteobacteria bacterium Ga0077523 | reverse complement strand
TGGGCACTGGACGGCGCCACCGGTGAGATGATCTGGCGCTTCCAGGCGAAGCTCGACCAGGAGCGTTCCGAAGGCACGTTCTACAACCCGTACAACCGCGGTCTCGCGGTTGGCTTCGGCAACGTGTACATCGGCACGACCGACGGCCGCATGATCGCCATCGACGCCAAGACCGGCAAGCAGGTCTGGGACAAGATGATCCTCACGGTCGAGGGCGGCAACAAGGGCTTCACCGGCGCACCGATCATCGTCAAGGACATGGTGATCATCGGCTCCAACGGCGGCGAACTGGCCGGCTGCTGCGGCCCGATCTTCGCGGTGGATGCGAAGACCGGCGACGTGAAGTGGCAGTTCGACACCATCGGTGGCGACGAGCGCTCCCGCGCGAGCTGGGGCAATGACTCGTGGAAGACCGGTGGCGGCGGCGGCTGGATGACCGGCAGCTACGATCCGGCGACCAACTCGGTCTGGTGGGGCACGGCCAATCCGGCGCCCGACTACGACTGGGCTGGCGAAGCGTGGAAGACCGAAGGCTCCCGTCCTGGCGACAACCTCTACAGCTCCTCCGTGGTCGTGCTGAATGCCGACAGCGGTGAGTTGAAGTCGTGGTTCCAGGAAATGCCCCATGACGCATGGGACTTCGACAGCGCGGTCGGCGAGTTCATGTCGATCGAGCGCGGCGGCAAGCGCTACATGGTGCACCCCAACAAGGGCGGCATCATCTTCGTGTACGACGCCGATCCCGCGAATGCGCCCCTCAAGGTCGCCAACGCTTACATGATCGGAAAGACGTTCAACTACATCAAGGGTGTCGATCCCAAGACCGGCCAGTTGGTCGGCCGTCGCGAGCTGCCCGAAGGCAAGCACACCAACGTGTGCCCGGCCATCGACGGCGCGATCTCCTGGAACACCGGCGCTTACAACCCCAATACGGGGCTGCTGTACAAGGTCGGTCAGGAGTGGTGCTTCGACATCGAAGTGGTGAAGGCGGATCCGCCCCCGGCGTTCTCCGGCCAGACCTACTTCGGCGCGAGCTGGACCGCCACGCATCCGCAAGGTCGCAAGGCCTTCGGCCACGTGTCGGCGCGCGATCCGCTGACGGGCAAGGTGAAGTGGGAGAAGGAGTACAAGTACCCGCCGCTCGCCAGCCTGCTGTCGACCAAGGGTAACCTCGTGTTCGTCCCGGGTGCCGACGGCAAACTGGACGCGCTCGACGCCCGCTCCGGCGCCCTGCTGTGGCAGCACAACAACGGTATCGGCCATCACGGCGGCATCATCTCCTACACGGCCAAGGGCAAGCAGTACGTTGCCGTTGCGACGGGTTGGGGCAGCCACGTGTCCGGCAACTACTGCCCGCTGTTCGGCGAGCCGTTCTGCTCCATGCCGACCGATGCGGGTCAGCTGATGGTGTTCGCGCTGCCCTGATACGGCACGTGAGCTTCGCGGTAGCGGTGCGGGCCGCCTTCGTGGCGTAAACGCATCGCCGCCGTGAGTCGTTATCAAGGGCGAGGGAGCATTTCCCTCGCCCGTTTTGTTACAGGCACCGCTCGCTTCGCAAGGGGTGTGAACGAGGAGAGAGAAACATGAGTACAGCCGCCTGGAGAGTCCGGATCGCGGCGGCGCTGGCAGTTTCAGCGCTAACCTGGATGTCATCGGCACCGGCCGCCGAAGAATCGGCCGCCCCGACGGAAGCGGCGACCACGCCGCCGGAACCGATCGCTGAACCGGAAAAACCGAAGGTCGACGTTCGCAAGCTCTTCGCCATGAACTGCAGCTGGTGCCACGACGGCTACGGCCTGCACGCAGGCAAGGGGCCGAAGCTTGCCGGTACCAAGATGAGCGTCGAACAGCTCTACGATCGCATCGCCAAGGGCAAGTCGGGCGCCATGCCGGGCTTCGCGAAGACGCTGAAGAAGGAACAGATCGACGCGTTCGTCGAATACATCAAGGGGCTGAAGGATCCCGATTCCTGAAATCGGCGCAGCCGATGGCGCTCGCCCGCGGGGTGGCGCCGCACAGCATCGAGGGGGCCTGCGGCCCCCTTACTGTTTCTGGCGCGTGAGCTCGAACTTGATGTTGTAGCCGCTGTACTTGGCGAGGCCTTTCATGCGCGTGCCCTCGCCCGTTACCGGCAACTGGGCGGTCATGCGCTGACCGTCCTCGCCCGTCACCTTGAAGCGGAGCTGACCGCCTTCGAACTGGGCCTCCGACAGCGGGCGCACCGCCGTGCCGAAGCGCTCGCTGTTGGTGAGCTGCAACGAACCTTCCAGCACCCCCTCACCGCGCAGGGTGAGTGTCGCGACCCCGCTCGTCATGCCGAGATACCAAGGGCCGGTCCAGGTGCCGCGCACATCGGTCGCTGCGTCGCCTTCGGCAGCGGCCGGCAGCGGCGCGCCCAGCATCAGCCACGCCGTCACCGCCAACAACGCGATCCTGCCTGCTTTCACGCCACCGCTCCGTTCCAGTGCACAATGCAATTCGGGGGTAAGGATAGCAGGCTGGTCGGCCGATAATGGGGTTGTGACAACCGCAGTCTCCGCAGGGAGAGCTTGGCCATGCCGATGAGGCGCATCGAAGACGGACAGATCCGCGCCGGCATCCCGTTGCCTTGCGACATCCACGATCGCGCCGGGCGGCTGATGCTGCGGGCCGGCCAGGTCATTCCCGGGGATCACCAGGTCGCCCGCCTGATCGAGCAAGGCATCTTCGGCGATCTCGAGCTGGACGACGAAACGACGGCCGCGCCACGCGCCGACCGGATTTCGGTCTACGCCAAGCTCGCCGAGTTGCGTGCGGCCGTGGCACGCGAGCTCGACAGCGCAGATTCGCCCGACCGCGTCGAACCCTTCCACGCGGCGATGGCAGCGCACGCCGCCACGCTGAGCGATCTGTGCGCGCTGGATGCCGACGCAGCACTCGGTTCCGTGCTGCTGCAACGGGAACCCGACTACAGCGTGCGACAAGCGGTCAACACCGCGATTGTGACCGAATTGTTGCTGGTCCAAAGGAACGTGGATGTCACCACCCGCAGGGCGGCCCTCGCCGCCGCGCTGACCATGAACATCGGCATGCGGTCGCTGCAGAACGATCTGTACTCGCAACCCGCGCCGCTGTCGGACGACCAGAAGGCCGCCATACGCGCGCATCCGGTCGTGGGTGCGAGCACCCTGAAATCCTTCGGCGTGCCCGACACGGCGTGGCTTTCCACGGTGGCGCAGCACCACGAACTGCTCGACGGCTCGGGGTATCCCGGCGGTCTCACGGGCGAACAGGTCTCCGAATTTGCGCAGGTGGTGGGGCTCGCGGATCGCTATTGCGCCATGGTGTCGGAGCGCGCCTATCGGCCGGGCACGGCACCCAATGCGGCGTTGCGCGAGATCTTCCTCACCCAGGGCAAAGGCGTCGACCCGGTGCTGGCCGCGCAGATGGTGAAGGAGCTCGGGATCTATCCGCCCGGCGCGCTGGTGCAACTCGCCAACGGCGAATCTGCCGTCGTGGTGAAGCGGACTCTCAACTCGGGGCAGCCCATCGTGCGCGCCGTTCTGAGCGGAGCGGGGTTGCGCCTGCCCGCGGCCCCGAAGCGTCGCACCAGTCATCCGAGTTTCGCGATCGCCCAGGCGCTGCCGTATGCGCGCATGCCGGCAAACCTGGATGGTGCCTCGTTGTGGGCCATGACCGCCGCCGACGATCCGGCCGAGCAGGCTGCTGAACCCTGACCCTTCTTCCCTCGGCGTAACAGGACCATCGGGCAGACTCAGCCCGCGCCGGGCCGTCCCAAGCGGACTGGCCCCTTGGCCCTCATCCTAGCCTTCCCCCACGGCAGTGGGGGAAGGGATGTACACCCCCTCCCCCGGCTTGCCGGGGGAGGGCTGGGGTGGGGGCACGACAACTGCCCGCGCTGCAACCTTCACACGCGCCGTCGCATCACCAGGGCCACCGGAAGGCCCCCGAAATGCCGCAAGGCCTATCGGGGGGACCTCAGCCCGCGCCGGGCCGCCCCAAGCGGGCTCGCCCCCCCGGGGGGAAGGGCTGCCAGGCCCTTCGGGGGGGACCTCACCTACCCCAGCATGTCGGACCAGATATTGCGGCCCCAGGCTTCGGCATAGCGGCCTTCGAGCTCATTGGGCGCGATCGAGAGCCCGCCGCTGCCGGGCGCCACCATCATCGTCTTCTTCTCGGCGTCGTACTGATGGACCGACGCGATGTGGATCACGTCGGCACCGGTGACGAAGCTGTAGCAGGTGTTGTTGATGACCGGATGGGCGTTGACGACGTCGCCGCGCAGCAGCGCGATGACGGCTGCGGCACAGACCTTCGCGTGCTGGTTCGCCATGTGACCCGACTTGGGCATCAGGGGTGCTGCGACGATCGCGTCGCCCAGCACGTGGATGTTCTTCTGGGCGGTCGATTCGTAAGTGAGGAAATCGACGCCGCACCACTTGTTGTTCGCGGTGATCAATCCGGTGCGTTCCGCGATCGCCGCCGCCTTCATCGGCGGAATCACGTTGAGCACATCTGCCTTGATCTCGTCGAACTGGAGCTTGGCGGTGAGGGTCTTCGCGTCGACGTCGGCGAGTTCGCTGTTGGGCACGTACTCCACCAGGCCCGGATAGAGATCCTCCCACGCCTTGCGGAACAAGGCCTCCTTCGAGGCGACCTTCTCGTTCGCATCGAGGATCATTACCTTGGATTTCGGCTTGTTCAGCTTGAGATACCAGGCGATCTGGCAGGCGCGCTCGTAAGGCCCGGGCGGGCAGCGGTACGGCGCCTTCGGCACCGTGATCGCGACCACGCCACCATCGGCCATGGACTCGATCTGCTTGCGCAGCGCCACGGTCTGAGGTCCGGCCTTCCAGGCGCTCAGGACCCGCTCGCGCGCCGCGTCGTCCTTCAACCCGGGAATGCCGCTGTAATCGAGATCGACGCCGGGAGAAACGATGAGTCTGTCGTAGGGCAGCGACTTGCCGCTCGCCAAGGTCACGGTCTGCTTGGCCGGATCGATCGCGGTCGCTTCATCGCGCAGCACCTTGACGCCGTGCTTCGCAGTGAGATCGCCGTAGCCGCGCGTGAGATCCGCCAGCGTGGTCGTCCCGGCCAGGATGCGGTTGCTGAGCGGACAGGACACGAACTGCGCGTCGCGCTCCACCAGCGTCACGTCGAGATCGGTGCTCCACAACCGCAGGTACTTGGCCGCGGTGGCACCCCCGAAGCCGCCGCCGATCACGACGACGCGACCGGTCGCCGCCTTGGCGGCCGTGGGCAAACCAGCCATGCCCACGGCAGTGACCGCACCGACCGCACGCAAGAATTCTCTTCGATTCCGGCTCATGGTGTCCTCCGTCACGCCTAGCGCGCCTTCTGCGCCGCGAAATACTCGGCGATCAGCGCAAACTGCGCCTCGGTGTAGCCCTTGGCGTGCTGGTGCATGATGGTCGCCGCGCGGGTGCCGCTCTTGAACTCTTCCATCGCGTTCAGGATGTAGGACCGATCGAGCCCGGCCAGCGACGGCATGCCGCCGGTGCTGCGCCCTTGCGTGCCGTGACAGCCGGTGCAATTGGCAGCGATGAACCGGCCGGGGTGCTCGTCCACCGCGAGTGCTTCGAGCGGCATGGCGCCGCCCAGAACGACGGCGGTCGCGATCCAGGTCGCAGTACGTCGAATCATGTTGGTCTCCTCAAGCAGGAAGTCACGCGGCAACGCGCACCCCCGAGTCCGTCACTTCGACCAGGGCGCCTCGCGTCGACGCGTCGCACGCCACCTACCCACCAGTACCCGCAGTGCCGGTCGTTGCGCACGACCGGACCCACGGTCAGGCGATGCTGCTTTCCTCTTCCTCGCGCGCCGGTTCCGGCGGCGGTGCGCCATCGAAAGTGAGTCGCACCTTGCCGTCGGCATCCACATCCACCGTCACCTTGCCGCCCGCCACCAGCTTGCCGAACAACAGTTCGTCGGCCAGGGCGCGCCGGATCGTGTCCTGGATCAGACGCGACATGGGCCTCGCACCCATCATCGGGTCGAAACCGTTCTTGGCAAGGTAGTCCTTCAGCAGCGGACCGAAGGTCACTTCGACCTTCTTCTCGTGCAGCTGCTCTTCGAGCTGGATGAGGAACTTGTCGACCACGCGCAGGATGACCTCGTGGGTCAGCGCCGCGAACGAGATGGTCGCATCGAGACGGTTGCGGAACTCCGGCGTGAACATGCGCTTGATGTCTACCAGCTCGTCGCCGATCTGCTTGCTGACCGTGAAGCCCATCGACGTCTTGGACAGGGACTCGGCACCCGCGTTGGTGGTCATGATGATCACGACGTTGCGGAAGTCGGCCTTGCGCCCGTTGTTGTCGGTGAGCGTGCCGTGGTCCATCACCTGCAGCAGGATGTTGAAGATGTCCGGATGGGCCTTCTCGATTTCGTCGAGCAGCAGCACGGCGTACGGATGCTTGGTGATCGCTTCGGTCAGCAGTCCGCCCTGGTCGAAGCCGACATAACCGGGCGGCGCGCCGATCAGCCGCGAGACGGCATGGCGCTCCATGTACTCCGACATGTCGAAGCGGATCAGCTCGACGCCCAGCGTGTAGGCGAGTTGCCGTGCGACTTCGGTCTTGCCGACTCCGGTGGGGCCGGAGAACAGGAAGTTGCCGATGGGCTTCTGCGGATTTCCGAGGCCGCTGCGCGACATCTTGATCGCTGCAGCGAGCGCATCGATCGCCTTGTCCTGCCCGAACACCACCGCCTTGAGATCGCGATCGAGCGTCTTCAGCGCGGTGCGGTCGTTGGAGGAGACATTCTGCGCCGGAATGCGCGCGATCTTCGCGATGATGTCCTCGATGTCGTGCTTGCCGATCACCTTGCGCTGCTTCGACTTCGGCAGGATGCGCTGGGCGGCGCCGGCCTCGTCGATCACGTCGATCGCCTTGTCGGGCAGATGCCGGTCGTTGATGTAGCGCGCGGACAATTCGGCGGCTGTGGTGAGTGCGGCTTCCGTGTAGCGCACGCCATGGTGGGCTTCGAAGCGCGTCTTGAGGCCGCGCAGGATCGCGACGGTCTCGTCGACGGTCGGCTCGACCACGTCGATCTTCTGGAAGCGCCGGGACAGCGCGTGATCCTTCTCGAAGATGCCGCGGAATTCGTTGTAGGTGGTGGCACCGATGCACTTCAACTGGCCCGAAGACAGCGCGGGCTTCAGCAGGTTGGAGGCATCGAGAGTGCCGCCCGAGGCCGCACCGGCGCCGATCAGCGTGTGGATCTCGTCGATGAACAGGATCGCGTTCGGATTCTCGGTAAGCTGCTTCAGCACCGCCTTCAGGCGCTGCTCGAAATCACCGCGATACTTCGTGCCGGCCAGCAGCGCGCCCATGTCGAGGGCGTACACCACCGAATGCGCGAGGATCTCGGGGACCGCGCCCTCGATCACCCGGCGCGCGAGCCCTTCCGCAATCGCGGTCTTGCCGACACCGGCCTCACCGACCAGCAGCGGATTGTTCTTGCGGCGTCGGCACAGGGTCTGGATGACGCGTTCGAGTTCCCGGTCGCGGCCGATCAGCGGATCGATCTTGCCGGCGATGGCGAGCGCGTTGAGGTTGAGCGTGTAGGTCTCGAGAGCGCCGCCGGACTGCTGTTCGGTGTCGCTGTCGGCTTCGGCCTCGGCCTTGCTGTTCGCAGGGGTATTGCTCTGCGGCACCTTGCTGATGCCGTGCGAGATGAAGTTGACGACGTCGAGGCGCGTGACGCCCTTCTGGTGGAGGAAGTAGACGGCGTGCGAATCCTTCTCGCCGAAGATCGCGACCAGCACGTTGGCACCTGTGACTTCCTTCTTGCCCGAGGACTGCACGTGCAGGATCGCGCGCTGGATCACGCGCTGGAAGCCCAGGGTGGGCTGGGTATCCACTTCGTCGCCCGAGACGACGGGCGTGTGCTCGTTGATGAAATCCGTGAGCTGCTTGCGCAGTTCGTCGACGTTGGCCGCGCAGGCGCGCAGCACTTCGGAGGCGGATGGATTGTCCAGCATGGCAAGCAGCAGATGCTCGACCGTGATGAACTCGTGGCGCTTCTGCCGGGCTTCCATGAAGGCCATGTGCAGACTGACCTCAAGCTCCTGCGCGATCATTCAGTTTTCCTCCATCACGCACTGCAGTGGATGCTGGTGCTGCCGCGAATACGAAATCACCTGCTCGACTTTCGTGGCTGCGACATCCTTCGGGTAGACCCCGCAGACACCCATTCCTTCCCGGTGCACCTTGAGCATCACCTGAGTGGCCTGCTCACGCGTCATGCCGAAGAAGTTCTGCAAGACACCCACGACGAAATCCATGGGCGTGTAATCGTCGTTGAGCAGGAGGACCTTGAACAACGGCGGCGGCTTGACCTTCTGCTTTTCGACCTCGAGGACACCACCTTCGCGAGGACCTGTTGCCATGACCTGACTACGCAGACGTTTTCCTTCGATGACGACCCTATTTTGCGCGATACCCGGAAATTTACAAGGGGCGCTTCGCTCTGGTGCAAGACCGGTTTCTGCGGCGCTTTCACGCCTTCTTCATGTGCGCGATCATCGCCTTGCCGAAACCCGAGCACGATACCTGGGTGGCCCCGGTCATGAGACGCGCAAAATCGTAGGTGACGGTGCGCGCGGTGATGGCGGCTTCGGTCGCGCGGATGATGAGATCCGCTGCTTCGATCCAGCCCATGTGCCGCAGCATCATCTCGGCCGACAGGATCAGCGAACCGGGGTTCACGTAGTCCTTGCCGGCGTATTTCGGCGCCGTTCCGTGGGTGGCCTCGAACATCGCGACCGAGTCGCTCAGGTTGGCACCGGGCGCTATTCCGATGCCGCCCACCTGCGCCGCGAGCGCATCGGAGATGTAGTCACCGTTCAGGTTGAGCGTCGCGATCACGTCGTATTCGTCGGGTCGCAGCAGGATCTGCTGCAGGAATGCATCGGCGATGACATCCTTGATCACGATTCCGCCCGGAAGTTTCATCCAGGGGCCGCCGTCCATGAGTTCCGCCCCGAATTCGTTCTTCGCGAGCGCATAACCCCAATCGCGAAATGCCCCTTCGGTGAACTTCATGATGTTGCCCTTGTGCACCAGGGTCACCGACTTGCGCTTGTTCGCGACCGCGTACTGGATCGCCTTGCGCACCAGCCGCTCCGTCCCTTCACGCGACACGGGTTTGATGCCGATGCCGGAGGTGTCGGGGAAGCGGATCTTCTTGACCCCCATCTCCGACATGAGGAACTTGATGACCTTGCGCGCGGCGTCGCTCTCGGCCTGCCACTCGATGCCGGCGTAGATGTCTTCCGAGTTCTCGCGGAAGATGACCATGTCGGTCTTCTCCGGGTTCTTGAGCGGGCTCGGCACGCCGGCGAAATAGCGTACTGGACGCAGGCAGACGTAGAGATCCAGCTCCTGGCGCAGCGCCACGTTGATGGAGCGGATGCCACCGCCCACCGGCGTGGTGAGCGGACCCTTGATCGACACGACGTATTCCTTGGCGACCGCCAGGGTTTCCTCCGGCAGCCACACGTTTTCGCCGTACACCTTGGTCGACTTCTCGCCGGAGTAGATCTCCATCCACGAGATCTTCTTCTTGCCGCCGTAGGCGGTAGCCACCGCCGCATCCACCACGTCCTTCATCACCGGCGTGATGTCGACACCCGTGCCGTCACCTTCGATGAACGGAATGATCGGCTGATCGGGCACGGCGAGCGTGAAGTCCTTGTTGACGACGATCTTCTCGCCGCTCGATGGCAGCTTGATATGCTTGTACATGGTGGCCTGTGTGATTGGGTGGGATCGAAGGGTGCGTGGGCTTGGGCTCGACTGCAGGCGCCAAGCGGTTGAATCTTAGACTACCGGCTATGCCTTTGCGAAACTCGCCCCGCTCTCGTTCCTCCTCTTCATCGGCATCCACGGCATGAACTTCAAGACAACCGACCTTAGCGATGCGCATGGCGACGACCTGCGCGTGCTCGAACCCATGTTCGCCAGTTTCGGCGGCAATTCGGCCTGCGCCGGCCCGGTCCGCACGCTGCGCGTGTTCGAGGACAACGCGCTGGTCCGCGCCACGCTGACAGAGCCGGGCAACGGCGCCGTGCTGGTGGTCGACGGCGGCGGGTCGCTGCGCTGCGCGCTCCTGGGAGATCAGCTCGCCCAGCTCGCCGTGGACAACGGCTGGACCGGCGTCGTGGTGTGGGGCTGCATCCGCGATTCGGAACAGGTCGAAACCATGCCGGTGGCCGTGTTCGCCCTGGCGACCCATCCGCGCAGGCCGGCAAAGAAAGGCTTGGGAGAACGGGACGTGCCCGTCACCTTCGGCGGCCACACCCTGCGGCCGGGCGACTACCTCTATGCCGACCCGGACGGCATCGTCGTCGCAGCGCAGCCATTGACGGCCTGAGGTGTGGAATCGGCCGGAACGGTTTTCCACATCGCGGAATGGCCGTGTTGCGTCGCACCTAAGGCCTTGAAGTCACGCTGCTAAGGCAGACTGGAATCCGATTGTTGCGGCGCGCAATCGGCTTCGTATAGCCTCGGGGCACACGCTGTCCTGCGGCGACCACCGCTCGGACGGATCTCGGTGCGGACATCAACGGGTCCGCGCCGGCGGGTGCGCCAGATTCGACCTCTGGCCGTCCATGTGGAATCGGCCCGGCCGCGGCTCCCTGTGCGGCCCCGAGGGGTAATCCCGACTTCGGCCTCCGGCAATGGACAACGCAATTTTTCACAGAGGAAATCGAACCATGACCCGTGACCAGGAAATCGCGCAGATCAAGAAGGACTGGGCCGAGAATCCGCGCTGGAAGGGTATCACCCGCCCCTACACCGCCGAGGACGTGCACCGGCTCCGCGGCACCGTCCAGATCGAACACACGCTCGCCAAGCGCGGCGCCGAGAAGCTCTGGAAGCTGCTCCACGAGGAGCCGTTCATCAACGCGCTGGGCGCGCTGACGGGCAACCAGGCCATGCAGCAGGTGAAGGCCGGCCTCAAGGCCATCTACCTGTCGGGCTGGCAGGTGGCCGCCGACGCCAACATCGCCGGCGAGATGTATCCCGACCAGTCTCTTTATCCGGTCAACAGCGTTCCCGCCGTGGTTCGCCGCATCAACAGCACGTTCATCCGCGCGGACCAGATCCACCACGCCGAGGGCAAGGACCACACCGACTGGTTCGCGCCCATCGTGGCCGACGCCGAAGCCGGCTTCGGCGGTGTGCTGAATGCCCACGAATTGATGAAGGCGATGATCGACGCCGGTGCGGCCGGGGTGCATTTCGAAGACCAGCTCGCCGCCGCGAAGAAGTGCGGCCACATGGGCGGGAAGGTACTCGTGCCCACGCAGGAGGCGGTGCAGAAGCTGGTCGCAGCGCGCCTGGCGGCCGACATGATGGGCGTGCCCACGCTGGTCTTCGCGCGCACCGACGCCGAAGCAGCCAACCTCATCACCTCCGACTTCGACGAGAACGACAAGCCGTTCGTCACCGGCGAGCGCACCTCCGAAGGCTTCTACCGCGTCAACAACGGCATCGGCCAGGCGATCGCCCGCGGCCTCGCGTACGCGCCCTACGCGGATCTCATCTGGTGCGAAACCGGCACGCCGGACCTGCAGTTCGCACGCAAGTTCGCCGAGGCGATCCACGCCGCGTTCCCCGGCAAGATGCTCTCGTACAACTGCTCGCCGTCGTTCAACTGGAAGAAGAACCTCGACGACGCGACCATCGCCAAGTTCCAGCGCGAACTGGGCGCCATGGGCTACAAGTTCCAGTTCATCACGCTGGCCGGCTTCCACGCGCTCAACTACGGCATGTTCGAACTCGCCTACGGCTACGCCCGCGAGAACATGACGGCCTTCGTCGAACTGCAGCAGAAGGAATTCGCCGCTGCCGACAAGGGCTTCACCGCGGTCAAGCACCAGCGCGAAGTCGGCACTGGCTACTTCGACGACGTGACCCAGGTGATCCAGTCCGGCCGCTCTTCCACGACAGCACTGACCGGCTCGACCGAAGAGGCCCAGTTCGCCTGATCCGGCCGGAATTCCCCGCTCTACCGACCGCCCGCGAGCGTCATGCTCCCGGGCGGTTTTTCTTTTTGGGCCGCTTTCAGCATCCCAATCCGGAAAACCCGATGCCATAATGCGCAATTTCAAGCACGCGGCCCCTTCGTACCCGTGCGATCCTGGAGAACCTCATGAGCACCCAGAACTATGGCGCAGGCATCGAAGTCCTCGCCCCGGTCACGTCCGAATTCGCCCCGATCCTGACGCCCGAGGCGGTTGCCTTCGTCGCCAAGCTGCACCGCGCGTGCAATGCCCGGCGTCTCGAACTGCTGGAGCGGCGCCGGATCCGCCAGAGCGCCATCGACGGCGGCAAGCTCCCCGACTTCCTGCCCGAGACCCAGCACGTCCGCGACGGTGACTGGAAAGTCGCCCCGGTACCCGCGGACCTGCAGGATCGCCGCGTGGAGATCACGGGCCCCACCGATCGCAAGATGGTGATCAACGCGCTCAACTCCGGCGCCAGCACCTTCATGGCGGACTTCGAGGACTCCAGCACGCCCACCTGGGAGAACCAGATCCGCGGCCAGCTCAACATGCGCGACGCGCTGGCGCGCACCATCTCCTTCTCGAACCCCGACGGCAAGCAGTACCGGCTCAACGACAAGGTCGCGACCCTGCTGGTGCGTCCGCGCGGCTGGCACCTCGACGAGAAACACGTGAAGGTCGACGGCCAGTTCGTGTCCGGCGGCCTGTTCGACTTCGGCCTCTACTTCTTCCACAACGCGAAGGAACGCGTGCAGGCGAAGTCCGGCATCTATCTGTACCTGCCCAAGATGGAGAGCCATCTCGAGGCGCGCCTGTGGAACGACGCCTTCGTCCTTGCGCAGGAAGCGCTCGGCGTACCGAAAGGAACGGTCAAGGCCACGGTGCTGATCGAGACCATTCTCGGCGCCTTCGAGATGGACGAGATCCTGTACGAGTTGCGCGACCACTCGGCCGGACTCAACTGCGGACGCTGGGACTACATCTTCTCCTGCATCAAGAAATTCAAGAAGCAGCCCGACTTCATCCTCGCCGATCGCGGTCTGGTCACCATGACGAGCCCGTTCATGCGCGCGTACTCGCTGCTGCTCATCAAGACCTGCCACAGGCGCGGTGCCTTCGCCATGGGCGGCATGGCGGCGCAGATTCCGATCAAGAACGACCCGGCCGCGAACGACGCCGCCATCGCCAAGGTGCGCGCGGACAAGAACCGCGAAGCCACCGACGGACACGACGGGACCTGGGTCGCGCACCCCGGACTCGTGGCGGTGGCGAAGGAAGAGTTCGACAAGGTCATGAAGACCCCGAACCAGATCGCGCGTCAGCGCGACGACGTCAAGGTGAGTGCGAAGGACCTGATCGACTTCCAGCCCAAGGGCCCCATCACCGAGAACGGCCTGCGCCTCAACATCAACATCGGCATCCAGTACATGGGCGCGTGGCTTGCCGGCACCGGTTGCGTTCCGATCTTCAACCTGATGGAAGACGCCGCCACCGCCGAGATCTCGCGCGCGCAGATCTGGCACTGGATCCGCAGCCCGAAGGGCGTGCTGGACGACGGCCGCAAGATCACGCGCGAACTGTTCTCCGGCCTGGTGCCGGAGGAACTCGCCAAGGTGAAGACGATGCTGGGCGACAAGGGGTGGAACGCCGGCCGTTACGAAGACGGTGCGAAGATGTTCGAGCAGCTCACCCTCGCGGACGAGTTCGCGGATTTCCTGACGCTGCCGGCCTACGACTGGGTCATCGGGCACGAGCATCGCTGAGCGCGCTCGTCGCAGAGCGTTGCCCCCCTCACAACCTTCCCCCAGCACTGCTACGCCGGGGGAGGGTCAGGGTGGGGGCGACGCACGCAGCATCACGTCGCCGTCCGCCTCTATGGCGCAGCTCATCCTCTTCAACAAACCCTACGGCGTCCTCTGCCAGTTCACGGACACGGCAGGCCGCAGCACGTTGAAGGAATACGTCGACGTTCCGGACGTCTACGCCGCCGGGCGTCTCGACGCCGATAGCGAAGGCCTCGTGATCCTCACCGGTGACGGCGTCCTGCAGGCCCGCATTGCCGATCCGCGCCACAAGCTGCCCAAGACCTACTGGGTGCAGGTCGAGGGCACACCCGACGCCGCATCGCTCGATCCACTGCGCCGCGGCGCGCTGCTGAAAGATGGCCTGACGCGCCCCGCAGACGTGCGTGTCATGGACGAGCCGCCCGGCCTGTGGCCGCGCCTGCCACCGATCCGTGAACGCCGGAACATACCGACCGCATGGCTCGAACTGACCCTCACCGAGGGCCGCAACCGCCAGGTACGGCGCATGACGGCGTCCGTTGGGCTGCCGACCCTGCGCCTCATCCGTACGCGGATCGGCCCCTGGACACTCGACGGACTCGCACCCGGCACCTGGCGCGCTGTCGTCGAACCCAGACGATAAATCTTCGATGGCAGCGTCAACGCGCCTTCCTGAGCCAGCGTTTCCACGTTCGGCGCGTTCGCAAGCGTCGACTTCACAAAATCAACTGGAGAACCCTCATGAAAAAAGTGCTCGCTGCCCTCCTGATCGGCATGTTCGCCCTGTCCGCCGGTTCCATGGCCATCGCCGGTGACAAGGAAGAGCCCAAGAAGGAAGAAAAGAAGAAGTAAGTCGCTTCACCCGCAGCATGAAAAGGCAGGGCGCAAGCCCTGCCTTTTTCGTTTTTGACGCCCCTTCGGGCTCCCGCTATGCTCCCGTCGTCGCGCCGCCCCGGGTCCCCGCAGCGTTCGAAGCCCGTCCGGCACCAGGTTCGAGCCGCGAAGGCAGGGCACAGGCCCTGCCTTCCTCGCTTTGAGCGAACATGCAAGATACCCTCTGGAAACCGCACGTCACGGTCGCCGCCGTCATCGAGCGCGACGGCCGGTTCCTTCTCGTCGAGGAGCAGACCGATGATGGCGTTCGCCTGAACCAGCCCGCCGGACATCTGGAACCGGACGAGACCTTGCTCGCGGGCGCCGTCCGCGAGGCACTCGAAGAAACCGCCTATCGTTTCGAACCGCGCCACGTGGTCGGCGTGTACCGCTGGCAGCACCCGACCGGTGTCGTGTACCTGCGCTTCGCATTCACCGGACCGATCGTCGCGCACGAGGCCGAGCGCATCCTCGATCACGGCATCCTGCGCGCGCTGTGGCTGACGCCGGAAGAACTGCTCGCGGAGCAGGCGCGTCACCGCAGTCCGCTGGTCATGCGCTGCGTGAACGACTACCTGGCGGGCCGCCGCTTCCCGCTCGAGTTGCTGGCCCATCTCGGATGAACCGGCTCCTACGAACCCCGATGGTAACTGCCTGCGAATCAGAAGCGCTCAACGCGGCGGACGCGGCGGACGCGGGGGAAAACCGACCCCATCGTCTTCGGTTTATCGCTTTCCTCCGCGTCCGCCGCGTTGAGAGCCTTGCCTTTGTCAGTGCCGTCCCGACATGAGCGCCACCGCCCTACTGCTGGCCCTCGCAACGCCGCTGCCGCCGGTGACGGTGGAGCTTTGCTACAACTACGGCTGCGCCCGCCAAGCCGTGGTCCGCTTCACCGGCAGCGTGCTCGACACCGTGGGCACGCTGTTCGACGAAGTCGACGATGCTGCCAGCGAACGACTCGCCGTCGCGCTCGCCACCGGCATGCTCGCGCGCGCGGCCACGGCCGAGGCCCCCGTGGGGGCAGACCTCGGCGGCAACGGCTATGCGGAATCCGATGTCGAAGGTCGCATGGACTGCATCGACCATTCGACCAACACGACGCGCTACCTTGCGCTCATGAACGATCGCGGCTGGTTGCGCTTTCACGACACCGGCCCGCGCGTGCTGCGCATGAACTACTTCGTGGTTGCTCACTGGACGGCAACCATCCGCGACCGTGCCACCGGCACGGCGTACGCAGTGGATACCTGGTTTCGCCGCAACGGCTATCCGGCCGTGGTGATGCCGCTCGCGCAATGGAAGCAGGGAGCACACCCCCGTGACTAGACAGCGCGTGGTCGTGGGCCTGTCGGGCGGCGTCGATTCCGCAGTGGCCGCGTGGCTGCTGAAGGATCAGGGCTTCGAGGTCATCGGCCTCTTCATGAAGAACTGGGAAGACGACGACGATGACGAATACTGCAGCTCGCGCCAGGACCTGATCGACGCGGTTTCGGTGGCGGACGTCATCGGCATCGAGGTCGACGCGGTGAATTTCTCGGCCGAGTATCGCGAACGCGTGTTCGCGAGCTTCCTCGCCGAATACCGTGCCGGCCGCACACCCAATCCCGACGTGCTGTGCAACAGCGAAATCAAGTTCCGCGCCTTCCTCGACCATGCGCTCGCCATGGGCGCCGAACGCATCGCCACCGGACACTACGCCGGCGTGCGCGAGCGCGACGGTCGTTTCGAGCTGCTGAAGGCCGCCGACGCGTCGAAGGACCAGAGCTATTTCCTGCATCGTCTCGATCAGTCGCAGCTGGCGCGGACCCTCTTTCCGCTTGCTTCGATGCTGAAGCGCGACGTGCGCGCGCTCGCGCGGAAGCTCGCACTGCCCAACCACGACAAGAAGGATTCCACCGGCATCTGTTTCATCGGTGAGCGCCCCTTCCGCGAATTCCTCAATCGCTACCTGCCGCGCGAGCCCGGCGAGATGGTGACCCCCGAGGGCCGCGTGATGGGCACGCACATGGGCCTCATGTACTACACCATCGGCCAGCGCCAGGGCCTCGGCATCGGCGGCGAAGGCCTGCCCTGGTACGTGGCGGACAAGGACCTCGCCGCCAATCGATTGATCGTCGTGCAAGGTCACGAACACCCGTCGCTCAAGGCGCCGGCGCTCCGGGCCTCCGATATGAGCTGGGTCGCGGGTACGGCTCCGCCCATGGACCGCCGCTACGCGGCCAAGACGCGCTATCGCCAGGCCGACGCGCCCTGCGAGCTGCGCGCGAGCAGCACGGCGATCGAAATCGCTTTCGACCACCCCCAATGGGCCATCACGCCAGGGCAGTCGGCAGTGGTCTACGACGGCGAGGTCTGTCTCGGCGGCGGCATCATCGAGCGCGCGCTCATCGACACGGCACTACCGGCGGCTGCCGGAAGTCACCGGCGCCAGGTCGCCCCAAGCCACTGACAACCCCGAGGCGCTCAACGCGGCGGACGCGGCGGACCACTGCAAAACGCGTGGATCTTTGCCTCGCTCCAGCCTTTCCGCCGCGTCCGCCGCGTTGATCGCCTTCGCCTTCCTCCGCGTCGAGAGCCGCTGTGCCGTTGGCCAGCGACCGCAAGGCACGCACGGGTCAGCCGACCGGAACGCTAGCCTCGAAGCTGGGCCGCTTGAACAGTTTCTCCGCGTGCCGCTCGAGGTTCGGATAGGCGGTGCGCCACGGAATCGCGGGGAAGCGGAAGTCGAGGTAGCCCAACGCGCAGCCCAGGGCGATGTCGGCCAGGCTGAAGCCTTCGTCGTAGCACCAGGAGCGGTCTTCCAGTTCGGCCGCAGCGTACTTGAGCACGCCATCGACTTTGCCCATCTGGCGCTCGATCCACTCCATGCTCTGCTTCGGTTTGGGGCGTCGGCCCTCGTACACGGTCAGCACCGCGGCATCGAGCAGACCATCCGCGAGTGATTCCCAGCGCCGCACCTGAATGCGCTGGCGGCTGGTCTCGGGGATGAGGCGCGTCACCGGTGAAACGCCGTCGAGGTATTCCACGATCACGCGCGAATCGAAGATCGTGGTGCCATCGTCCATCACCAGGACCGGCACCTTGCCGAGCGGGTTGAACTCCGGAACGCGGGTCCCCGGTTCCGACGGACCGTGTACCTCGAAGTCGTAGTCGATGCGCTTTTCCGCCAGCACGACGCGCGCCTTGCGCGTATAGGGGCTGGCCAATGTACCGATGAGCTTCATTCGGGGGTGAGCTCGATGAATCGCAGAAGGGCCGCGAGTATAGCAGCGCAACACCGCGCTGCGCTGGTCATGTCCTGATGGGGCACAGGCACCCCAAGGCGCTCAACGCGGAGGACGCGGAGGAGAATCAAACCCAGAGACGAAGGCTTCAGTACTCCCCCGCGTCCTCCGCGTCCTCCGCGTTGAGCGATTCTGTTCCTTGGGCAGCGACCAGCAGAATCGTGGGGGCCGTTTCATTCCAAGGTCGCCCGGATCAGACGCCGCAGTTCCGGCAGCAGGTCCGTTTCGAACCAGGGGTTGCGCTTCAACCAACCGCTGTTGCGCCAGCTCGGGTGCGGCAGCGGGAGGAAGCGCGGCAGGTATTCGCGAAACGCCCGTACCGTGTCGGTCATTGCCGGCTTGCGCAGGCCTGCGAGATGGAACGCCTGCGCATAGCTGCCTACCAGTAGCGTCAAGCGCACCTGCCCGAGGGCCGGCACGATGCGCGGATGCCACAAGGGTGCGCATTCCTTGCGCGGCGGCAGATCGGCACCATCCACCGTCCCCGGATAGCACAGGCCGATGGGCAGGATCGCAACCCGCCGTTCGTCGTAGAACACCTCGGGCTCGAGGTCCAACCAGTCGCGCAGCCGCTGCCCGGACGGGTCGTTCCACGGAATGCCGCTGTCGTGCACCCGGCGCCCCGGGGCCTGGCCGACGATCAGCAGCCGCGCCGTGGTACCCACCCGCAAAACCGGGCGCGGTGGGTGCGGCAAGTGCGCCGCGCACACCGTGCACGCCCGCGCCTCCCGCACCAGGCCTTCGAGATTCATCGGAAGATTGTAAAGAGTGGCCTGAGCTTTCCGATAAAATTCGGGACTTTCCCAGTCTCGCACCATGGAGCTCAACGCCCTCACCGCCCTCTCCCCTCTCGACGGTCGCTACGGCCGCAAGGTGGCGCCGCTCACCGAGCACTTCAGCGAGTTCGCGCTGATCCGCTACCGGGTGCGGGTCGAGATCGAGTGGCTGAAGGCGCTCGCCGCCGAACCGGGTGTCACCGAGTTGCGGCCATTCTCCGCGGTCACGCTCGCCGAGTTCGACACCGTCGTGCGCGAGTTCTCGGTCGCCGATGCCGAAGCCGTCAAGGCCATCGAAGCGCGCACCAATCACGACGTGAAGGCGGTCGAGTACTGGCTGCGCGAGCGCTTCGAAGCCAACCCCGAGGTGGGTGCCCACAACCAGTTCATCCACTTCGCCTGCACCTCCGAGGACATCAACAACCTCTGTCACGGTCTGATGCTCGCGGAATCGCGCACCGGCGTGCTGCTGCCCGCGCTCGACGGCATCGTCGCGCGCCTGACCGGCATGGCCCATACGCTCGCGGAACTGCCCATGCTGGCCCGCACCCACGGCCAGCCCGCCACGCCCACGACACTCGGCAAGGAGATGGCCAACGTCGTGGCACGGTTGAAGCGGGCGCGGGAGCGCATCGCCGCCGTCGCGCTACCGGGCAAGATCAACGGTGCGGTCGGCAATTTCAATGCTCACGTGGTCGCGTATCCCGCGGTCGACTGGCAGGCGCTGGCGCGCCGCGTGGTGGAATCCCTCGGGCTCGAGTTCAATGCGTTCACGACACAGATCGAACCGCACGACGGCATTGCGGAGCTGTGCGACGCCTACGCGCGCGTCAACACCATCCTGCTCGACCTCGACCGCGACATCTGGGGCTACGTCGGGCTGGAATACTTCCGGCAGCGGGTGCAGGCGGGCGAAGTGGGTTCCTCCACCATGCCGCACAAGGTGAATCCGATCGACTTCGAGAACTCCGAAGGCAACCTGGGCCTCGCCAACGCGCTGCTCACGCACCTGGCGGCGAAACTGCCGGTGTCGCGCTGGCAGCGCGACCTGACCGACTCCACCGTGCTGCGCAATCTCGGCGTCGCGCTCGGCTATACGCTGCTCGCCTGGGACTCGTGTCTCAAGGGCTTGGGCAAGCTCGAACCGAATCCGGCAGCACTCGGCGCCGATCTCGATGCCGCGTGGGAGGTGCTGGCCGAACCGATCCAGACCGTCATGCGCCGCCATGGCATCGCCGACGCTTACGAACAGCTGAAGGCACTGACGCGCGGCAAGGAAGGCATCACCCGCGCCTCGCTCGCGGAGTTCATCCGCGGGCTCGCCATTCCGGAATCCGAAAAGACGCGCTTGTTGCAGCTCACACCGTCCACGTACACGGGTCTCGCAGCATCCCTGGCCCGCGGCATCTAGCAAGAGACGGCCTCACGCATCACGGAAGGAGTCCCGATGACGACGACCGAACCTGGCGGCGCCGCGGCGATTGCCGCAGTGGAGCCGCTCACGGCTCAGGAAGAAGCGGATCTGCGCACGTTCTTCGAGGAGTGGACCAGCCTCTCGGAGGCCGAGGAGCACATGCCACCGCCCTCGCCGCTGGCGTTCCGGCTGCTGTCGCTCGACACGCACTCGCCGTCCATCTCCCGCGAACTGGAGGAGATCATCGGCAGCGACCCGGTGCTCGCCGCGCGGGTGCTCGGCGTAGCCAATTCCGCCCGATTCGGCAGCTCCGGCAAACCCCTGGTGGAGATCCAGGCCGCCGTGCTGCGCCTCGGGATCGACCTCACCATGGACGTCTGCGAAGCCCAGCTCCTCGAGCTGTGGATGCGCACCAGCGCTGCCGTCGTCGATCCGGCCCTGATGCACGCACTGTGGCTCGAATACCTGATGACCGGTTTCTGCGCGCGCGAGATCGCGCTGATGCTCTCCGGTGACGTGGACCGCCACGTGGCCTACGCCGGCGGCATGCTGCACGATGTGGGCACGCTTGCCCTGTGCTGGTCCCAACCGAAACTCATGTCACGGTTCGTCGAGGTCGGCTATGCGCAAGGCACGCCGCTCCACCAGGCGTTCGTGATCGCCCATACCGGTCTCGGTGCGGGGTTGCTGCGCCGCTGGAACGCGCCGCGCGAACTGGTGCAGATCGCGGGCACCCATCATGCCGGGTTGAATCCGCGTGCACTCGCCTCGGCGCTGGTGGTGTTCGTCTCGGATCACCTGCACCAGGCCGTCTTCGAGCATGAAGGCATCGGGCTCAAGGCACCCGCGGAGTATCCGCTCGGTTGTTTCGGCGGCGCGACCGAAGCGGTCACCGCCGCGCTCGATGCGCTCGGCCTCGCCGATCAGCTCGATGCCATCATCCTGCGGGTCGGCAAGGCGAGCCACCGCCTGGAGATGCTCGCCACGGGCCTCGCGAAGTGACGGCCGCGGGTCCGGTCGTCGCGTTCTACGACACGCACCCGATCAACGAAGACCAGATCCTGCGGGCGCTGGCGGCCCGCGGCATCGCCACGGACGCGCTCACCGAAGAGGTCCTCAAGGATCACGACCAGGATCATTTCGGCGGCATCGAAGCCAACGATCTCCTGATCGAAGCGGCGGGTATCCGTCCCGACCACATCGTGCTCGACGTGTGCAGCGGCATGGGGGGTCCGGCCCGCTACCTCGCGCACCGGATCGGCTGCCGCGTGGTCGGGCTGGACCTCACTGAAAGCCGCCACGCGAGTGCGCAGCGCCTGACCGCACTGGCCCACCTCGATCACCTGGTGGAATTCCGCCTCGGCAATGCGCTCGAGATGCCGTTCGCGGACGCAAGCTTCGACATCGTCATGGGGCAGGAAGCGTGGTGCCACGTGCCGCACAAGCCGCGTTTGATTGCCGAGTGCGCACGCGTGCTGAAGCCGGGCGGTGTCATCGCCTTCACCGACATCCTGCGCCGCGCACCGCTCACCGAAACCGAGATGGCACGTCTCACGAGCGAGATGACATTCCCCGATCTCGAGACGCTGGACGGCTACGCGCGCCTGCTCGCGGCCAATGGCTGCACGCTCGCGCGCCGCGACGATCTGAGCGAGCTCTGGGCGCGCATCCTGATCGATCGACTCCGGATGTACCGCAGCCTCGGCAGCGACACTGCCCGCAAGTTCGGGACAGCGCGATCGCACCAATGGGACGAGACCTACGCGTTCTTCGTCGAGCGCTTCGCCAGCGGCGGACTGGGCGGCGGCCGGTTCATCGCCCGGCGCACTGGTTAAGAAGTAACCGACCGCGACAGCGCCGCGGCCGGCGCAGCCGAGCGACCAAGCACCGTGGGTGGCCCCGCGGACCGTCTGTGCTTGGCCGTTGGCCGTTGCCCTCCGGGCGATGGCAGGCCCGGCGAGGACTGAACGGCCACTCAATCGTCATCGTCGGCAGCGCTGGCACCGAGCCAGGCCTCGACCGCCGCGATGAGTTCGGCGTCCGTGGGATACGGCCGTGGCACCCCGGGAGCGGCGGATGCACCGCTCAACGCGCCCGTGTGCCGCGCCAACCAACCGATGATGGTGCTGCCCGAGTTCGCCAGAGTTCGGTAACGCGCGGCATTGCGTGCCCCGCCGAGGTGCTGCGCGGCAATGCGATCCACAAGCTGCCAGACATCGCGCGCGCCGTAGCCGCTGCGCACGTCCGGGTCTGCAAGCAGTGCCAGCGCCTGCTGGATGTGCTCGTGCAACGCCGCGGCGGCCCGAGCGGTACCGGCGCCGAACTGCGCCAGGTTGGCGGCAAGCGCCCGTGCGGCGGCACGCACTTCGGGGCGCTCGATCAACGGTACCCGCGACGCCACGGGTGCCAGCGCGTGCACCTCGGAGACCAACGCAAGCCACCGTTCCGGCAATGCGCGGTTCGGAACCACGCCCGCGGCTGAGGCCCCGCTGATTCCCAAGGCTCGCGCATACAGTCGGCTCCGCTCGACGGCGGACAAGCGCTCGTCACGCTCCTGCCAGTACTCGTACAGCAGCGCGCTCGCACTGCCCTTGCGCACCGGCAGCTTGCCGGCATGATTGAGCTCCACCAGGCAGTCCACCACCGTGAACAGCGGTGCGTATTCGAGTGCTGCCGCGAACCAGACCACCTGCAGCGCGCGCAGCGTGTCCTCGACGATCGGTACCGGGCCCTGCCCGCTTGCGGTCGAGAGCGCCGGGAGCACTGCGGTTCGCCGCGCCGGCGCGCCGTGGCGCCTGCTCGATGTCCTGGTGGTCATGGCGCCGTCTCCTGCGTCTGCGGGCGCCCACCATACACCCGACCGCTTCCATTGGCGTGCAGGTGCGAGGGAGAATGCGCCCACAACGATCGGGAGGAAACCATGAAACTCGGCTTCATCGGTGCAGGCTTCGTCGCGCGCTTCCAGGCAGTCGCCATCCAGCAGGTCCGTGGGCTCGAGATCGCCGGCATCCTGCGGCGCAGCGGTGCTGCCGCGCTGTCGGATTGGTGCCGCGAGCAGAAGCTCGGCGAAGCGAAGGTCTACGACTCCATTGCCGAACTGGCGCGCAATGTCGATGCAATCGCCATCTACGCACCCAACTTCGCGCGCGTGGCGGTCATGGAAGAGGTGCATGCGGCCGTTCGGGCCGGTGCGCGTCTGAAGGGCGTGATCGTGGAGAAACCGCTCGGTCGCAACATGGCGGAAGCTTCGCGCATGGTTACACTCGCTCGCGAAGCTGGTCTCAGGACGGCCTACTTCGAGAACCAGATCTTCATGCGGTCGATCCGCACCCAGCGCGACCAGTTGCAGCCGGTGGCACGTACCATGGGCCCGCTGACACTCACGCGCTCGGCCGAGGAGCACGGCGGTCCGCACGAGCCATGGTTCTGGGATCCGACCCGCCAGGGCGGCGGCGTGCTGCTCGACATGGGCTGCCACAGCATCGCGGTCGGCCGCTACGTGCTGACACCACCCGACAAGGATCTGCTGTTCCTGCAGCCGCAATCGGTCACCGCCGATCTCGGATTGCTCAAGTGGGGGCAGCCGAAATGGCGCGCGAAATTGCTGAAGGACCGCGGCGTCGACTACGCGAAGACGCCGGCCGAGGATTTCGCGACCGGGATGATCACCTACCGCAATCCCGAGACCGGGCAGATCGTGAAGGCCCAGTTCACCGATTCGTGGATGTTCGAGAAGCAGGGCCTGCGCCTCTTCATGGACGGCATGGGGCCGGGTTACGCCTTCGAGGTCAATACGCTGGTTTCACCGCTCAGCGTCTTCATCGGCGATGCGGCCGCCGAAGCCATCGCCGACCAGGAAACCGCACTCGAGAAGGCCACCGCGAGCCGCGGCCTCCTCGCCGTCCAGACCAACGAGGCCGACCTCTACGGCTATACCGACGAGAACCGGGACATGCTGGAGGCCTTCTCGGCCGGGCGCGACGCCATGCTCGACTGGGCCTACGGGCTGGAGGTCCAGCGCCTGGTGATGGCGAGCTACCTGTCGGCCGAGCGCGGCCGGTCCGTGGACCTGACCGACCGCGCGACCCTGGCCGAACTGGACTCGTATATCCCCGCGATTCAACAGGGAAAAGGGGCTGCACAGCTGCTCTGACCCAGCCGTTGGATGGGGCGCATCGAGGTTAAAGTCGGCCTCCGGCAGGCCGTAACAGGGGCATCCCTGGCGCCCCGTGCGCCAGCTTTGTTTCGTCCCCACGCGGCCGGCATCGATCCGGCCCCTGCCTTCGGAGTCTCCTGCCATGCAACGCCTGCTCGACCGTTTCAGCATTCGCGCCAAGCTCTGGGCGCTCGTCCTCCTGGGGGGCCTGGGTGTGGCCCTGGCCGTCGCCGCTTCGCTCCGCGAAGAGCAGAAGGTCCTGATGGACGACCGGAAGGCCAAGACCCAGCACGTCGTGGAGACCGGCATGGGGGTCCTCGCGTACTACGAGGGTCAGGTCAAGGCCGGAAAGATGACCCGTGAGGAAGCCCAGAAGCAGGCGGCCGCGGTCATCAAGGGGATGCGCTACGGCGGCAAGGACTACTTCTGGATCAACGACCTGGATCAGCGGGTCATCATGCATCCCATGAAGCCCGAGTGGGACGGCACGCTGCGCGATGACGTGCACGACCCGGACGGTGTCTACACCTACCGGGAAATGGTGAAGGTGGTGAAGGCGAACAACGGCGCCGGATTCGTGGCCTATCGCTGGGCCAAGCCCGGCGCAACCGAACCCACCCGCAAGATTTCCTATGTTCAGCTGTTCGAACCCTGGGGCTGGGTCCTCGGGACCGGAATCTATCTGGACGACGTGGACACGATCTTCCTCGAGTCGATCAAGCGCGTCGGCGCGTGGCTGCTCGGCATCACCATCGTGCTCGGCGGCATGTTGCTGCTGCTCTCGCGCAGCATCGCCCGACCCATGAACGCGTTGAGCGCCTTCGGCTCCACCATGGCGCAGATCAAGGGCGACGGGGATCTGTCCCGCCGCTTGCCGGTCTCAGGACGCGACGAGATTGCGCGCGTGATGACGTCCTTCAACGAACTCATGGAAAGCTTCCAGTCGAGCATCCGTGCCGTGCGCGAACAGTTGTCGCAGGTGACCGATGCGACCCGCGCGACGCTCGAATGCACCGGCCGCATCAGACAGAGTTCGGAACAGCAGAGCGAAGAAGCCGCGGGGACGGCCGCTGCCGTCGAGCAGATGACGGTGAGCATTTCCCACATCGCCGACAACACCCGCGACGCCGAATCCACGGCCGTGCAGGCGGGTGAACTGGCCGGCGCAGGCGAGCGCACCGTGGAGGAAGTAGTGAGCGGCATGAGCCGCATCGCTCAGACCGTCTCGGCCTCGGCGGTCAGCATCGAATCGCTCGGCAACCGCTCGCTCGAAATCACCGGCATCGTCAAGGTCATCAAGGACATCGCCGATCAGACCAACCTGCTGGCGTTGAACGCCGCCATCGAGGCCGCCCGCGCCGGCGAACAAGGGCGCGGCTTCGCGGTCGTCGCGGACGAAGTGCGCAAGCTCGCGGAACGCTCGGGCAACGCGACCACCGAGATCAGCACCATGATCGGGTCGATCCAGGAAGACACGCAGAAAGCCGTCGCTTCGATGCAGAGCGGCAGCCGCATGGTGCAGGACGGCGTTGCGGCCGTGACCCGTGCGGGCGAATCCATGAGCGAGATCGTCGGCGGCACGCGCCATATCGGCGAGGTGACCCGCGACATCGCCGCCTCGGTGCGCGAACAGAGCACCGTGGCCACCGATGTGGCAGGACGCGTCGAGCGCATTGCGCGCATGGCCGAGGAGAACAGCGCCGGCAGTGTCGAAGCCCACGCCCAGGCGGAGCGCCTGTCGGCGTCGGCCGCGCAACTCGAGCAGGCGGTGGCGCGGTTCCGCTGCTAGTACCCCGCCCCCATCCCGACCTTCCCCCGACGAAGTCGGGCGCTTCGCTGCCCCCATCCCAACCTTCCCCCACCTTTGGTGGGGGAAGGGGTGTACGTCCCCTCCCCCGGCTTTGCCGGGGGAGGGTTAGGGTGGGGGCTCGGCGACTACGCCGCCTCGCTCTCCATCAGCTTCGTCACCAATCCGGCCGGCACTTCGGAGTAGTGCGCGAACTCCATCGTGAACGTGCCGCGACCGCTCGTGGCTGAACGCAGGAAGTTGATGTAGCCGAACATCTCGGCCAGCGGGATGAAACCCTGCACGAAGGCCTGCGGTCCGCGCTGGCCCTGCTCGGTAACCTGACCGCGACGGCGGTTGAAGTCGCCGATGATGTCGCCGAGATAGTCGGCTTCGGTGACGACCTCCACGCGCATGATCGGCTCCAGCAGCTTCGGCTTGCTCGCCTTGTGCGCTTCGCGGAAGCAGGAACGGCCGGCGATCTCGAACGCGAGTGCCGAGCTGTCCACGTCATGGTACTTGCCGTCGATCAGGCGCGCGCGGAAATCCACCACTTCGTAGCCGGCCACCTGGCCGCGCTTCGATTCGGTCTTGATCGCGTGCTCGACCGCCGGGATGTACTCGCGCGGCACACGGCCGCCCACGACCTCGTCGACGAACTCGACACCCTGGCCCGGCTCGAGCGGCTCGAACACCATCTTCACTTCGGCGAACTGGCCGGAACCACCGGACTGCTTCTTGTGCTGGTAGGTGCGTTCGACCGCAGTACCGAAGGCCTCGCGGAAGCTCACCTTGGGCTTGCCCATGTTCGCTTCGACGCCCAGTTCGGTGCGCATGCGATCGATGGTCACTTCGAGGTGCAGCTCGCCCATTCCGCGCAGCACGGTCTGACCGGTCTCCTGGTCTACCTCCAGACGCAAAGAGGGATCGGCCTTGGCCATCTTGTAGAGCGCAGTGGAGAGCTTGTCGATGTCGCCGCGGGTCTTCGGCTCCACCGCCACGCTGATGACGGGGTCGGGGAAGCGCATGCGCTCCAGCAGCGCCGGGTGGTCCAGATCGGACAGCGAATCCCCGGTCTCGGTCTCCTTCATCGACACGAAGGCGACAATGTCGCCGGCGCGCGCTTCGTCGATGTCCTTGGTGACGTTGGCCTGCACTTCCACGATGCGACCGATACGTTCCTTGCGGCTGCGGGTCACGTTCATCAGGGTGTCGCCCTTCTTGATGACCCCCGAGTAGACGCGCACGAAGGTAAGCGTGCCGAATTGGTCGTTGATGACCTTGAACGCCAGGCCGCGCGCCGGTGCATCGTCACGCACTTCCTGCTTGCCGATCACCTTGCCGTCCGGATCCACCATGGAAATGCCGCCGTTTTCGCCCGGGTACGGCAGGTAGTCGATCACGGCGTCGAGCAGCTGCTGGACGCCCTTGTTCTTGAACGACGAGCCGCAGAAGACAGGCACATGGGTACCGCCCACGGTGCCCTTGCGGATGCACGCCTTCAGGACCTTCGGATCGAATTCCTCAGTCTCGATGAAGTGCATGAAGGCGTTCTCGTCCAGCGCGAGTGCATGCTCGATCAGGTCGTGGCGCAGCGCCGGGATCCGGTCGATCCAGTCGTTGTCCGAGCTCGCGGCGAACTTGAAGCGGGTCTTCAACTGGTCGAACGGGACGGTCTCCCATTCGGCGTCCTTGTCTTCGGACTTCCAGACGTAGGCCACACCGGCTACCAGATCAGCCATGCCCACGAACTCGTCGTGGCTGCCGATCGGCACGTGACACAGCAGGACGTTGGCACCGAGGCGCTCGCGGATGCCCTTCAGGCAGTGCGCGAAGTTCGCCCCCATGCGGTCCATCTTGTTCACGTAGCACATGCGCGGCACGTTGTACTGGTTCGCGAGGCGCCAGTTGGTCTCGGTCTGGGGCTCCACGCCGGCCACGCCGTCGAAGACCACGACCGCGCCGTCGAGCACGCGCAGGCTGCGGTTCACCTCGATGGTGAAGTCCACGTGGCCCGGGGTGTCGATCACGTTGATCTGGTAGCCCTTCCACTCCGTCGACACCGCCGCGCTCTGGATCGTGATGCCGCGCTTGCGCTCCTGCTCCAGGTAGTCCGTGGTGGTACTCGCCTTGCCGTCCTTGGTGTCGTGCACCTCGATGATCTGGTGCTTCTTACCGGTGTAGTACAGCACGCGCTCGGTCGTGGTGGTCTTGCCCGCGTCGATGTGGGCGATGATGCCGATGTTGCGGTACAGCTCTAACGGTTTTTGCCTGGGCATGATGTCGTGAACAGATGGGATGGGGGCGCTCCCTCAGGCTTGATTGCCGGGGAGTTTCAGCGGGGCGGCATTGTACGGGGCTTCTGCGACCAACCGACAGTTTTTTGCGGTTTTTGGGTCTTTTTCCGGGGTTTACCCCGGTTGCAGCCGCTCCCCGTCCTGGAAAACGGCCAGTTCGCCAGGTGCCAGGGGGGTCCAGTGCTCGTCGTCCGTGAGCGGCACCGTGGCGATGACCGCCACCCGGTCGTTCGGGGTGGTCACCGAGCTGAAATCCACCGACACGTCTTCATCGACCAGGTGGGCGGTCTTGAAGGGCGCCCGGCGGACTATGTAGGCGAGCCGGTCATGGCACCGCGCGAACAGAGTCCGCCCGTTGGACAGCATGAAATTGAAGCTCCCGAATTGCGCCGTGGCATCGGCCCAGGTTGCGATGGCGGCACGCAGGTCTTCGGCCGTCGGCTCGGCATCGCCGAACCGCTCCCGCAACGACTCGAGCAGATCGCAGAAGGCGGCCTCGCTGTCGGTGGTACCGACCGGCCGGTACCAACCGCGGACTGCGGGGTCGTAGTCCTTCAGGGTGCCATTGTGGGCAAAGATCCAGTAGCGCCCCCACAGTTCGCGCATGAAGGGATGGGTGTTTTCGAGACACACCACGCCGCGCGTCGCCTTGCGGATGTGCGCGATGACGTTGAGCGATCGGATCGGATAGCCGCGTACCAATTGCGCCACGGGCGACTCGGCCGCGGGCGCATGGTCGAGAAACACGCGGCAGCCGTTGCCCTCGAAGAACGCGATGCCCCAACCGTCGGCATGGTGGTCGGTGCGCCCGCCGCGCTGCTGGAATCCGGTGAAGGAAAAGCAGATGTCGGTGGGCACGTTGCAGTTCATGCCGAGGAGCTGGCACATGAGGGGATCGACGAACTCGCAGGAGGCAGCATGATAGCGATTCAACGCCGCTTGCCGTGAGCGCGAGCGCCTCCGTAAACTTGCGCCCCATGAATTCCGACGGCCCCATCGGCGTCTTCGATTCCGGCGTCGGCGGCCTTTCGGTATGGCGCGAAATTGTCCGCGCGCTGCCGCACGAAGACACGATCTATTTCGCCGACCAGCAGCACGTGCCCTACGGTCCGCGCGGCGAACTCGAGATCCGTCGCTTCAGCGATGCGATCGCGCATCATCTGCTCGAACGAGGCTGCAAGGCGATTGTGGTTGCATGCAACACCGCTTCTGCGGCGGCCCTCAAGCACCTGCGCGAAACACTGCCGCACGTGCCGTCGATCGGCATGGAGCCGGCGGTCAAGCCGGCCGCCGCGATGACCAGGTCCGGCGTCGTCGGCATCATGGCCACGCCGGCGACCTTCCAGGGACGGCTCTTCAAGGCGACGGCCGGCCGCCACGCTTCGGGCGTACGCCTCATCAACCAGGTTTGCGACGGACTGGCGGACCATGTGGAAGCCGGCGATCTGGATGGGCCGGCCACGGAGGCGCTGCTGCGCGGATTCTTGCGCCCGATACTGGATGCGGGAGCAGACACTATCGTGCTCGCCTGTACGCACTACCCTTTCGTCATCGAACCGATTCGCCGAATCGCCGGTCCCGACGTGGCCGTCATCGACCCTGCTCCCGCCATCGCTCGTCACGTCAGGACCGTGCTCGCGCAGCATGGCCTCGGGCATGACACGACCCACGCCGGCCGGCATCGTTTCGTGACGAGCGGTGACCCCGGGCGTTTCAGCGCGGCAATGCAGCGACTGACCGGGGTCCATGCCGCCAGCGAAGCGGCCCGCTGGGACGGCGGTCGTCTGGAGCCGGCTGCAAGCCACGCCTGACCCGGTTCCATGCAACCGGCATTTGTGACTTGGCGTCGGACGAGCGCTCTGCTATTTTCAGTTTCCCGATAAGTTTCCGACACTTGCGTCGGAATTTCTTACATTCCTGGGCGAACAACAAACCAAACGGGGGCACCATGGTCGGGTCAATCGGGCAAGGAAGCGCGCTGCGCCGTGCGTTGGGAATGATCGCGCTTGTCGCGGCAGTAGCGCCAGCCCACGCGATCGAAGTCACCTATGACTTCGTCAACGTCGGCTACGGATTCGGATCGGGCTACAACGACTCTAACTCGGGCGGCGAATCGCTGACCTTGGTTTCGTCCAACTTGCCCGTATCGTTGAATACAGGGTTCACGGACTATCTGTTCGGCCCCACTACAGGCGCCGTTTCGACCGGAAACTGGCAATGGTCGAACGGGACCGACAGCCTGTATGGAACGTTCACAACGTTCCTGGAGGAAGCGAACTTCGAGAGCACGGGGTTCTGGCGCTACACCGGGACCCGTACCGTGGCCGGCGGCACGGGTTACTTCAGCGGTGCCACCGGCTCCGGGACGCACGAGTTCTTTTCGAACTACTTCGATAGCGGCGATCCGAATTTCTTCGTCTACCAAGGCATCATGGTGGAGCGGATGTCCGTCACCGTGGACGCGGACGCGCCGATCGCGCAGACCGACACGCGCCCCGTGTTCGTGCTGGCGAAGAACGGGACCGAATTCCTGCAAGAAGGGTACGGCACGAACAGCGGTGTGTTCACCTCGCGCAGCCCGGGGACCATCGATCTCGAAAGCGAAGTGGGGGGCTACACATTCACGGTCGGCAACGACCCTCTACCGTTCGTCGGCACGTTCGAAGATACGGGACCCGACGGGACGGTCCACGGCACGACATTCGGTGCGCACCTAGAACCACTCGGCGCCACCATCTTCGGCTATGCGACCGGCAGCTCGCAGACGCAAGGCGGAACCGGCGCCTTTGTCGGGGCCACGGGGACCGCCGAGTACGAGGCGTTCACCGCTGTTCGAAGCAACGACGGTACCGTGCTCACCTACTCGCAAGTGGTTGCCGTGCGCATCAACCCGGTGCCGGAACCGGCCGAGTACGCGCTACTGATGGCCGGCTTTGCAGTGCTGGGATTGACCGTCCGACGCCGCCGCAAGGCCATGTGACCGAAGTTGCGGAACTTCGGTTCCGCCGTTGCTTGTGCACTACAGATCCCGCGCGATGCGGAACCCGATCTGGTAGTTGCGCATCTTGCCGTCCTCGGCGTAGCGATACGCCGAGCGGCTAGTGGACGGTCCGTCGACCCACCCGCCGCCGCGCACGAGGTGCTTTTCGCAGGCTTCGACCTTGCGGACCGAACCGTCCTCGGGCATGCCCGCATAGCCTTCGACGTGGCAGTCCTCCACCCACTCGCGCACGTTGCCAAGCATGTCGTGCAGGCCGAACGGATTCGGCTTGAACTTGCCGGTCGGCGCGTTCTCCGCGAAGCCATCGGCGCACTGGTGGTGCGACCACACGTACATGGGGTGCGCTTCCTTGCTGGTTTCGTCGTGGGTGTTGGCGAAGTCGCAGGCCACCCGTGAACCCCAGCTGTCTTCCGCGGCGCCCCAGAACCACGGTGTCGTCGTGCCGGCGCGCGCCGCGTATTCCCATTCGGATTCCGAAAGGAGGCGATAGCGCTTGCCCGTCGTCTCCGACAGCCAGGCGACGTAGGCCTTCGCGTCGTCCCAGTTCACGTTGATGGCCGGGAACCGCCCGCGGCCGATACCGTCGTCATCCACCTTCGGGCACTTGCCCGCAGTGGTGCAGGCATCCCAATGCTCGAACGCGAGTTCGTACTTCGACACCGCAAAGGGCTTCGCGATCTTCACCGGGTGTTGCGGCTTCTCGTCCTTGTGCCCGCTCTCGGCGAGCGGCGAACCCATGACGAACTCGCCGGCGGGAACCACCACCATCTCGGGACACTCGGGGCAATCGCGAAAGACCGTCCCGGCGGCCGGTGCGTCCGCGGCCGACGCATGGAACGCGGGCATGGCGCCCGCGACGAGGACGGTCACACCGAACCTGCACCACTTTGTGATTGTCATGTTCCGATCTCCTCCTGGTGAACGAAGCGTAAGCTACCGCCCGCCGTCCGCTCAAGCCTTGACGCCGATCAACGACGGGAACCTCTCCTGCCCCTGGCGGCCAAAGCCTGACCGCGGACTTGCCGCCTTCCCTACGTGAACTTACCCATGACCAAATTCGTCTCCGCCCTGGCGCTGCTCGGTGTCGTGCTGTTCTCCACCGCGTGCACGACGATGCGCGATTCGATGCCCTTCGCCGAAGTGGTGACGATGAGCAAGCAGGGCGACGCACCGAGCAGCATCGCGGGTGCGATGCGCTCGGCCAAGACCACCTATGCGCTGCGCGGATCGGACTTCGGCAAACTCGCCAAGGCCGGCGTGTCGCGCGAAGTGCTCGACGAAATCCAGCAGGGGTTCTCCGACGACGTGGACCTGCTCGTGCGCTATTGGGTCACGGGCGAATCGCTGGGGCGCTGCGGCCCTTGCTATCCGCAGCAGGTGGATCTCGCTGGGCTCGACAGCGGTGCAGCACCCACGCAGTCGCCGCCGCCGCTGCAATCGCCCTTCGGACGCCCGCTCGGCCTCCCGGACTGGTTCCGCCCCCAAGGCTTCAAGCCGCAGTCCATCAGCATCGAGCAGATTCGACAGATGTCGAAGGCCGGCAAGAGCGACGAGGAGATCATTGCCACGTTGCGCAGCACCCACCTGCAGGAGGCCTTCGGCAGCCGCGGCATGCTGAAACTCGGCACTCGATTGCCGGCCGGGCTCGCCGGTTCGCGCCTCGCGGACCTCGAGGCCGAAGGCATGTCCGATCCGGTGCTCGACGAACTGCAGGTGAGCTGGCTGGCGGCGTACGTCGAGTTCCTGAGGCAACGGTACCTGAGCCTGGGCAAGGGTTCGAAGCCTTAGGCATCGCTGCCCCCATCCCAACCTTCCCCCGGCATAGCCGGGGGAAGGTTGGGATGGGGGCCTCAGCCGAGCAACCGCCGCGGCGACAACATCGCCTCCGTCACCCCGAAACCCGCAATGCGCTCCGGCACACCTTTGCCCAGCGCGATCGCTGCGCACACCTCACCCATCGCCGGCGCCGTCTGGATGCCGTAACCACCCTGGGCCGCGCACCAGAAGAAGCCGGGTACATCGGGATCGAACCCGCCCACCAGATCGCCATCGGCAACGAACGATCGCAGGCCGGCCCAAGTGGATGCCGGCCGACGAATACGCATCGTCGTCGCCTGTTCGATGCGCCAGATGCCCGTCGCCACGTCCTCCTCCTCCGGGCGCACGTCGTGCGGCGGCATCGGGTCCTGATTGGCCGGCGAGCCGAGCAACAGCCCGGCGTCGGGCTTGAAGTAGAACGTCTCATCGGCGCCGATCACCGCCGGCCAGTGCGCACTCTCGACCCCGGCCGGCGGCGCAAAGGTGAACGCAGTGCGGCGCTTCGGCACCAGTCCGATGGGCTTCACGCCGGCGAGCCCGGCAATCACGTCGCACCAGGCGCCGGCGGCGTTCACCAGCAGAGGCGCCACATGCGTCGTTCCGCTCGCCTGCACCTGCCAGCGGCCGACGCTACGATCGATGCCGGTGACCTCGGCGTCGCAGACGACGACTCCGCCGTTCCCACGGATGCCGCGCAGAAAGCCTTGATGGATGGCATGCACGTCCATGTCCGCGGACACCGGGTCGAGCACCGCCCCTTCCGCGTACGCCGGTTCCAGCACCGGCACCAGGCTCGTCGCCTCGGCTACGGTGAGCCGTCGCGCCCGATCGGTGAAAGCGCGCACGATGTCGTACATCGCATCGAGCTCGCTGCGCTGTTCCTGGGGCCCCACGAACAACGCACCGCGATCGCCGAGCACCGGATGATCCGTGAACCCGCCGGGTGGCCGCTCGTAGAAGGCACGGCTCGCCAGCGTCAGCGCGCGTACCTGCGGCGTGCCGTAGCTCTCGGCGAACAGCGCGGCCGAGCGGCCCGTGGTGTGATAGCCGGGTTGCGATTCGCGTTCCAGCAACAGGACGCGCGTGCTGCGGGACAGGAAATAGCCGATCGACGCGCCCGCAATGCCGGCGCCGACGACAATCACGTCGTGGGTCATGGCGCGATGTTCACTTGCGACCGCCGGCAGGTCAACGCCGGGCTGCGCCGGCGTCGCCCGCTTGGTAACCTTGCGGTTTTGTCTCTGCACCTGCCATGAACCAGCCTGCCCCGCTCTGGCGCCCGTCCGCCGAGCGCATCGAACGCGCCGCCATCACCCGCTACCGCCGCTGGCTGAAGAGCCGAAAGGGCCTGGACTTCGCCGACTACGAATCCCTGTGGCAGTGGTCGGTAACCGACATCGAAGCCTTCTGGGAGTCGATCTGGCAGTTTTCCGAGGTCCGATCCCACAGCCCCTACCAGCGCGTGCTCGATCGACGGGTGATGCCCGGCGCGAAGTGGTTCGAAGGAGCGACTCTCAACTACGCCGAGCACGCTCTGGCCCGCGCCGAGCGCAGCGACGCCGCGACGCGCCCGGCGCTGATCCACCAATCCGAGATCCGGAGCCGCGGCGAAATGTCGTGGGCGGCGCTCGCGGGGCAAGTGGGCGCAATGACCGCAACCCTCGAAGCACTGGGCGTCCGGCCCGGCGACCGGGTGGTCTCGTACATGCCCAACATTCCCGAGAGCGTCGTCGCGCTGCTCGCCACAGCGAGTTGCGGCGGCGTGTGGTCGAGCTGCTCGCCCGATATGGGTCCGGTGAGCGTACTCGATCGCTTCCGCCAGATCGAACCGCGTGTCCTGTTCGCGGTGGACGGCTATCGCTACGGCGGCAAGGACTACGACCGGCGCGAAGTCGTACGCGAACTGGTGGCCGCGCTGTCGACGCTGGAAGCGGTGATCTTCGTGCCGTATCTCGATGCGAACGCGGCCATCGACCTCGGTACGGTCCCCGTGACGACGTTCGCCCAGGCTACGGCGCAGCCGACCGCACCGAAGTTCAAGGCGCTGCCGTTCGATCATCCGTTGTGGATCGTCTATTCCTCCGGCACCACCGGCATGCCGAAGCCCATCGTGCATGCCCATGGCGGCACCGTGATCGAGACGTGCAAGGGCAGCGCTCTCGCGCTCGATGTGGGCGACGACGATCGCTTCTTCTGGTTCTCGTCCACCAGCTGGATCATGTGGAACGTGCTCGTGTCGGCATTGACGCGCGGCGCGACCATCCTGCAGTTCGACGGCAACCCCGGATATCCGGATCTGGGCACGCTCTGGCGCTACGTCGCGCGCGAACGCGCCACGTTCGTCGGCATCAGTCCCGCCTTCATCGCGCTATGCGCCAAGAATGGCTATTCGCCACACCAGCACTTCGATCTCTCCGCCATTCGAACGGTCGGGTGCACCGGTTCGCCGCTGACCGAAGAAGGCTACGAGTGGGTCTACCGGAACGTGCACGACGACGTGATGCTCGCGTCGATCTCGGGCGGTACGGATCCCGGCACGGCGTTCGTCGGTGCCTGCCCGATTCTGCCGATCTACTCGGGCGAGATGCAGTGCCGTGGCCTCGGCATCGCGACCTACGCCTACGATGACGACGGCAAGCCCGTCCTCGACCAGGTGGGCGAACTCGTGTGCAGCGAACCGTTCCCGTCGGCGCCGCTGTACTTCTGGGGCGACCAGGATGGCAAGCGCTATTACGAAAGCTACTTCGACGTCTGGCCCGGCGTATGGCGCCACGGCGACTGGCTCAAACTCATTCCGCGACCGGAATCGGTCACCGCCGTGATCTACGGACGATCCGACTCCACCATCAACCGTCACGGCATCCGCATGGGCACGAGCGAGCTCTATCGCGTGGTCGAAGGCTTCGACGAAGTGGCCGACTCTCTCGTGGTTGACCTCGAGTATCTGGGACGCCCGTCGTTCATGGCGTTGTTCGTCGTCCTGCGCGACGGCAGTCCGGAAGTCCCAGCCGCGCTCAAGCAAGCGCTGCTGCAATCCATCCGCACCGGCCTGTCCGCGCGGCACGTGCCCGACGACGTGTTCGTGATCACCGAGGTGCCGCGCACCATCTCCGGCAAGAAGATGGAAGTGCCGGTGAAGAAGATCCTGCTCGGACAGCCGGTGGAAAAAGCGGCCAACCGCGATTCCATGGCGAATCCGAAGTCGCTGGATTGGTTCGTGGCGTTTGCGAAGCAACGGGAAGCGCAGGTTTGAGCGCTGCCCCCATCCCGACCTTCCCCCGCCGTCGCGGGGGACGGTGTGTACATCCCCTCCCCCCGGCTACGCCGGGGGAGGGTTAGGGTGGGGGCAGCAGTGGTTGCCAAACGACGCCCATGGAACTGAAGCAACTCGAGTACTTCGTCGCCATCGCCGAGGCCGGCACGTTCTCGCGCGCGGCGCAGCGCCTCTCGGTCGGCCAACCGGTGCTGAGCCGGCAGATCCAGGCGCTCGAGGACGAACTGGGCACCAAGCTCTACCACCGCACCGGCCGCGGCATCTTGCTCACCGAGGCCGGTCGACTGTTCGAACAGCACGCGCGCGGCGTGCTGGAAACCGCGGCCAGCGCGAAGAGCGCCATTCACGCGCTCGACGCGACACCGGCCGGCAGGGTCGTCATCGGCATGCCGCCCTCGGTCGGCGCCGTGCTGACGACGGCACTCGTGCAACAGATGCACACCGAGTTTCCCAAGGTATCGCTGGGCGTGATCGAGGGCTTCAGTGGTCACGTACTGGAATGGCTCACCATGGGCCGCATCGACGTGGCCGTGCTGTACAACGCGCCCAGCGTCCACACCCTCGCGACCGATCCGCTGCTTACCGATGAGCTGTTCCTGCTCGGCCCCGCGAGCGATCCGGCGCACGTGGGCGCCGGCCCCTTGGCCGCGGCCCGGCTCGCCCGGTTGCCGCTGATCCTGCCCAGCCGTCCGCACGGCCTGCGTGTCCTGGTGGACGACTTCCTCGCCACCATCGGCATCGCGCCCAACGTGGGCGTCGAGATCGATGCCATGTATTCCACGCTGAGCCTGGTGGAAGCGGGCATCGGCTACACGATCCTGTCCTACTCCTGCGTGCACCACCTCATCGCGGCGGGACGCATTCGCGCCTGGCCCATCGTCGAGCCCACCATGACCCGAACCCTGGTCATCGCCACCTCGACGCAAAGGCCGATGACCAACGCGGCTCGCGCGCTCACCCGCATCGTCACCTCACAGGTTCAGGCGCTCGTCGCGGATGGGCGCTGGATGCCGCGGCGGGAGGGGCTAGGGGCTGGGGGCTAGGGTTGGAACTTCGCGCTTTTCGAAATCTCCTTTTCCCCTGCCTTTCCCTGAACCCTAGCCTCTCGGCTCCGCATCCAGCCGGACGATCCAGCCGTCCATGCCCGGCCCCGCCGACGGATAGCGATCGATCACCAGCGGATCGTGCCCGGGCACGATGTGCCGCTCCGAGCTCGCGAGGCGGCGTACCGTGGCGTAGCCATCCAGCATGTCGCCCACGTTGTAGACGATGGGGAATACGCGACTCTGCTCGATGTGGGCGTAGAAGTGGCTGGCATCGGAAGCCACCATGACCCAACCGCGCCTGGTCTTCACCCGTACCGACTGCAGGCCCTTGGTATGGCCACCGATGTGGTGCAGCTCGATGCCAGGCGCGATCTCGCGCGAACCGTCGATGAAGCGCACGCGGTTCTCGTAGACGCGACGGACCATCTCGGTCACGTCGTCCACCTCGTACCCGTGATTCATGATGCCGTGGCACATGCACCGCCCGGTGGCGAAATCCATCTCCTTGTCCTGGAGGTGGTAGTCGGCATTGGGAAACAGCGCATGGTTGCCGACGTGGTCGTAATGCAGATGCGTGATGACCACGTCCTTCACCTTCTCGGGCGCGATGCCGAGGGCCTTGAGACCTTCGGCCACCGGCTTGGTGATGGTGCGCCCGCGTTTGGCGGCCACCGCGGCATTGAAGCCGGTGTCGACCACGATGGTGCGTTCGGCGTTCTTCACCACCCATACGTAGTAGAACAGCGGCATGTCCACGTCGTGCTCGTCGCCGCCGATGAAGTTGCCCGAGGACTTGCGCGCGAGCTGCGCGTACTTGATCGCGTAGATTTCGTAGGTGTCGGTGGTCATGCGGGTGGTCCTGTCCTTGAAACTTCCTCGCCCCCATCCCCGCCTTCCCCCGGCCGAGCCGGGGGAAGGAGTGTACGGCTCGCCCCCCGGCGCAGCCGGGGGAAGGGATGTACGGCTCCTTCCCCCGACAATGTCGGGGGAAGGCTGGGATGGGGGCGCGCAGTTCCGAGTCTACTTTCCCTCGCTCTTCTCGTAGTCGTTGATCGCTTCGCGCGCCGTGCGGAACGAATCCACCGCAGCCGGCACGCCGCAGTAGATCGCCACCTGCAGCAGCACTTCGCGGATCTCGTCCTTCGTGAGACCGTTCCTCAGCGCGCCGGCCACGTGCATCTTGAGTTCGTGCGGACGATTCAGCGCCGACAGCATCGCGAGGTTCAACATGCTGCGCGTCTTCTTGGACAGCGTGTCACGCCCCCACACCGCGCCCCAGCAGTATTCCGTCACCAGCCGCTGCAGCGGCATGTTGAAGTCGTCGGCGGAAGCGATGGATTTCTCCACGAATTCCTTGCCCAGCACCGATTTGCGGATCTCCAATCCCTTCTCGAACAACTCGTCGTTCATTGCTTGCCTCCTGTCGAATGTCGTCCAGAAAAAACGTCAAAGAAAATCTTGAAACACGAAGGACACGAAGGGCACGAAGGAAAGGCAAGGAAACAAGAAATGGCACCTGAACCGCCCACACCTTCGTGTTCCTTCGTGTCCTTCGCGTCCTTCGTGGTGAATGCTTTTGGCGTTACTGCTTCGGCCAAACAGGCGCTGCCAGCGCCTCCTTGGCGGGATACACGGTGACCGGCACCCCGCCCTGCCATTGCACGATCAGCAGCGTCGCGCCCTCGCGCCGACCGCGTTCGTCGAACTTCACACGCCCGCCCGGAAAGTAGTTCGCGGGGCCGCTGGTCACGTCCATCTTGCGCAGCGCCTGCGCCACGGACTCGCGATCGGCCTTGCCGGCGGCTTCCAGCGCCGCCTTGAAGATCCACATGTCGCCATAGGTCGTCATGAAGTGCTGCGTCGCCCAGGGTTCGTTGGTCTTCTTCTTGAAGTCTTCCACCATGTCCTTCTGCGCCGCCGTGGTCCAGTTGGCCACCACCGACATCACGCCTTCCAACTGCTCCACGTTCATATTGGAGCGCAGGTCGGGGTCGAGGATCGCCGCACCGTTGGAGATGGTGGGCAGCTTGCCCTTGCCGAGACCGAACTCGTTCATCTTCTCCAGCAGCAGCTTGGCATCGGAGATGGCCGTGGGCAGCAGCAGCAGCATGTCGGGTCGCTGCGAGCGCACCTTCTGGATGAGCGGCGTGGCGTTCGCGAGCGGCGGGGTGAAGGTCTCGTCCACCACCAGCTTCAAGCCGAGCTTGTCGAGCTGGGTCGCGCGGATCGGCTTCACGAACGCGACCGAGGCAGCGGTGTTGTCCATCACGATCCCGATGGTCTTCGGGCGTTTGCCGGAGGCTTTCTCGGCCATTTCCATCAACGCCGGCAACGAGCCTTCCGCCTGCTGATCGCCGGTCGCCGATGAGATCCGAGTACGAGAACGTCAGCACCGGGAGCGCAGCTCGCTCGGTCACTTCGGTCACCGCCAGCGTGAACGAGCTCAGGTAGGCGCCCGTGGCGCCCACCAGGTCTGGAGCGTCCGCCACCATGCGCTGAGCCGCGTTCTTCGCCTTCTCGACGCTGTCGCCGGCGTCGAACACGGAGAGCTTGAGCCTGGCCCCACCCATGGACTTGATGCCGCCCTGCTTGTTGATGGTGTCGATCGCGAGGTCCGCGGCCACCTTCATGACCTGGCCTTGCCGCGCCCACGGTCCTGACATCGGTGCAATCAGCCCGACCTCGATTTCCTTCTTCTGCGCCGCAGCGCCGATGGCCGTCAACGCCAACGTCGCCGCAAGTACCAGGCGCACCGTTCTCTCCTTCGTGATGCCGACCATGTCCCCTCCCGTCGTTCTTGACTAGATGCCCGCACCCGGTCGTCGTTCTTCAACGCGTCAGGCGCGCCCTGGAGGACGATCCGCCCCGCTTCCAGCACGTAGCCGCGGTCGGCATAGTGCAACGCTTCAGCCACCCGCTGCTCGACCAGCAGCACGGCGATGCCCGCCTGTTCGTGAATCGCGACGATACGCTCGAAGATCTCGTCCGCCGTGGACGGTGCCAGCCCCATGGAGGGCTCGTCCAGCAGGAGAAGCTTGGGGGAAGAAGCCAGCCCCCGCGCGATAGCCAGCATCTGCTGCTGACCACCCGACAACGAACCGGCCGCGGCCTTCGAGCGCTCGGCCAGCAACGGAAACCATGCGTAGATCTTCTCGAGATTGTCTTTCCAGTGCCGCCGCCCGGCCTCGGTGTAGGCCCCCATCTCGAGATTCTCGAATACCGTGAGCGACGGAAACACCTGACGACCCTCGGGGACATGCGCGAGACCCCGGTGCGGACGTGCCGACGGTTCCACCGCCAGCAGATCCGCGCCCTCGAAGCGGATCGATCCCTCCAGCGCGGGAACGATGCCGGAGATGGTCTTGAACAAGGTCGACTTGCCGGCCCCGTTCGGGCCGACGATGGCGACGAACTCGCCCGCGTCCACACGCAGCACGATATCGCGCAGCACGGCGACGCCGCGATAGCCGGAACCGAGTCCCGTGATCTCAAGCACCTTCCGTCCTCCAGCGTTTGCCGAGGTAGGCGTCGATCACGGCCGGATTGCGCGTGATCTCCGTCGGCAGTCCGGTCGCCAGCACCGCACCGTGGTCCAGCACGATGAACCGGTCCACCAGCCGCACCATGGCGGGCATGGTGTGCTCGATGATGACGATGGTGATGCCCTTGGCGGCGAGCTTGCGCACCACGGCGATCACTTCCTCCACGTCGCCACCGCCCAGGCCGGCGAGAGTCTCGTCGAGCAGCAGCAGTTTCGGCTTGCCGGCGAGCGCGCGGGCCAACTCCAACAACCGCAGTTCCTTGTTGGTCAGTCCGCCGGCCAGGCGCTGTGCGTGGGTGTCGAGGCCCACTTCCACCAGCGCTTCGCGCGCGATCACCCGCGCCTCGCTGTCGGTGGCTGCGTGCACGAACGCCCCGACGACGACGTTCTGCTCCACGGTCATGCGCCGGAACGGTCGCACCACCTGGAAGGTCCGTCCGATGCCGGCCGCGCAGATGCGATAGGGCTGGTCACCGACGATGTTGCGGCCCTCGAACCGGATCTCACCCTGGTCGGGCGCGATGAAGCCGTTCAACAGGTTGAACAGCGTCGTCTTGCCGGCGCCGTTCGGCCCGATGATGCCGAGGATCTCGCCGTTGGCGACGTCGAAGCTGACCTCCTGCACCGCCTTCAGTCCGCCGAACGCCTTCGAGACGTTGCGAAGTTGCAGGACCGTGCCCTCAGCGTCCCGAGTGGGCCGAACAGCGATGGGCGTCGTCGCTCCGGCAGGACCAGTGGGAGTCATGGTCGGTTTCGGTCCGCGCCGCAGCAGCAGATCCTTCACTTTCCAGAACACGCCTTCGGGCGCCATCAGAATGACCGCGACAATGGCGATGCCATACACGACGCCCTGGATACCCGGAATCACGTTGCCCAGCCGCGCGTGCAGGATTTCCGACAACGGGACCAGCACCACCGCGCCGATGACGGGGCCCCAGACCGTGCCCACGCCCCCGAACATCGCGACGATCAGCGCCTGCGCCGACACCAGCATGCCGAAGACCGCCGGCGGCGTCACCACCAGCAGCACCACGGCGTAGAAACCGCCCACGACGCCCGCCAGCGCACCGCTCAGCATGATGGCCTTCAGCTTCCAGCGCAGCGTGTCGATGCCGGCCGCCTCGGCCGCAGCCTCGTCCTGCTTGATCGCCACCAGCGACAGCCCGAAGCGCGCGCGCTCCAGCCGGCTGGTCAGCCACATGGCTCCCAGCATCAGGCCGAGCGCGATGAACGCGTGCACGCGATGGTCGGCGAACTGCATGGCGAGGATCGGCGTCTCGCGTTGCATCGGCAACGTGAGCTCCTGATAGCCCAACCACTCGAACACGTAGAGCAACGCGAGCGGATAAGCGAGCATCGCCAGCGCGAAGTAGTGACCGCGCAACCGGAATGTGGGCAGCCCCACGACGAGCCCCGCGATACCGCCCAGCACGCCGGCGAGCGGAATCCCGATCCATGGGGTCAGGCCCCAATGGATCTGCGCGAGCGCGACGAAATAGGCGCCGAGGCCGAAGAACGCCGCGTGGCCGAAGGACACCAGCCCGCTGTACCCGCTCAGCAGATTCCAGGCGAGGCCCATCACCGCCCAGACCGGCACGACGGTCATGATGAGCTGGTAGTACGAATTGCTGATGAACGCGGTGACGACCGCATACGCGATCCCGAAGAGCAGGATCGCGAAGCCCGGCCCGGGCAGCTTGCGGCTCGCGGTGCTCACGTGCGGCGCGCCGCCCGGCCGAACAGGCCCTGCGGCCGCAGCAGCACGATCACCAGGAACACCACGAAGATCGCCGTGTTCTGCAACTGGTTGGGCAGCACCAGCGTCGAGAGCTGCTGCACCAGGCCGATGGTGAGCCCGCCGAAGAAGGCGCCCGCCACACTGCCGAGCCCGCCCAGCACCACGCCGGCGTACATCACGATCACATACTCCAGACCCACGTAGGGCTGGAACGGATAGCTCGAAGCGAGCAGTCCGCCGCCGATCGCCGTGATCGCCACCCCGAAGGCGAAGGCGAGGCGGTGCGCCTTGTCCACGTCGATGCCCATGTAGATGGCTGCCTCGGGATTGTCCGCGGCAGCACGCAATGACTTGCCCAGCCGCGAGCGGCTCATCAGCACCACGAACGCGAGCACGGCCAGCACCGCGATCACCGCCGCGACGGTCTGGCCCTGGTTCACGAAGATGCTCACCAGATCGCCATGCAGCGGCCCGATCTCCCACGCGCTGGACGAGAGCGGCGTGGTGATGGAAACCGGTGCCGAACCGAACACCCACAGACCGCCGTTCTGGATGATGAGCGCGATGCCGAGGGTCAGGATGAGCTGTGCGTAATGGCCTTCGGATTCCAGCGCGCTGCCGCGGATACCGCTGACACGGCTCACCAGCAGCTTGTGCACGAGCAGACCGACGATGAAGATCACCGGCCCGGCGACCAGGGCGGCGATGTAGGGTGCCAACGCAGCGCCGAACAGCAGATGCGCGCCGAACAGTCCGAAGGCGTAGTACGCCACGTACATGCCGAGCATCATGAAATCGCCCTGCGCGAAATTGATGACCCGCATCACGCCGAAGATGAGGCTCAGGCCCACGCACATGAGCCCGTACACCGCCCCGGTCAGCAGACCGGCCGACAGCGCCTGCAGGAAGTTCTCGGCGAACTGGGCGAAGTTCATCGACCAGCCCGGGCCTGCTCCGCCGTGGCGGCCTCCGTGCGCAAGAGTTGCGCGAGTTGTCCGGCGTCGTCGCTGCGGTCCAGTTCGGCGATGGCACGTTCGATCTGTCCCGCCCTGTCGGCCCCGAACACCTCGCGCGTAGCGGCGCGGAAACGCGATCGCACGTCCGCAGCGCTGGCGTTGACGACGTTGTCGAGGCGGATTCGATCGGTCGTGCCGTCGGCCTGGCGCACCTCCACCTCCCCACCTTGCAGGCCCGGATAGGCGCGCGTCATCGCGTCGTCGATCGCAAGGCTCATCACCCCGATCAGGCGATGCAACTCGCGATCGTTCAGCAGCGCAAAATTGCGCTCGGTCACCCCGTTCAGCATGAGCGCCGCTGCCACGTTGTACTGGATGCTCATCTTCGCTTGCAGGATGTGCTCGAAGGGGCCGCTGTAGTCGCACCCCGGGTAGAGCGCTCCGGCCCGTGGCACGCGGATCGTGATCGCCGTGATGCGATCGGTCGGGATCGAGTGCTCGCGCGCGATGGCCAGGGCTGCCTGGCTGGGCGTCTGCGCGAAATTGCAGGCCGGCACCGGCTTGTGATAAACGGCCAGGATCTCGGGCGTGCCGCGAAACAGCGTCACGCGCGAAGCAGCGGCAGCTTTCTGGAGCGACGCGAACAACCCGGCTTCACCGTCGATCGCCGTGGGTGATGCGAACGCGCCAGCGGCAGCAAGCTTCGCCGCGGTGACCCCGCTGCGCGCCGCCATGCCGGCGTGGAAGAACATCTCGCTGCCGCCGGTGTGCGCCCATTGGTTGAAGCCGGCGGTCGAGTTGGTCCCGAGCGCGACTGCCATCGTAGTGGCCTGCTCGTCCAGTCCGAGGAGCCTCGCACCGGCTGCGGCCGCTGCGATGGGGCCGGTCACGCCGGTGGGCCGATGGATGCGTGCAATCTCGGCATCCATCACCGCACGGCCGATCTGGCCGCCCACTTCGTAGCCGACCGCTGCGGCCGCGATGAGATCCTGCCCGCTCACACGCTTGGTCTGCGACAGCGCCAGCAGCGTCGGCAGCACGGCGATGCCGAGATGGCTGATGCTGCCCGAGTGCATGTCTTCGCGGACCAGCCCGTGCCCCATGACCGCGTTCACGAACGCAGCATCTGCGGCAGACACGCCGTCATCCGAACCGATGATGGTCGCGCCCGATCCGGCGACGCGCTCGACCAGCGCCTTGGCCTGTCGGCTCCACGGCAGATCGCGCGATTCGCACGCGCAACCGATGATGTCCATCAGGCACAGCTTGACCTTGTCTGTGACTTCCGGCGACGGCGCGGTGTACGCGACGCTGGCCTGCGCGATGCGGACCGCTACCGGATCCTCGGTTTGAGCGAGAGTCGCCGGCACGATGGTCGGTCGATGGCTGGGCATGGCTTCCTCCTCCTGATCGCGGCAGACGCCGCCGGGTCAGCCGCGAACTTCCACGCCGGCCCAGGTTTCGACGACGCGGCACATGGACGTGAAATCCGAATCCGCGCCGTAGAGTGCATTGGTCACCGCCAGCATCTGGCGTACCGCTGCACCGACCACCATCGGCACGCCGAGTGATTCGGCCTCGTCGATGCACAACCGCACGTCCTTGTACGACAGGCCGGTGGCGAAGCCGAAATCGAAGGTGCCCGGCAGGATCGACTTGGGGAACTTGTCCTGGGTCGCGCTGTTGCGACCGGTGCCGGCGTTCAGCACTTCCAGCATCAGCTTCGGGTTCAACCCGGCCTTGACGCCCATCACCATCGCCTCGGACGATACCGCAATGGCGGCAGCAGCGAGCAGATTGTTGGCAAGCTTCATGGTCTGCGCCTGGCCCGCTGTCTCGCCCAGGTGGAACACCTTGCCGAAGGTCTTGAGGATCGGCTCCAGCTCGTCGTACACCGGCTTGGGGCAGGCAATCATCACGGCCAGCGTGCCCTGGGTTGCGCCCTTGACGCCGCCGCTCACCGGTGCGTCGACATACACGATGCCCTTCTCGGCCAGTCCCCTGGCGACGATGCCAGCCGTGCGCGGCCCGATGGTGGAGAAGTCGATGACGCGCTTCACCTGGGTGCCGTCGATGATGCCGTCCTTGCCGAGCGCGACGCCCTGCACGATCTCGGGGTTCGGCAAGCTCGTGAAGACCACCGTCGCGGCGTTCGCGACATCCGTGGGCGACTGCGCCGCCACCGCACCGCGTTTGACGAGTGGTTCCACCGCAGCGGCGACCTTGTCGTACACCACCACCTTGTGCCCGGCCTCCAGCAGCCGGACGGTCATCGGCCCGCCCATGCGGCCCACGCCGACGAACCCGTAGGTATCCCCTGCCATTGCATCCCCTCCTGCGTGACCCGTGTCCCGTCCGCCGCGGCGATCAGTCCGGCGAGACGTCCAGATCATCTATCGGCGCATCGTATCGGGCCGTGGCGCGGAATGCATCCACTGCTTGCGCATAGCTGAGTGGTGCATCGGGGCATAGCAGGCGCGAGGGTCCCGCCAGCGGCATTCGCGAGGTGCGCTCCTTCCCCCGCGCGTCAGCGTGGGGGAAGGCTGGGATGGGGGCTGCGATGACGCCAGCGATGCGTTGCCCCCATCCCGACCTTCCCCCGTCTTCGACGGGGGAAGGAGTGCCTGTGCTCGGTGGCGTTCGGGAAGTGCTGGTTACTTCGGATTCACCAGCGGGTAGTTTTTCGGCGGCGAGAACATCGTCGCGAGGTGCGCTCCTTCCCCCGCGCGTCAGCGTGGGGGAAGGAGTGCCTGTGCTCAGCGGCGTCGGGAAGCGCTGGTTACTTCGGATTCGCCAGCGCGTAGTTCTTCGGCGGCGAGAACATCGAATCGTTCACCGCATCCACGCGATGGGATTTCACTTCCACCGTGAAGGACAAGATCGCCGCGTCGGCGATCTCCTTCGCCGCCTCGTCGGTCTTCTTCTTCGTGAACCACGACGTCACGCTCGACATGGCACCACTCACGCTCGAAGGCATGGAGGAGCCGGACTCGGAAGAGTCGGCCTTCGCCTCTGCTTTCGGCGCGCACGCATCCCCCATCAGGTTCCACGTGAGTTCGGTCAGCACGGGGTAGCCCTTGATCTTGTCCAGTTCCTTGCCGGCCTTGAGGAAGACTGCGCGATCGGTCGCAGTCATGTAGCGCGCCATGTAGCCTTCGATCATCCTCTGCGCGTCCTCGGGCACGACCTTCTTCTGCGAGTTGCCCGAGGCGATCGCCACCATGTGCGCCGCGAGACCCTTGGCGTAGGACTGCTCGATCGCCATCGCTTCCTTGAGCGGCTGGGTATAGGGCGTGGTCCAGACGTTCACGACGAGCGTGCTGTTGGTCTTGCGTGCCGCGGGATCGGTGAGAGTCACCAGCCATGCAACCTGATACTGCTCGGCATCGAAGCCGTTGATGGACTTCTTCTCGCCCGACTGCTTGACCGAGAACGCGGAACTCGCGATCTTCAGCTTGCATTGCGCTTCGCTCGATTGGGCTGCCGGCTTCGCGGCCTCTTCCGGCTTCTTCTCGGGCACTTTCTCCGCGACGGGAATGGCGCAGCCCTTCAGCGGACATTCGGTGTAGGTCTTCGCCTTCGGGTCCAGCGTCCACACCAGCTTGCGGTCGAGGCGCGCGATCTTCTGGTCCTCGGTCGTGCCGACGATGAAGCGCGTGAAGGTCCCTGTGCCCTTGACCGTCTCGTTCTCGCGCTGCATGTCCGCGCGCGTCCAGGTCCTGGTCGTGCCTTCGAACGGCACCAGGCCCTTGATGCCGTTGTTGACCACCTTGACTTCCATGACGGCGGTCGGACGCTGGGGCGTGGTGTCGGGCTCCTCGCGGAACTTGTCCACGGTGGAGCAACCGGTGACGACCAATGTCAGCAGAGCCAGGCGGAGGGCGGCGCGAAGCATGAAACTCTCCCGGAACGACCCCGGCAGCGGGGTCTCTTGCCTCAGGATCAAGCGGGAGATATGCCAACGGCCTAGGGCCTCCGTGAGGGTGCGCAGCACCTACTCTTCGACGGCCCCCGTCAATTCGATCTCCGTGCCGGCAAAGCGCACGCGCTGCCCTGCCCGCAATTTCGCGCGTTTGCGCGATTCAGGCTGCCCATCCACGGTCACTTCACCGGCGGTCACCGCGGCATGCGCCGCACCGCCCGAGGCGACGAGCCCCGCGGCCTTGAGTAGCTGGTCGAGCTGGATGAAGTCGCCGCGAATCGCGAAGCGGAGTGGCATGTCTGGCAGCAACTGCAAGAGGAGCATCTGCGGGTCGAGGCGCTGCCCCCACCCTGACCCTCCCCCAGCAAAGCTAAAGGAGGGCATGTACTTCGTGGTGATGCGGGCCGATCAGCTGCGGTAGTTCACGCCCTGCCGATCCAGCATCCGCAACAATGCGGTCCACGCCTTGTCGACTTCCGCGCCGCCCGGGCCCTGGAACTGCTCGAAGCCCTTCTTCGCGACGGATTCGGAGATGCGCCGCGCGTCCACCGCGCCCCCGGCCAGCGCGTCGATCTGGATCTGGCAGGCGGTGTCGAGGTAGTACATCAGTTCGAAGGCTTCGCCGACAGTGTCGCCCAGCGTGAGCAGGCCGTGGTTGCGCAAGATCATCGCCTTCGAAGTGGGACCGAGGTCCGCCGCGAGCCGCGCGCGTTCGTCCAGCTCGAGGGCGATGCCTTCGTAGTCGTGATAGGTGAGCATGCCGTACACGCGCAGCGAGTGCTGGGTGAGCGGCAGCAATCCGTTCTCCTGCACCGACACCGCCGAGCCGGCGCGCGTGTGGGTGTGGATCACGCAGTTCACTTCCGGTCGCGCGGCATGAACGCAGCCATGGATGACGAAACCCGCATGGTTCACGCCGAGCCCGGTGACATCGTCCACGACATTGCCCTCCTCGTCGATCTTGACCAGGCTCGAGGCGGTGATCTCGTCGAACATGAGACCGTAGGGGTTGATCAGCATGTGGTGCGTGCCGGGCACCCGCGCGGTGAAGTGGGTGAAGATGAGATCGGTCCACTTGAACCGGTGGGCGAGTTGGTAGGCCGCGGCCAGCTCGCAGCGCATCTCCCATTCCTCACTGCTGACGCGCTCCCGGACGGACTTCGACGGGACAGCGCGCAGCGACGCGGACTTATCGGACATGTTGTGCTCCTCGTGCAATGGCTTGATGGGGCGATTCTACGCTCGCGCGCCCCCACTCTGACCCTCCCCCGGCAAAGCCGGGGGAGGGGATGTACCCCCCTTCCCCCAACTACGTTGGGGGAAGGTTGGGATGGGCGCAGCGCAGCGCCTACCTTCGCCGGGGAAAGGTCGGAATGGAGTCCTTTCCCGAATCTCCCTCAGCCCTTCCGCCCATAGCTCAGCAATCCCGCCCGATCCTTCGGCGGATGCGCGCGAATGCCCTCTTCATTCGGCTCGATGCCCCAGCCCGGCGTATCGGGCATCACCAGATAGCCGTCCACGATGTTCGGCACGCTCGTGAAGACCTCCGCATCCCACGCGATGCGATCGATGTCCGTCTCGACGATGCGCAGGTTCGGCACCGCCGCTGCGAAGTGTGCATTCATCATCGTGCACAGGTGCCCATAGAAATTGTGCGGGGCGACGTTGATCTCGTGCGCCTCCGCGGCGGCCGCGATCTTCATCGATTGCCAGGCGCCGTTCCACGGCACGTCGACGATGGCGACATCGACCGCCTGCTCGCGGAAGTAAGGCAGGAACTCGCGCAAGCCCAGCAAAGTCTCGCACGAGCTGATCGGATGCGGGCTCTGACGCCGGATGAGGCCCAGGGCTTCCGGATTGCGGATGTCGATCTCGACCCAGAACAGGTCGAGGTGCGCGATGGCGCGCAGGATCTCGAGGTAACCCTCGGTGCGTGCGTTGAAGTTGAGATCGAGCAGGATGTCGACGTCCGGTCCCGCGCCTTCGCGCAGCGCTTCGAGATGCATCACCAGGTCGCGCAGCACCTTGCGATCGACATTGCGCTCGGGTGCGAACGGCACGCCGAAGCCCGGGCGCCACCCGCGCGGGTTCTTGCCGCCCGCCTCGTAGGAAAAGATGTTGGTCTTGAGGGCGGTGTAGCCCTTCTCGCGCACCTCGCGCCCGATCGCCTTGACGCCGGCGAGGTCCGTGATCGCCGGCGGATAGTGCGTCGGATGGTTGATCCGCCAGGTGGCGCAATGGGACCAGTAGACGCGCAGACGGTCGCGGATCTTGCCGCCGAGCAGTTCGTACACCGGCACACCGAGCGACTTCGCTTTCGCATCGAGCAGCGCATTCTCGATCGCAGCCATGCCGAGTGCCACGACACCGCCCAGGGCAGGACGCGTGGCACCGCACAGATCCGCGTAGATGCGCTCGTGTTCGCCGACCGATTGGCCGATCACCCGCTCGGACAGACGTTCGATGACAGCCGTCACGCCGGGGGCACCGAAGCCTTCGTCGTACTCGCTCCAGCCGATGGTGCCCTTGTCGGTGGTCACCTTGACGAAGTGATAATTGCGCCAGCCGGCATCGCAGGCGAGGGTTTCGATCCGGGAGACTTTCATTGGAGGGCTCTTGGGGGTGGCGAGATCGGAATGTTAATGGCAGTACTGCTCGGCCGGCATGCCAGCGGAGGCGAAGTACGCCCCTTCCCCCACCTTTGGTGGGGGAAGGCAGGGATGGGGGCCGATCTGCAACAATGGGCGCGCCGCACGACCCATCATCACCACGGAGAAGCACATGGTCCACGTCATCGCCCTCGTCACCGCCAAGCCCGGCCAGCGCGCCGCGATCCTGGAGGCGATCCGCGCCAACCTGCCCGCCGTCCGCGCCGAGCATGGCTGCATCGAGTACGGCCCCGCGATCGATACCGACGATGTCGGCCCGTTTCAGACCAAGCTCGGTCCCGACACGTTGATGGTCATCGAGAAATGGGCGGACGTGGCCGCATTGCGCGCTCACGCCGCAGCACCGCACATGGCGGCCTATGCCGCCAAGGTGAAGGACCTGATCGCGAGCCGCGCGATCCACGTGCTGTCGGCGGCGGAGTAGCACGCTGCAGCGCCTCGCAACGCTGCCCCCACCCTAACCCTCCCCCGGCACTGCCGGGGGAGGGGAGGTACTGCGCGGTACTCCCCTTCCCCCACCTTTGGTGGGGGAAGATTGGATTGGGGGCAACCTCCCGCAGCAAACTCGTCAGTCGTAAGCCTACGTGCTGGCCTGTGCCCTGCGCCACGCGGCGGGTGGCGCGCCCACCAGCCGTTTGAACGCCCGGGAAAAAGCCGCCTCCGACTCGTAACCGACGTCGAGCGCGACCGCCGCCACGTTGCGATTGGTCTCGCGCAACATCCGGGCGCCCAGTTGAACCCGCCAGTTGGCGAGGTACTGCATGGGCGGCTGGCCGAGAAACTGCGAGAAGCGATCGTGCAGGGCGGAGCGCGACAGACCCGTTTCGTGAGCGAGTTCATCGACGGTCCAAGGGTGGTCGGGCCGTTCGTGCATGAGCGCCAGGGCCTTGCCGACGAAACGATCCCGCAGCCCTGCGAGCCAACCCGTGGCGTCTTCGGGCAGGCTGTCGAGATAACGCCGGGCAGCATCCACGAACATCATCTCGGACAGGCGCTCCAGCACCGCATCGCCGCCGGGGCGCCGCGCATTGGATTCCGTCACGGCCTGGTCGATCACGTTGGCCACCCAGCTGCCCGCGCGCGCCTCCGGCAGGTGCAGGATGCGCGGCAACGCCGCGATCAGCGGATTGAAAGGCTTCAGGTCGCAACCGAGAAAACCGCAGACCATCACCGCATCGGCATCCTTGACCGGCGTCAACGTGCCGGGTTCGCGAACGCCGTCGTGGAACGAGATCGGCATCGGCTTCGGATCGTTGCGCTTCGCGAACACCCAGTCAGGATTGACGGGATGGGGCTCCAGCCCCGGAGCGCTGGAGATGACGTGCCTGTCTCCCTGCGGAAACATCACGATGTCCCCGGCACCGAGGCGCACCGGCTGCTGTCCCGAGACTGCCGCCCAGGCATTGCCCTTCACGACCATGTGGTATTCCATGACATGCTCGCACCCCGGCATCACGGCGTCGGCGATCTGTTTCGCGGCCAGCCCTTCGGCGGCCCAGGTGTCGCAGAAACTCACGTAGTAGAACACGGCACCGCGCAGGCGAACGGTGCGCAGCAGGTCGGATAGTGTGTCTCGGCTCATGCGGGATGGGTGGTGGAACGAGCGGCGCTCGCGCGTTCGGCACTGTGTGTCACGAACGGCAAGAGCAGGAACTTAGTCCGGTGCTGGTACAGCGTCAACGTGGGGGGAACGCCGGCCCCCATCCCGACCTTCCCCCGGCAAAGCCGGGGGAAGGAGCAGTACACCCCTTCCCCCGCGACGCAGTCGTGGGGGAAGGTTGGGATGGGCGCCATCGTTCAACCTCGACGATCGGCTCTATCGATCGTCGCAGTCCTCTCCTTCCCCCAGGCGACCAGCATGGGGGAAGGTT
>LNDQ01000095.1 GCA_001464695.1 Betaproteobacteria bacterium Ga0077523 | reverse complement strand
CTTCCCCCAGGCGACCAGCATGGGGGAAGGTTGGGATGGGGGCAACGCGCACAGCACCCGTGTTCCTCTCATAATGAGCCCCTGACTTCGACACGCTCCCAGCCGTGCTCCTCGATCCCTCCCCCGTCACCACCGACCCGAGCCCTGCGGACCTCGTCCGGCTCAACCGCGCCTTGCAGCAGGAGGTCGTGCAATACCGCGTCGCCGCGGAACTGGCCCGCGGCCAGTCCGAGATGCTGATCGAGTCGCTCGGCTTCCTGACGGCCGAATCGAACCTCGACAAGTTCCTCGGCCACGTCCTCAAGGTGACGGTGCAGCAGATGCAGGGCGTCGGCGGCACGCTCTGGTTCCCCGACCCGGCCACCAAATCGATCCGCCTGCATCTCGAGTATCTCGATGCGCGCATCATCCCCGCCTCGGACTCGCATCACCCGGCGGTGCTGCACCCCCTGCCCGTCGGTGGCCGGCCGGTGTCCACCTTTCCGATGGACCGCGCCGAGACCTACGTGCTGTCCGACGAAGTCTCGGGCATGCCGGAAGAGAACCGGGCGTACATCAATTCCCTCGGCGTGCGGACCTTGCTGACCGTCCCGATGGTGCTCGGCAAGGAAACCGTCGGCTGGATCTGTGTCCGCAGCAGCAAGGCAGAGCCGGTGGAACTGGAGAGCAAGATCTACCTCGCCGAGGCCCTCGCCGGGCAGGCGACACTCGCCGTGCAGATGGCGCGCCTCTCGGAGCAGGCGCGGCAGGCGGCTGTGCTGGGCGAGCGCAACCGGATCGCACGCGACATCCACGACACGCTCGCGCAAGGCTTCACCGGCGTCATCGTCAACCTCGAGGCCGCCAATCGCGCACTCAGGAAGGACAACGTCGAACTCGCTGCCCAGCACATCGAACACTCGCGCAATCTCGCCCAGAGCGGACTCGCCGAAGCACGGCTGTCAGTTGGCGCACTGCGCCCCGACGTCGTCCCGCGCGTCGACCTGGTCGAGGCGCTCCAGGCGATGCTGCGTCGGTTCGAAGCGAGCGAAGCGCTCGAAGGCCGGGTGCAGGTGGAGGGCGATCGCTGTGCGCTGCCCGCCGACGTCGAGAACGAATTGCTCCGCATCGCCCAGGAAAGCATGACCAACGTGCTGAAACATGCCGAGGCCCGGTACGTGACCCTCACCCTCGCGTTCGACGCGGAAGCGGTGCACCTGCGGGTGGCCGACGATGGTGTCGGCTTCGATCCGGCCGCCCACCACGACGGGTTCGGCCTGCTCGGCATGCGCGAGCGCGCCGAGCGCATCGGCGCGAAACTCCACGTGACGAGCCGCCCTCGCCACGGCACGCGAGTGGAGACGGTCGTGCCGCGGAGTGCCTTCGAACGTGCGTGAAACCCGCGCCGATGCCGCAGCCACACGCCCGCGCCCGGCACGCGGCGACCGCATCCGCGTGCTGATCGCCGATGATCATTCGCTGGTGCGGCACGGGCTCGCTGCGATCATCAACATGGAGGAGGACACCGCGGTCGTCGGTGAAGCCGGCGACGGCGAGGAGGCGATCGCGCTGTGGCGTGAACTGCGTCCCGACGTGGTGCTGATGGACCTGCGCATGCCGAAGGTGGAAGGCGTGGAGGCGATCAAGCGCATCCGGAACGAAGATCCGCTCGCAGGCATCATCGTGCTCACCACCTTCGACCACGACGAGGATATCTATGCGGGCCTGCGCGCGGGCGCCAAGGCCTACCTGCTGAAGGACGTGGAGCCGGAGGAGCTGTTCCGCTGTATCCGGGCCGTGCACTCCGGCGAGGCGTACCTGCAGTCGAAGGTGGCGGTTCGTCTCGCCCAGCGCGTGCACGACGAGGCGCTCACCGGTCGCGAAGAGCAGATCCTGAAGCTCCTGGCCGATGGCAAGAGCAACCGCGCCATCGGTCAGGCGCTCTTCATCACCGAGAGCACGGTCAAGAGTCATCTGAAGAGCCTGTTCGTGAAGCTCGATGTCACGAGCCGCCGAGCGGCGAAGTGTCGCTGCAGGCCGGTGGCCTCATCCTGTGGCCGGCGAAGCCGAGGGAGGGGGTGTACACCCCTTCCCCCACCTTTGGTGGGGGAAGGTTGGGATGGGGGCAGCGGTGTGCCTCACCGCAACGCCCACCCACCTCCCTCTTTCGAGGGAGATGAATCCCCCGCCAATGGAGCCGGTGGATTCAATCGTTCGCCGGATGCGACAACGCCGGCACCGCCACACAATCGACGGCGCGAGCAGCGCAGAACCGCGTTCGAACGACGCACGCCAACGGTGCGATGCAAGGACGCTCGGCACCAAGTCGACGCATTGGTCCCCCTCTGTTTCGATCGGCGTAGTCTACGAATCCCGGCTGCACTGCTCGCAGCCCTCGAGTCCGATCGCACATCCGCCGCCCACGACGCGCACGCTACGAATGAATTTCTGGCTCGGTTTCTCCCGTGCGATCGACGCGACCAACCGCCGCGTGGGGTTGGCCGTGGCGTGGCTGGTGCTCTTGATGACGCTCGTGAGCGCGGCGAACGCAATATCGCGCAAAGCCTTCAGCGTCAGCTCCAACGCTTTCCTCGAAATCCAGTGGTATCTCTTCGCTGCCGTGTTCCTGCTCGCGGCCGGCTACACGCTGCTGGAAAACGAGCACGTGCGCGTCGACCTTCTCAACACGCGCTGGTCAGAGCGGACGCGGCTCAAGGTCGAGTTGTTCGGTACGGTCTGTTTTCTCGGGCCGCTCACGGCGCTCATGCTGTGGTACGGCTGGCCGTATTTCGCGACGTCGTTCGCGAGCGGCGAAGTGTCGCTGCAGGCCGGTGGCCTCATCCTGTGGCCGGCGAAGCTCCTCATCCCGGTCGGATTCCTGCTGCTGTTCCTGCAGGGATTGTCGCAAGCGATCAAGCTCATCGCGGCGCTGGCGGGGCGAGTGCCGGGAGCGCCGCTCATCGACCGCCATGCTGCTGCACAACGGGAGTCCTCCGGTGACGGGAGCACCGCTTGACCGCCTGGCTGGTCGCGAATATCGGGCCCTTGATGTTCGCGGGCCTGGTGGTGATCCTGCTGCTCGGCTATCCGGTGGCCTTCGCTCTGGCCGCGGTCGGACTGCTGTTCGGCTTCGTCGGTGTCGAGCTGGGTCTGCTGCAGCCGCAATTGCTGCAAGCCCTGCCGCAGCGCGTGTACGGGATCATGCAGAACGACACGCTTCTCGCGATCCCCTTCTTCACGTTCATGGGGTTGGTGCTGGAACGCAGCGGCATGGCGGAGGAACTGCTCGATACCCTCGGCCAGTTGTTCGGGACGGTGCGCGGCGGTCTCGCCTACTCGGTGGTGTTCGTGGGCGGGCTGCTGGCAGCGACCACCGGCGTGGTGGCCGCCTCGGTCATCGCGATGGGGCTCATCTCCTTGCCGATCATGCTGCGCCATGGCTACGACAAGCGGCTGGCGAGCGGCGTCATCGCCGCGTCGGGCACGCTCGCGCAGATCATTCCGCCGTCGCTCGTCCTGATCGTGATGGCCGACCAGCTCGGACGCTCGGTGGGCGACCTATATCGCGGTGCGCTGGTGCCCGGGTTGATGCTGATGGCGCTCTACGCGATCTACGTGCTCATCGTGAGTGTCGTGAAGCCTGCTTCGGCACCGGCGCTCGCCGCCTCGGCGCGCACGCTGCGCGGGTGGGATCTCGGCCGCCGGGTGCTGTCGTCGCTGGTGCCGCCGGTCGTCCTGATCTTTCTCGTGCTGGGCACCATCTTTCTCGGCATCGCCACACCGACGGAGGGCGGCGCGATGGGCGCCTGCGGGGCATTGGTGCTGGCGGCGCTCCGGAGACGGCTCACGCTGACGGTCCTGCGCCAGTCGATGCGCACCACGGCGAAGCTCGCGTGCTTCGTCATGTTCATCCTGATCGGCTCGACCCTGTTCGGTCTCGTATTTCGCGGTGTAAACGGCGATCTGTGGGTCGAGCACCTGCTTACCGGCATGCCGGGCGGCGCGCTCGGGTTCCTGATCGTGGTGAACGTGATGGTGTTCGTGCTCGCGTTCTTCCTCGACTACTTCGAGCTCGCGTTCATCATCGTGCCGCTGCTGGCACCGGTCGCGGAGAAACTCGGCATCGACCTGGTGTGGTTCGGGGTGCTGCTCTCCGTGAACATGCAGACATCTTTCCTGCATCCGCCGTTCGGGTTCGCCCTCTTCTACCTGAAGAGCGTCGCGCCGAAAGAGGTGCGCACCGGCGACATCTACTGGGGCGCCGTGCCCTTCGTGTGCATCCAGCTGTTGATGGTGGCCCTGATGATCGCATTCCCGCAATTGGGCAGCGTGACCCATCGTGACCACGGCGCTGCTTCGTCCATGCGGCTGGAGGTGCCAGTGAGCGACGATTTCGAATCAGCCCCCAGCACCTTCGAGTTGCGCCCTGAGGATCTCACCCACTACGGTCCCGGCAAATCGGACGACAAGGCGGAAGACAAGCGATGAAGCGACGATCGTTTCTGGCAGGCGGTGCGGCAGCAGCAGGCGCGGGACTGGCCACCGCAGCGCGAGCGCAAGGCGAACCGGCGATCCGCTGGCGCATGGCGTCGAGCTTTCCGAAGAGCCTGGACAACATCTTCGGCGCGGCCGAACACCTCGCCGCGCGCGTGAAGGCGATCACCAATGGGCAGTTCGAGATCCGGGTGTTCGCCGCCGGCGAAATCGTGCCGGGGTTCGAGGTGCTGCCGGCCTGCGGCCAGGGCACCGTGCAGTGCGGCCAGACCCAGGGCTTCTACTACATCGGCAAGAACAAGGCTTTCGCCTTCGACAGCGCACTGCCCTTCGGCCTCAACGCGCGCATGCAGAACGCCTGGCTGTACTTCGGCGGCGGCCTCGAGCTCACGCGCGAGCTCTACAAGGAGCACAACACCATCAACTTTCCCGCCGGCAACTCCGGCGCGCAGATGGGTGGCTGGTGGCGGCAGGAGGTGGGCAGTGTCGCTGACCTGCGCGGCCGCAAGGTGCGCATCCCCGGCATCGCCGGCGAGATCATGGCGCGCCTCGGCGCGGTCCCTCAGAGCATCCCGGGCAGCGACATCTATCCGGCGCTGGAGCGCGGCACCATCGATGCCGCGGAATGGGTCGGCCCCTACGACGACGAGAAGCTGGGCTTCCATCGCGTCGCCCCCCACTACTACTTTCCCGGTTGGTGGGAAGGCTCGTCGTGCCTCTCGTTCATCGTGAACCTGAAGGAATGGGCCGGCCTGCCGCCGGCCTACCGCGAAGCGTTCGAGACCGCCGCGGCGGAAGCCAACGTCCGCATGGTAGCCGCCTACGACGCGAAGAACCCGCCGGCGCTCGCGCGCCTGGTGCAGGAGGGCGTCAAGCTGCATCCGTATCCGAAAGATGTGATGACCGCGGCGCTGAAGGCCGCCAACGAGCTCTACGAGGAAGAAGCCGCGACCAATCCGGTCTTTCGGCGCTTCTACCAATCCTGGAAGCCGTTCCGCTACGCGCAGTACCAGTGGTACCGCGTGGCCGAGGCTTCCTTCAGCAACTTCATGGCAGGCCAGCACCTGTCGCCGAAATGACGACGTCGTCAACAGCAATGGGTGAACGCACGTTCGGTCCGGAAGGCTCTCGATGCATTCCTTCCACGCCGGGCGCGCGCTCAGCTAGGGATTGGCCCGGGCGATGTCTGCCGGGTCGGGTTCGTTTCGCCACTCGCTAGGAGGGATTGCAGCCATGCCGCAACTCAGCATCAACGGTCAGAGCTATTTCACCGATTCACCACCGGATTCGCCGCTGCTGTGGGTGATCCGCGAAGATCTGCGACTCACCGGCACGAAGTTCGGTTGCGGCGGCGGGTACTGCGGGTCCTGTACCGTCCACATCAACGGCCAGCCGGTGCGCTCGTGCATGGTGAAGCTGGGCGACGTCGACAGCAACGCGGTGATTACCACCATCGAAGGTCTCGACCCGTCGGACGCGCATCCGGTACAGCGCGCCTGGATCGAGCATGAAGTGCCCCAGTGCGGGTACTGCCAGTCGGGCCAGATCATGCAGGCGGCCGCCCTGCTTGCCGTCAATCCGAATCCGACCACCGACGAGATCGTGCAGCACATGAACGGCAACCTGTGCCGCTGCGCCACCTACTCGCGCATGGTGACGGCCATCCACCGCGCTGCACAACTCGCGAAGGAGGCGTAAAGCCATGGGCGACATGAAGACACCCCAACAAGGCATGACGCGCCGCGATTTCCTGGTGCGTTCCACCGTCGTCGCCGGCAGCGGTTTCTTGAGCATCGGCCTGCCCGGCCTCGCGTCGAAGGACGCAGCTGCAGCCGGTACCGCTGCGTTCACGCCATCCATCTGGTTCACCATGACACCGGATGGCAAGACCACGATGCACATCGTCAAGGCGGAGATGGGCCAGCACATCGGCACCGGTCTCGCGCAGGTCATCGCCGACGAGCTGGAAGTCAAGTGGGCGGACGTGCGGCTCGATACACCGCTCGAAAGCGTGGCGAACTTCGCCGTGTACGGTCTCGCGTACACCGTTAACAGCGGCAGCATCACGACGGAGTTCGATCGCATCGCGCGGGCCGGAGCCGCTGGTCGCATGGCGCTGATCGAAGCCGGCGCAAAAGTGCTGGGCGTCGATGCCGGCGGCTGTTACGCGAAGGACAGCCGCGTCGTGCAGAAATCGACCGGCAAGTCGGTGACCTACGGCGAAATCCTGCAGAAGGTGACCATCGACAAGAAGTTCGCGTACCCGGCCGACTTCAAGAGCATCGCGCTCAAGTCGCGCGACCAGTATTCGCTGATCGGCAAATCGGTGGCCTCGCTCGACGTTCCGGCCAAGACCAACGGCAAGGCCAAGTACGGCATCGACGTGTTCCTGCCGAACATGGTCTACGGCGCACTGGTCATTCCACGCACGCGCTATTCGTCGAAAGTGGTGTCCGTGGACGACTCGGAAGCGAAGAAGATCCCCGGCTTCATCAAGGCGGTGAAGATCGAGGAAGCGATGGGCAAGTGCACCGGCTGGGTGGTGGCGATCGCCGACAAGTACCCGACCGCCGTGAAGGCGGCCAAGGTGCTCAAGGTGAAGTACGACGCCGGGCCTTACGCCGCCCTCGACACTCCCGCCCTGCTCGCGCAGTACAAGGACCTCGCGAAGAACGAGAAGGAAAGCGCTGCGTGGGTGCTGGAAGGCGACGTCGACAAGGGCTTCTCCGAGGCCGAGAAGACCTTGGAGATGGAGTACACCACCGACATGATCTGCCACGCCACCATGGAGCCGCTCAACTGCACGGTGCAGATGACCAACGGCGAATGGCACGTGCACATCGGTACGCAGAGCACGTCGTTCGCCCGCATGACGTTGACCGGATACCTCGCCACGGTCCTCAAGAAGAAGCCGGAAGATCTCAAGGTCTTCGTGCACCAGTACCTGGTTGGCGGCGGCTTCGGCGGCAAGCAGGACTACGACGACATCCTGGCGGCGGCCTGGTGCGTCAAGGAAGTGGGCCGGCCGGTGAAGCTGATCCACACGCGCGAATCGAATTTCGCCACCAGCTTCGCGCGAACGCCGACGTATCACAAACTGAAAGCCGGCATTCGCGACGGCAAGCTCGTGTCGATGAACCAGGACATCGTGTGCGGCTGGATGGGGGCGCGCTTCGGCGTCGGCAAGAAGTACGGCTCCGACTGGCTGCAGCTCGATTCGGTGGACGGCAAGAGCCAGGACATCGACCAATGGTCCATCGGCGGCAGCGATCACTGGTACGAGGTGAAGAACCACCGCGTGCGGGCCTGGAACCACGAGACCACCACGTGGGCGGTGCAGGCGAGCGCGCTGCGCACCGTGTCCAACTCGTACAACATCTTCGTGGTCGAGTCGTTCATGGATGAGGTGGCGCACGCCGCCGGCCGCGATCCGCTCGAGTTCCGATTGTCGATGCTGAACGGCAAGGGCGGCAACCGCGGCATCCCCAACACCGGCTATCCGCCGGGCACGCCGTCGGACTACTACATGGATCGGCTGTGGATCTCGTTGCCGTGGGCGTCCGAGAACTCCTGGCCCAGCTACGAATCCGCGACGGTCGGCGGTGCACTGCGCCTGGCGAACTGCCTGCGCGTGGCGGCGGGCAAGGCCGGCTGGGGTACGCGACGGCTGCCGCCCAATACCGGTCTGGGCATCGCGGTGACCGCGGCGGAAGAGCGCCAGAGTCCCACGTGGGTCGCGGGTATCGCGGAAGTGACGGTGGATCCGGCCACGGGTTCCTATTCGATCAATCGCCTCACCATCGCCATGGATCCGGGCATCGTGGTCAACCCGAAGAACGTCGATGCGCAGATCCGCGGATCGGCGTTGTGGGGGGCGAGCCAGATCATGTCCGAGCGGCTCACCCTGAAGAACGGCGGTTTCGAGCAGTCCAATTTCCACCAGTACCAGCCGATCCGCCTCGCCCAGGTGCCGGAGATCGACGTCACCATCATCGCCTCGGACCATCATCCGAGCGGTGTCGGTGAACCTGCGTCGACCATCGTCGCACCGGCGGTGGCCAATGCGATCTACAACGCAGTGGGTGCGCGGGTGCGGCACATGCCGATCGCACCGGAGGCGGTGCTGGAGGCCATCAAGAAGGCGAAAGCCTGAGGCACCGGACCCGCGCGAGCCTCGTGCTCGTGCAGGTCCGGACACGGCAGAACGATTTCAATCGAAGCGCGGCGGAAGGCGTGATGCGCCTTCCGCGCCCTTCCTCATCCCTGCACGGGGGAGCGAGCGATGTCCGAAGACCTGTTGTCGATGTCGGCCGCAGAGCTGATCGAACAGTACCGAATGCGACGCGCATCACCGGTGGAAGCCGCGCAGGCGGCGCTCGACCGGATCGACCGGTTGAATCCGATCTACAACGCTTTCGTCCTGGTGGACGCGGAGCGTGCATTGAAGGACGCCCGGGCATCGGAGGCACGGTGGGCAAAGGGCGCGCCCGCCGGCATCGTCGACGGCATACCCGCTACGGTGAAGGACCTCATCGTGACCGAAGGGTGGCCCACTCTGCGTGGGTCGCTCACCATCGACCCGAACCAGCCCTGGACCGAAGACGGTCCACCGGTGGCGCGTCTACGCGAACAGGGTGCGGTGTTCCTCGGCAAGACCACCACACCGGAATTCGGCTGGAAGGGCGTGACCGACAGTCGGCTCTCCGGCATCACCGTCAATCCGTGGGATGCACGGCTCACCCCGGGGGGCAGCAGCGGCGGCGCCGCGGTCGCCGCGGCGCTGGGCCTGGGCCACCTGCACGTCGCCACGGACGGCGGCGGCTCGATCCGCATCCCGGCGGGCTTCTGCGGGTTGTTCGGCTTCAAACCCACGTTCGGTGTCGTCCCGGTGCATCCGCATTCGGGCGCGTTGACGTTGTGGCACCAGGGTCCGATCGCACGCACCGTCGGTGACGCGGAACTGATGTTGCGCGTGATCGCACGCGACGATCCGCGCGACTGGTACCGCGTGCCCTCGCGCGAGGCCGAATACGCGCACACCGGCGAGCGCGACGTTCGCGGACTGCGCATCGGCTACAGCCGCACCCTCGGTTATGCGAACGTCGACCCGGAAGTGGCTGACCTGGTCGACCAAGGCGTGCGCCGCTTCGAAGCGCTGGGCGCGGACGTCGACGAACTCGATCTCGCACTCGAGGATCCGATCGCCATCATGCAACCGCTGTGGTCGGTCGCGCTGGCGCTCGCGGTGGAACCGATGACCCCGCAGCAACGCAACCTCGTGGACCCGCCACTACTCGACCTCGCCGCACCGGGACTCGCGATGAGCGCGCTCGCATACCGCCGCCTCGAGCAGCGCCGCGAAGCCTTCGCACGCCGCATGTGCCTGCTGCATCGGGACTACGACCTCCTGATCACGCCGCAACTCGCGGTGCCCGCCTTCGAAGCCGGAACGGAGGTGCCGCGCGGCACGGGGCGCACGCGCTGGTGGGAATGGTCGCCGTTCACCTACCCCTTCAATCTCTCGCAGCAGCCGGCCGCCACGGTCCCCTGCGGCTTCACCCGGGCGGGTCTGCCGGTGGCGATGCAGGTGGTGGGCGACAAGTTCGCCGACGCGAAGGTGCTGCGGGCGGCACGCGCGTTCGAAGCAGCGCACCCGTTCCGCATGCCGCAGGTGAGCACAGCGTCCGCGACGGCCCGATCCGTGGCCACTTCCACTCGCGCCTGAACTTCGATCCGGCACGGGTCGGCTTCTTGCATGGGAAGCCGCCGTTGTCCACAGCCGCGAGGGGCTACGCCCCGGTCATGTTTCGACGTCGCAAGCAGCAGCACCTGGTGAATCTCGCCCTGCAGGGCGGAGGCGCCCACGGCGCCTTCACCTGGGGAGTCCTGGACCATCTCCTGGAGGACGGCCGCCTGAGGTTCGAGGGCATCAGCGGCACCAGCGCCGGCGCGATGAATGCGGTCGTGATGGTGCATGGACTCGCCACCGGCGGCCGCGATGGTGCACGCGAGGCACTGGCGAAATTCTGGACCGCGGTCGCGCACGGATCACCTTTCGAGATCACGAGCACGGCACCCGATGGCAACGGGGTCACTCTGAATCCCATGGCGCGGCTGATGCTGCAATGGACACACTATTTCTCGCCAAGCCAGTTCAATCCCTACGACATCAACAAGCTGCGCGACATCGTCACCGCGCAGGTGGACTTCGAGCGGCTGCGCTCGTCCAGTCCGGTCAAGCTCTACATCGCGGCCACGAACGCCAACTCCGGCAAACTGAAACTGTTCCGGCGCGACGAGATCTCCGCCGATGCCGTGCTCGCATCGGCCTGCCTGCCCACCATGTTCCGCGCGGTGGAGATCGACGGCGAACCCTATTGGGATGGCGGGTACGCAGCGAATCCGGCGGTGTTCCCGCTCTTCTACGATTGCGCGTCGCGCGACATCGTGCTGGTGCTGCTGACGCCGCTCAAGCATCGCGAAACGCCGCATGGCGCGCAGGAGATCCAGGAACGAATTCTGGAGCTCGCCTTCAACTCGACGTTCCTCCGCGAGATGCGCATGTTCGCGCACCTGCGCGATTACGTGAAGCGCTCCGTGTTCCCGATCGGACGCTTCGAGCGGCGCATCCACGCCACGCGTTTTCACGTGATCGAGGCCGAGGAACTGATGCAGGAGCTGTCGGCCGAGTCCAAGCTCGCCGCGAATCTGAGCTTCTTCGAGATGCTGCGCGATCGCGGGCGCGATGCCGCGCGAGAATGGCTGAAGCGGCACGGCGCTGAAGTCGGGAAGCGCTCGAGCGTGGATCTGTCGGCGCTGTTCTACTAGGCGCTGCTGGCGTTCGCGCCATTCCCTCCCCAGCAGTACGTTCCCTCCCCCCGCGCGCAGCGTGGGTAAGGGTCAGGGTGGGGGCAGCGTTCGGCCGACATTGCGTCGACCGCTTGCCCCCATCCCCACCTTCCCCCGGCAGAGCCGGGGGAAGGAGTGCCTGTGGCGAGCGATGCTAGGTACACGAACAGTACGTTTCCTCTCCATCAGTACGTTCCCTCCCCA
>LNDQ01000094.1 GCA_001464695.1 Betaproteobacteria bacterium Ga0077523 | reverse complement strand
GTCGACAAGCAGCTCTCGAAGCACATCAAGCTCGCGAAGCAGGGCGGCGACAAGGAAGCCCAGCGGTTGGTCGCAGTGCTGGAGAAGCTGCAGCCCGTGCTCGACCAGGCGCGGCCTGCGCGCACCGTCTCGTTGTCGAAGGAGGAGTTGGCGATCGTGCGGCCAATGTTCCTGCTCACGATGAAGCCCGCCATGTACGTGGCCAATGTGGCCGAGGCCGGCGGCTTCACCAACAATCCGCTGCTGGATCAGGTGCGGCAGCACGCCGCAAAAGAGGGCGCACCGGTGGTCGCGATCTGCGCGGCGCTGGAGGCCCAGATCGCCGACCTGTCGGACGAGGACAAGCACGTTTTCCTGGCCGACACCGGCATGGACGAACCGGGGCTCAACCGGGTGATCCGCACCGCGTACGACCTGCTCGGCCTGCAGACCTACTTCACCGCCGGTGAGAAGGAAGTGCGGGCGTGGACCATTCACAAGGGTGACACCGCACCGCGCGCCGCAGCGGCCATTCATACCGATTTCGAGAAGGGCTTCATCCGCGCGGAAGTCATCGCCTTCGACGACTACGTGACCCTCAAGGGCGAACACGGTGCGAAGGAGGCTGGCAAGATGCGTCTCGAAGGCAAGGAGTACATCGTGCGCGACGGCGACGTGATGCACTTCCGCTTCAACGTCTGAACCGAGGCGAGCCGCATGCAGGCGATCATCTTCGACCTCGGCGGCGTATTGATCGACTGGGATCCGCGCTATCTCTATCGGCCGATCTTCGGCGAAGACGTCGCGGCCATGGAGGATTTCCTGGCCCGCGTCTGTCCGCCGGACTGGAACCGCCAGATGGATGCCGGCGTGCCTTTTGCCGACGCGGTCGCGCAGCGCCAGCGCGAGTTTCCGGAGCACGCCGATCTGATTGCCCTGTGGCAGGACGGCTGGCCGCAGATGCTGCGCGCTGCCTTTCCCGACACGGTCGCGATCCTCGCCGAGTTGCGGCAGCGCGGGCATCGCCTCGTGGCGCTCACCAACTGGTCCGCCGAGACCTTCCCTATCGCACGGGAACGGTTCGAGTTCCTCGGCTGGTTCGAGGACATCGTCGTATCGGGGGTCGAGCGGCTGGCGAAGCCGGACCCGCGGATCTTCCGATTGACGCTCGAGCGCAACGGCCTGGAACCCGCGGGCACCGTATTCATCGACGACCTGCCGGCCAACATCCGGGCGGCCGCAGCCCTCGGGCTCGACGCGGTGCATTTCCAGGGTGCCCGGGATCTGCGGGCAGATCTGGGACGGCGTGGACTGCTGGGCCTGAATCCGGCCGCACCGGCCCGCTAGGCTGGGTCGCATCGCCCGTCGCGACCAAGTCCCTGGTCCAAAGGACTTTGCTGTCGGCCGTGCGCCGCACAAGAAACCTAAAGACGGTGCGGCACCCGTCGTAAACGCTGGTGCGGGCCCGATCGGCATGGCGCAGACAGCATCCGCGCCCCTCCGGGGGGATCGGTCTGCGCACCAAACGACAACAAGACGCTACAGCCGAGCCCATGGACCACGTCACCGAACGCGACCAGCCGACCAAGCCCGACCAGCCGACCAAGCCCGAAACCTTCACCTTCGACGACATGCGGTTGCAGGTCGGTGCCCGGCTGCAGATCCAGATTCCGTTCGGCGCCAACGCTCCCCAGCATTTCACGACGTTGATCGGATTCGTGAAAGACGAGTACCTGATCGTGCGCATCCCGTTCGAGAACGGCTTGTCGATCGCGCTGCCGCAGGAGGCGAGCGTCGTCGTGCGCGTGCTCTCCGGCGTCCACGTCTTCGCTTTCACCAGCATCGTACGGCGCGTGTTCCTCGCGCCGCTCTTCTACGCACACCTGTCGTTTCCGGAGAAGATCGCCGGCACCGTCGTGCGCAAGGCGATTCGGGCGGCGGTCGATCTGCTGGTGGCAGTCAAGGGCGCGGGTGGGGACACCGTTGACGCCAGGTTTTCGAACCTGAGCGCGACCGGCGGCTATATCGAATCGCCATCCGAGCTTGGCGAGCGCGAACAGAGCGTGCGAGTGTCGTTCGCGTTCCGCGTCCAGCCGGGGAACCGCGAAGTGAAGATCGACACGGCCGCCACGATACGCAACGTGCGCGCGCCCGGCACCGGCGGCGAGCAGGGCTACGGCTACGGCGTGCGCTTCGACGATCTTCCGGAGGACCAGACCGTCATGATCCAGAACCTGGTGTATCAGGCGCTCACCGAAAACCGCGCCGCCTGAGGTGATGTCCCCCGACCGGCCTGCGGCCTCTTCCCCCGAGGGGCCAGCCTTCTTGGGACGGCCCGGCAAAGGCTGAGGTGACGAGTCCCCCCGATGGGCCTGCGGCCCTTCCCCCGAGGGGGCCAGCCTTCTTGGGGCGGCCCGGCGAAGGCTGAGCCGGCGCGTCAGGTCCGGCGCAGACTCACCAGCAGGACTCCACCGAGGACCAGGGCCGCTCCGCCGACCTGTAGCCAGGTCACGCGCTCCCCCAGGAACGCCCAGCCCAGGGCGAGCGTCACCACAGGCCCGATCGAGCCCACCAGCGCTGCGTGATTTGCGCCGACCCTCCGCAGGCCTTCGGACATGAACAACGCAGGCAGCACCGTGGCCACGATGGCCATGGTCAAGGACAGCCCGTACACCGGCAGCGGCAGATCCAGCGCTGCCATGCGGTGCGTGGCGAGGAACTGGATGAGAGCGACCGCGGTCGAGACCAGCATCGCCCACGCTGTAAATCGCACGGCGCCGAAGCGGTGAATGATCTTCGAGGAGCCGATCAGGTAGACCGAATAGATGAAGGCGCTTGCGAAGATGAGCGTGCCGCCGAGCACGATGTCGTCCTGGGCATTGCCGGCGCTCAACTGCTCGACGAAGACGATGCCGATGCCGGCATAGGACAGTGCCAGCGCCACCATGTGCCGGCCGCGAATGCGCTCGCGCAGGAACCACGCGGACAGCAGTACGACCATGGTCGGATAGAGGAACAGGATCAAGCGCTCGAATCCGGCGCTGACATACTGCAGGCCGAGGAAATCGAGCCATGACGCCAGGTAGTAGCCGGTGAAGCCCAGCAGGACGAGGGTGCCCCAATCGCGCAGCGTGACTTCTGCCGGCGGGCTGCTGCGTCCCTGCCAGATCGCCAGGGCGACGAAGAAGGGGGCCGAAAACAGCATGCGTAGCGCGAGCACCGTGGCCGCGTCCACGCCGTAGCCGTAGGCGATCTTGATGAGGATCGCCTTGATCGAAAATCCGACCGCAGCGAGGAAGACCAGCGTCGTGCCGACCGCGGACGGGTGATGGTGACCGCCGGCAGGCGGCGAGGCTGCCACTAAGGCGCCTTGCCGATGATCTCGAGGAGGTGCGGGAAACCGACGCGCATCGCGGCCGTCAGCGGCGCCGGCGCGTCGTCGTAGCGCCGCCGAGGATCGAGCCGAGCACACCGCGCACGATCTCGCGCCCGACAGCGGAACCGACCGACCGGGCGGCGCTCTTCGCCGCCGCATCCAGCACGCCGGGGGTATGGCCGCCGCGCGGGCCGGTCTTGCCGAACAGGATGCTGCCCAGCGATCCGAGCAGGCCGCCGCCCTCATCGGCCGGCGCCGCAGCGCCCTTGCCGCCGGTGGCCGCCGGTGCCGCGTCGCCCACCTGCCGGTCGCGCAGCTTCTCGTAGGCCGATTCGCGATCGACCGCTTTCTCGTAGTGCCCGAACAGCGACGAGCCCTTGATGACGCTGCCGCGTTCCTCCGGCGTCGCGGGGCCGATGCGGCTCGACGGCGGGCACACGAAGGCGCGTTCGACGATCTCGGGCCGGCCCTTCTCGTCGAGGAACGACACGAGCGCTTCGCCCACGCCCAGTTCGGTGATCGCCTTTTCCACGTCGAGTTTCGGATTTGCGCGCAAGGTCGTCGCCGCAGTTTTCACGGCCTTCTGGTCGCGCGGCGTGAACGCACGCAGCGCGTGCTGCACACGGTTGCCGAGCTGGCCCAGCACCGTGTCCGGCACGTCGAGCGGGTTCTGCGTGACGAAATACACGCCCACCCCCTTGGAACGGATCAGTCGCACCACCTGTTCGATCTTGTCCAGCAGCGCGGTCGGCGCGTCGTTGAACAACAGATGGGCTTCGTCGAAGAAGAACACGAGCTTCGGCTTGGGACTGTCACCGACTTCCGGCAGGCGTTCGAACAGCTCCGAAAGCAGCCACAGCAAGAAGGTCGCGTAGATCTTGGGTGTGTTCATCAGCTTGTCGGCCGACAGGATGTTGATCATCCCGAAGCCCTTGGCGCCGGTCTGGATGAGATCGTCCAGGTCGAGCGCGGGCTCGCCGAAGAGCTGGTCGCCGCCCTGGCTCTCCAGTTCGAGCAGGCCGCGCTGGATGGCGCCGATCGACGCTGCCGACACGTTGCCGTAGGTGGTGGTGAATTCCTTCGCGTTCTCGCCCACGAACTGGATCATGGCGCGCAGGTCCTTGAGGTCCAGCAGGAGCAGACCATGGTCGTCGGCGATCTTGAAGGTGAGGGTCAGCACGCCCTGCTGGATGTCGTTGAGCCCCAGCATGCGGCCCAGCAGCAGCGGGCCCATTTCCGAGATCGTCGAGCGCACGGGATGCCCCGACGCCCCCCAGACGTCCCACAGCGTGACCGGGAACGCCGCGAACTCGAGATCGCCCATGCCGAGCTTGTCCGCACGCTCCTTCAACTTCGGATTCCACGCGCCCGCCTGCGACAGCCCGGCGAGGTCGCCTTTCACGTCCGCCATGAACACCGGCACGCCGTTGCGACTGAACTGTTCGGCGATGCGTTGCAGGGTGACGGTCTTGCCGGTGCCGGTGGCGCCGGTGATCAGTCCGTGGCGGTTCGCGAGAGCGGGCAGCAGGAAGATGTCGCGCTCGGATTTCGCGATCAGCATCGGTTCGGACATTTCGGGCTCCGGAGGGGCGGTGATAAACTTCTGAAAAGTATACCAATCGCGTCGCATCGTCCGATGTGTGATGCGGACATTTCCCACTTTTCGAGCATCGCGCGGCAGAGGCAGTCATGGCAGGTCACAGCAAATGGGCGAACATCAAGCACAAGAAGGCCGCGACGGACGCGAAGCGCGGCAAGGTCTTCACCCGTCTCATCAAGGAAATCACGGTGGCCGCACGCCTGGGTGGCGGTGACGCCGGCAGCAACCCGCGCCTGCGGCTGGGCATCGACAAGGCGCGCGAGCAGAACATGCCGAAGGACACGATCGAGAATGCGATCAAGCGCGGCTCCGGGCAGCTCGAAGGCGTGAACTACGAAGAGATCCGCTACGAAGGCTACGGCATCGCCGGGGCGGCGGTGATCGTGGATTGCATGACGGACAACCGCACGCGCACCGTAGCGGATGTGCGCCATGCCTTCGCGAAGCATGGCGGCAATCTCGGCACCGACGGTTCGGTCGCATTCCTGTTCAAGCATTGCGGCCAGCTCGTGCTGGCCCCTGGAACCGACGAGAACAAGGTCATGGAAGTGGCCATCGACGCCGGCGCCGAGGACGTGGTCGCGAACGACGACGGTTCCATCGAGGTCATCACCGCGCCGAACAACGATTTCGTCGCCGTGCGCGAGGCCCTGGAGAAATCCGGGTTGAAGCCGGAATACGCCGAGATCACGATGAAACCCGGCACCGAGACGGCGCTGACCGGCGACGATGCCGCGAAGATGCAGAAGCTGCTCGACGCGCTGGAGAGCCTCGACGACGTGCAGGAGGTCTACACCAGCGCGGTGCTCGAAGAATGAAGTGTGGTCCCCCCCGAAGGTCCTGCGGCCCTTCCCCCCAGGGGGCCAGCCCGCTTGGGGCGGCCCGGCGCGGGCTGAGGATTGATCCCCCCCGAAGGTCCTGCGGCTCTTCCCCCCAGGGGGCCAGCCCGCTTGGGGCGGCCCGGCGCGGGCTGAGGTGTGGTCCCCCCCGAAGGGCCTGCGGCCCTTCCCCCCGGGGGGCCAGCCCACTTGGGGCGGCCCGGCGTGGGCTGAGGTGTGGTCCCCCCCGAAGGTCCTGCGGCCCTTCCCCCCAGGGGGCCAGCCCGCTTGGGACGGCCCGGCGCGGGCTGAGCGGGCGTTGAGGATCCTCGGCGTCGATCCCGGGTTGCGCATCACCGGCTTCGGTGTGATCGACAAATGCGGCCAGCAACTGGTCTACGTGACCAGCGGCTGCATCCGCACCAATGAGGCCGCGCAACTCCCCGAGCGGCTCAAGACGATCCTCGACAGCCTCTCCGAGGTCATCGCCGACGGCGAACCCGAGCACGTCGCCGTCGAGAAGGTGTTCGTGAACGTCAATCCGCAGTCGACCTTGCTGCTGGGGCAGGCTCGCGGTGCGGCCATCTGCGCCGCCGTGTCGCACGGCTTGCCGGTCCACGAGTACACGGCGCTGCAGGTGAAACAGGCCGTGGTGGGCAACGGCCACGCACGCAAGGAACAGGTGCAGGAGATGGTGAAGCGGCTGTTGCGCCTGCCTGCGGCGCCATCGGCCGACGCCGCGGATGCGCTTGCTTGCGCCATCTGTCACGCGCACGGCGGTCTCGGTCTGGGCGGCTTCGCGACCAGCGGATTGCGCATGCGCAGCGGGCGGCTCGCATGATCGGGCGCCTCACCGGGCGCCTCATCGAGAAGTCACCCCCGACGGTGGTGGTGGAAGCGGGGGGTGTCGGTTACGAAGTGGACGTGCCCATGAGCACCTTCTATCTGCTGCCGGCGACCGGCCAGGAGGTGAAGCTCTTCACCCATCTCACCATCCGCGAGGACGCCCATCTGCTGTTCGGCTTTGCCTCCGAGGCCGAGCGCCAGGTGTTCCGGCAGTTGCTGAAGATCACCGGCATCGGTGCGCGCACGGCGTTGTCGCTGCTGTCGGGCATGTCGGTGGACGAGTTGTACGCCGCAGTCAGCCAGCAGGATGGCGCCCGGCTGACCCGGGTGCCGGGCATCGGCAAGAAGACCGCCGAGCGGTTGCTGCTGGAGCTGAAGGACAAGCTGGCGCTGGTTCCTGGCGCGGGTGCGCCGGCCAGCGCTGCCGGAGCCGGCAGCGACGCGCTCAACGCGCTGCTCGCACTCGGCTACAGCGACAAGGAAGCCCGGGCGGCACTCGGCAAGCTCGATGCCGGTCTGCCGGTGCAGGATGCGATCCGCCAGGCGCTGCGCCTGCTTTCGAAGGTCTGACGATGCCCCACCTGTTCACGCTGGTCCTGGTGTTCGTGTCCTGCGCTGCGCATGGTGCCGACGCCGCGCGCCAGACGCGGCTCGAAGAGCTGGCCGCGATGCACGATGTCGTCATCCCGCAGGCGTGGGCCGATCTGTACTTCAAGCAGGAAGCGCTGCGCGTCACGCGCAAGCACCTGCTCGCCGCCGGCCGCGAAGAGAAGCTCGGGCGCGACTGGAATCCGAGCGCACCCGAATGGAAGGCGGCGGAAGCGGAGATCGTTCCGCTCATGGTGACGGCAGCGCAACGGGATTTCGCGGACGACGGCTGGAGCCGGGCGGCCTGGATCGCGGCTTGCGACCCGCGCTTCAGCGATCCGGAGCTCGACCTGCTGCTCGCGCACTTGCGCACGGTGGGTGGCCGGCACCAGGCGGCCGGCATGGACTGGTTCATCGCCGAAGTGGTGATGAACACGCTGACCTTCACCGACCGCATCGAGAGCGGCGTACCCGGATCCGAACCCGAGCGCCGGGCGATGGAGCGGGTTGCCCAGGCCAAGATCGAGGCGATGCAGTTCGACTGGACCAAGCATCCCGAAACCATGCGCTTCAGCTACCAGGATCCGGGGCTGCGCTACATCCGCGACGTGAGCTTCCAGATGGTCGCGACCATCAATGCACGCATCGACCGCGCCGCCACCGTGCTGCGCTCGACGTTCAATGCCGAGATCGAGCATGCGGATCGGCATATCGAGGACTTCAAGGCTCGGCGTTCGGCGGGGCGCTGACGGACTGCAGTAAGGCGTTCAACGCGGCGGACGCGGCGGAGATTCTCGGGACCTGGGGCTCCTTGTGCTCCGGTTTCATGCTTTGAGTTTGGCCCGACCCCGCGTGCGCCTCGTTGAGCGTTTCCTTGGGTTCCGCCCATAACCCCCTGTCACCCTCGGGCGACGCATGCGGAAAGCCCGGCGCTGACCCCGTTCCGACTATAATTCCGTTCAAGTTTTCTGCTTCCCGCCGACGTGCCGCAAGCCGCCGGCATTTTTCCATCCGTCGCGAGTCTCCATGTTCTCAGCCAGTCGCCGTCTGCTCTTCGCCGCCTTGGTGCTCAGCACTGCCACCGCTCCGCTCTTCGCTGCCGAATCGACGGAGGCGCGCCGCGCGAAGGCCGACGAACTTCTCTCGGTCCACAAGTGGCGCACCACGGTGGCGCTGGGCAACCGCTACCTCAAGCAGCAAAGCCTCATGGCCGTGCGCGCCGAACTCGCCCGCCTCGGCCGTGAACGCAGCCTCGGCAAGACCTGGCGCCCCGGCAACGCGCAGTGGGATGCCGCCGAAGCGGCCATGGTCGCACCGCTGCTTGCCACGGCCGACCGCGATTGGACCAGCCTCGAGTGGTTGCCGCCGGAATGGGCCGCGATGACGGCGCGCAGCTTTACCGATGCCGAGATGGATGCACTGGTCGCGCACTTCCGCACGGACGTCGGTGCCAAGCAGGCGATCATCGTCGAGCAGTCCGTGGCCTTCCACGTCGGCGGTGCGCTCACCATGTCGGGCAAGCTGATCCAGGACTTTCCCGGCACCGCGGAGGAACAGCGCGCGCTGACCTATGTCTACGCCGAAGAGGAAAAGGCGATGCGATTCTCGGTCGCCGCGAACGACAACGTCGACGGCCAGCGATTCGCGTTGTCCGATCTCGGTGCGAAATACCAGAAGACGCTGATGATCAAGATGACCGGCATCCTGAACGCCCGCATGGACACCGTGGCAGCGACCCTGCCGACCCGCGCGCGGGCCGTGGCCGACACCGCCGAACCCATGGTCGCGGAATTCCGCGCTGCCAACCCCGGATGACGGGATCCCACGCCTACCCGAGCATCCCTCACCCCCATCCCCTCTCCCGCAGGGAGAGGGGAGCATTCGGCACGACACAGTCTGATGACTGTGTCGCGATGTGAATGATCGAGACTGATCGGCTGATCGCTCCGGCGCCGCTCGGCGTCCAGGAAGAGGTACTGGAGCGCGCGCTGCGCCCGGTCAAGCTCGACGAATACGTCGGGCAGGAAAAGATTCGCGGCCAGTTGTCGATCTTCATCGAGGCCGCGCGCCGACGGAAGGAAGCGCTCGATCATGTCCTGCTGTTCGGGCCGCCGGGCTTGGGCAAGACCACGCTCGCGCACATCGTGGCGCGCGAGATGGGTGTCAACCTGCGGCAGACCTCCGGGCCGGTGCTCGAGCGCGCCGGCGACCTCGCGGCGCTGCTCACCAACCTCGAACCGAACGACGTGCTGTTCATCGACGAGATCCATCGCTTGTCGCCGGTGGTCGAGGAAGTGCTCTATCCGGCCCTCGAGGACTACCAGATCGACATCATGATCGGCGAAGGTCCGGCGGCGCGTTCGGTCAAGCTCGACCTTCCACCCTTCACGCTGGTCGGTGCGACCACGCGCGCGGGCATGCTGACCAATCCGCTGCGCGACCGCTTTGGTATCGTTGCGCGGCTGGAGTTCTACACGCCTGAAGAACTCACCCGCATCGTGCGGCGTTCGGCCCGCTTGCTCGAAGTCGAGATCGCCGACGAAGGCGCGCTCGAGATCGCGGCGCGCTCCCGTGGCACCCCGCGCATCGCCAACCGGTTGCTGCGCCGGGTGCGCGACTACGCGCAGGTGAAGGCGGGCGGGCCGATCACGCGGCCGGTGGCGGATGCCGCCCTGGTGATGCTCGACGTCGATGGGCAGGGCCTCGACGTGATGGATCGCAAGCTTCTGCATGCGATCCTGGAGAAATTCAACGGTGGCCCGGTGGGTGTGGACAATCTCGCCTCTGCCATCGGCGAAGAGCGCGACACCATCGAGGATGTGCTCGAACCGTTCCTGATCCAGCAAGGTTTCCTGCAGCGCACACCGCGCGGCCGCGTGGCCACGCTGTCTGCGTATCGTCATTTCGGCCTGGCGGCACCCGCGCAGACCGGCATGTCCGACCTGTGGAGCGGCAGCTGAGCGTCCGGCCCGCTCACGCCCAACCCGCGGCGCGCCGGTTCACGATTCCGGTGCGGGTGTACTACCAGGACACCGACGCCGGCGGCATGGTGTTCCACGCCACCTATCTCGACTTCATGGAGCGCGTGCGCATGGATTGGCTGCGCGCGATCGGGTTCGAGATCCCGAAGATGGTCGAAACCCACGCGGCGATGTTCGTGGTGCGCTCTGCGAACGTCGACTACCTGAAGCCCGCGCGCCTCGGCGATGCACTCGACGTTTCGCTGGCCCTGGTGCGCATCGGGGGCGCCCAGCTGGTGCTCGATCAGCGCGTCACGCGCTCCGGCGAAGAGCTCGTGACCGCCACCATCCAGCTCGCCTGCATCGGCGTGCCCGATTTCCGACCCGCGCGCGTTCCCGAAGCGCTGCGGCTCGAATGTACTCGTTGGCTCGCTCCGGAGGTCGTCCCCGCATGAACGGCAGCACCGACCTTTCCATCGTCCACCTGGCGCTCAATGCGAGCCTGCTGGTGCAGCTCGTCATGGCGCTGCTGCTCGGCATCTCGTTCGTCTCGTGGTTGTTCATCTTCCACAAGATGCTCTCGATCCGGTCGGCCAAGCGCAAGACCGAGGATTTCGAGCGGCGTTTCCGCAATGCGCAGACCGCCCAGGACCTGAACGGCCTGCTCCAGGCGGCGGCGAATCAGGGCGCTCACGCCGGCAGCCTCGAGAAGATCTGCCTCGCGGGCTTCCGCGAGTTCTGGCGCCTGCGCCGCCAGGCCGGCCAGACCACGCCGGTGATCATGGACGGCGCCCGGCGCGCCATGCGCGCCACGTACCAGCGCGAGATGGACGGCATCGAATCCCATCTCAACTTCCTGGCGAGCGCGGGCTCGGTGAGTCCGTACATCGGCCTGTTCGGGACGGTGTGGGGAATCATGAATTCATTCCGCGGGCTCGCCAACGTGAGCCAGGCCACGCTCGCGGCGGTGGCGCCCGGCATCGCCGAGGCGCTGGTCGCGACCGCCATCGGCCTTTTTGCGGCAATTCCCGCGGTGATTGCCTACAACCACTACATCCGCGACGTGGACCGTCTGGCGTCCCGCTTCGAGAGTTTCATGGAAGAATTCTCCAACCTGTTGCAGCGCCAGCCGCCGGCCTGACGGTGAACGCTCCCCCACGCTTCCTGCGGTCGCTGGTCCACGGTCAGGCCTGCATGCCTGACCGCTTCGCCAGGCACGCATCAGGCCGCAGGGCCTGCTGCGTGTCCGAGCTCAGCCCTTCGGGGGCGCGTCAGTGGCTTGGGGCGGCCTGGCGCCACCCACCTCAAGGTTTGTTGCGAGAGGGCCCGTGCGCCCCGGCTGCGCCGGCCGCTGGCCCATCGCGGTTGCGAGCATTGCACTGACCCTCAGAGATGGAATCGTCTTCCCGCCGGTCGCGCTCCCGCCCCATCAGCGCCATCAACGTCGTACCCTATATCGACGTCATGCTGGTGCTGCTGGTGATCTTCATGGTGACCGCACCCATGATCAACACCGGGCAGGTGGAGCTGCCGCAGGTGAGCCGCTCGTCGGCCCTGCCGGCGAAGCCGGTGGAGATCGAGGTGACCGGGACGACGCAGGTGCGTGTGCGTGACGGCACCACGGCGTCGGCTCGGGTGGTCAACATTGCGGATCTGCCGGAGTTCATCAAGGCGCGGCAGGCGGAAACGAAGGGCGGGCGTCCGGTGCTGATCGCCGCCGGGCCGAACGTGCCCTATGGCAAGGTCATGGAAGTGATGGATCTGCTGCAGCAGGCGAATGTCGAGAAGATCGGCCTGCTGGCGCGCCCGCGGAGCAATTGATGGCGACCGCAGCTCGCCCGGACTACGTCGTCTCCGGGTTGCTCGCAGCCGGGGTGCATCTGGTGCTGTTGGTGTTCCTCATCGTGGGGGTGTCCTGGAATCGCAAGCCGCCGCCCCCGGTGGCCGTCGAATTGTGGCGCGATGCGCCGCCGGTGGCACCACCCAAGCCGGCTGCGGTCTCGCCGCCCAAGCCGGTGGAGCCACCGCCACCACCGCCCCGGTCCCGCCGCCGCAGCCGAAGCCGGTCGTGCCGCCCAAGCCCGAACCGAAGCCGGCCCCGGAACCGAAGGCCGCCGACATCGCGCTGCAGGAAAAGCGCGAGAAGGAGAAGAAGCTGCGCGAAGAGAAGGCGGCCGAAGCGGCGAAGCAGAAGGAAGAGGAACGCAAGCGCCTGGAGGAGCAGAAGCAGCGCGCCGAGGATCAGAAGCGGGTCGAGGAGCAGCGCAAACGCGAGGACGAGGCGCGCCGGAAGGAAGACGAAGCGCAGCGCAAGGAGCAGGAGAAGCGCAACCGCGAAGTCCTGGAGCGGCAGCTGAAGGCGGCGGAGGAGCAGCGGCAGGCGAAGGAAGCCGCGGAGGCCGAGCGGCGCGCCGCTGTCCAGGCGGCCGCGCGGGCGCAGAAGCAGATCGACGAATACACTGCCCGCATCCGCGACAAGATCCGCGACAACGTCAGGATCCCGCCGGGCATCGACGGCAATCCGCAGGCGGAGTTCGAGGTCCGGCTGATCAAGAACGGGACTGTCGCAGAGGTGCGACTGATCCGTTCGAGTGGCGTACCGGCCTACGACAAGGCGGTGGAGCGTGCCATCGAAGTTGCGCAACCGCTGCCGATTCCCGACGACATGGAAATTTTTCAGCAGATGCGCGATCTGAAGCTGCTGTTCCGGCCGCGTGACTGAAGGCCGCGGTTCCGGCACCGCCCGCGCTCTGGCGGGAGGGCCCAGGGCCTGCCGCGGTGCGCGGCGGCCAGGTCCGTGCCTTGCAGCGGATCGACGGTTCCGTCACATCCACCCGCTATAATCGACAGCCATGCCAACAACGAAGAGCGCATCCTCCCGACGCTCCCTGCTGAAGTGGGCGGGCGCCGCGGTTCTCACCGCCCCCGCCGCGCTTCGTGCCGCCCTCACGATCGAGATCATCGGCGGCAGCGGCAAGGAGATCCCGGTGACAGTGTTGCCATTCGGCAACCAGGAGCGCCAGAAGGACAAGGTGAGCGAGATCGTGCTCGCCGACCTGCTGAGGAGCGGGCTCTTCCGCGAGCAGAGTGCCGGCTGGATGCCGCAGTTTCCGAGCGAGCCCGAACAGGTCGACTGGCGCAACATGCGCAACCGCGGCGTCGAGAACCTGGTCATCGGCAACGTCGTGGAACGCTCCGACGGGCGTCTCGCGCTGCGGTTCCGCCTGATGGACGCGGTCAAGCAGGCGCAGCGGGCAGGCTTGAGCTATGCCATCCCCCCGAGCCAGGCGCGTATCACCGCGCACAAGATCGCCGACGTCATCTACGAGGAGCTCACCGGGGAGCCCGGCGTGTTCGCGACGCGCATCTGTTATGTCGTGAAGAACAAGGAGCGCTACGAGCTCCAGGTGGCCGATGCCGACGGCGGCGATGCCGATTTCATTCTTGCCAACAGCGAGCCGATCATCTCGCCTGCCTGGTCGCCCGACGGCAATCGCATCGCCTACGTGTCGTTCGAGAAGAAGAAGTCGATCGTGTTCGTACACACGCTGGCCGACGGCAAACGGAGCGTCGTCGCGAATTTCGACGGGTCCAACAGCGCGCCCGCGTGGTCGCCGGACGGCCAGAAGCTGGCAGTGACGCTGTCACGCGACGGTGTCGCGCAGATCTACACCATCAATCTCGATGGCTCCGGACTCAACCGCCTGACTACGAGCCTGTCGATCGACACCGAAGCCGCCTGGTCTCCGGACGGACGAACGATGCTGTTCACCTCGGACCGGGGCGGCAGCCCGCAGGTCTATCGGATGTCGGCCGCCGGCGGCGCCGCGGAGCGGATGACGTTCGAAGGCACCTACAACGTCACGCCGCGCTGGAGCCCGGACGGCAAGAGCTTCTGTTTCATCCAGCGCAACGCGGGGCGTTACAACGTGGCGATCCAGGACATCGGCAGCCGCAGCGCGCAGCTGCTCACCGACGGACGGATCGACTCGTCCCCCACGTTTTCGCCCAACGGGCGCATGATCCTGTACGCCTCGGAGTTCAATAAGCGCGGCATACTCGCGGCTGTATCCCGCGACGGTCGCATCAAGCAACGGCTGTCCGAGGCATCGGGCAGCGTACGGGAACCCGCTTGGGGTCCCCTGTCCAAGTCACGCTGACACGAAGGAGCTAGAACCATGAAGAACGCAATCCTCCTGCTGGCTCTCGCGGTATTCGCCGCCGGCTGCGCCACCCAGGATGTGCAGGAGCAGAAGAAGGCTGCGGTCGAGCAACGCGACCTGCTCGAGACCCAGCGCAAGTCCGACGAGGAGGCGAAGCGCGCGCAGATCGCCCGCGAGCAGGAAGAGCTCAATCGTCAGCTCGAAGAGCAGAAGCAGCGCCAGGCCCAGATGCAGGACACCGCCGAGGTAAAGCCCCTGGCGCCGCCCGGCGGGAGCGAGAAGCCACTGGGAGACCTGCGCAGCCAGCTCAAGGATCCGGGCAGTCCGCTGTTCAAGCGCAGCGTGTACTACGACTATGACCGCTACGACGTGAAGGAGGACTATCGCGGCCTCATCGAGGGCCATGCCAAGTTCATGCTCGACAACAAGGAAGTGCGCATGCGGGTCGAAGGCAACTGCGACGAACGCGGGTCCACCGAATACAACCTGGCCCTGGGCCAGCGCCGCGCCGACGGCGTGAAGCGTGCGCTCATGGTCCTGGGCGTGCCCGCCAACCGCATCGAGGCCGTGAGCTACGGCGAAGAGAAGCCGAAGGCCGCGGGCCAGGACGACGATTCGTACTCCGAGAACCGGCGCAGCGACATCGTCTACCCGGGTTTCGAATAGGCCCCGGTACGGTTCCATGATCCGACGTGAGGCCCTCGCCGTCGCGCTGCTCGCATTGTGGGCGGTGGCGGCGAGCGCCCAGCAGAGCACTGCGCCCCGACCTGCCGCGCCGGGTGAATCGCCCGCTTCGAACCGGGTGCTGCTCGATCTGCTGAACCAGGTCGATGCGCTCGGTCGCCAGATGCGTGAGTTGCGCGGCGAGCTGGAGGAGATGTCGAACAAGGTCGAGGTGCTGAACGACCGCGTGCAGAAATCCGAGAAGCGCCAGAGCGATCTTTACAACGACACCGACGCGCGCCTGCGCCGCATCGAGCAGCTCGCGAAGGACGACGCGGAAGCGCGCAAGAAGCTGACGACGCTGACCGGCGAGATCGACCTGCGCCTGAAGAAGCTGGAAGGGACGGCGGGTGCGGCAACCGGTGCGCTTCCTGCCGATGTCGAAGCGCGGTTGAAGAAGCTCGAGAGCGCCGGCACCGCTGGCGCCAGCATGTCGCAGATCGGCGAGATCGACCTCAGGTTGAAGAAGCTGGAAGGTGCCGCCGCCGCTAGCGCTGCCATTCCTGCACCGGTGACACCGCCGCCCGCGGCACCGGCACCGCCAGGTGCGGCCACCACGCCCGTCGTGGCCGCCCCCGCGCCGCCAAGCCCACCGGCGCCGCCCGCGCCGGTGACCGCAGCCGCGCCGGCCAACAGCCCCGCCGCTGCGGCCACACCCGAATCGGAAACCGTGCGGCGCGCGTACGAGTCGGCACTGGCGAAGCAGCGTGCAGGCGATTCGGCCGGTGCGATCGCCGACTTCCGGAATTTCCTGAAACAGTATCCACGGCACGAACTCGCGCCCAATGCCCAGTACTGGCTCGGCGAGGCCTACTTCCGCATGGCGGACTACCCGAGTGCGATTGCGGCACAGCAGAAGCTGCTGGTCACGCATCCGGATCATCTGAAGGCGCCCGACGCCATGCTGATTCTCGCGAACGCGCACAGTGCGCAAGGCGACGCAGGCGCGGCCCGCCGCACGCTCGAGGACCTGATCGCAAAGTACCCGTTGTCCGAAGCTGCGGAGAAAGCCAAGCAGCGTCTCGCGAAGTTGAAGTAGTCCATGGAAACGCCGGTGGCTGCGGCCCAGCGTAACTCGGTTCCGACCGCCGTGCGCCTGCGTCTGACGGAGATATTCCTCTCGTTGCAGGGTGAAGCGAGCCGCGTCGGGCTGCCCACGGTGTTCGTGCGCCTGACCGGTTGTCCGCTGCGCTGCGGCTATTGCGACACGGCCTACGCCTTCCACGGCGGCGAGCTGTTCGCGCTCGACGATGTGCTCGCGCGAGTGAGCGCCTTCGGTGTTCCACGCGTGACGGTGACGGGCGGCGAACCGCTGGCCCAGAAGGGTTGCCTCGACCTGCTGCGATCGTTGTGCGATGGCGCTCACGATGTCTCGCTGGAAACCAGTGGGGCGCTGGATGTATCCGGGGTGGACCCGCGCGTTTCGAAGATCCTCGATCTCAAGACGCCCGGCTCGGGCGAGTCCGAACGCAACCTGTGGTCGAACCTCGACCATTTGCTGCCGCACGACGAGATCAAGTTCGTGCTGTGCGATCGCGCCGACTACGAGTGGGCGCGCGCAGTGATCGTGGAGCAGGCGTTGCCCCGACGCTGTCCGGTACTGCTCTCTCCCGCCCACGGCCAGGTGCAGCCGCGCACCCTGGCGGAATGGATCCTCGAGGACCGCCTGCCGGTACGCCTGCAGATCCAGCTCCACAAGCTCCTGTGGGGCGAGACGGCCGGACACTGATGCGCCCGGCGGTCGTTCTGTTGTCCGGTGGGCTCGACTCGGCCACGGTCCTCGCCATGGCCCGGGCGGACGGCTTTGCCTGTCACGCGCTGTCGGTGAGCTACGGCCAGAAGCACAGTGCGGAACTGGATGCTGCTGCGCGTGTGGCCTGCCACCTGGGGGCACTGACCCACAAGGTGGTCAGCGTGGACCTGCGCACGATCGGCGGCTCGGCGTTGACCGACGCATCCATCGACGTGCCGGTCGATGGCGTGCGCGAAGGGGTCATCCCGTCCACGTACGTGCCGGCGCGCAACACCATCCTGCTGTCGCTCGCGCTGGGGTTCGCCGAAGTGGTCGAGTCGCACGACATCTTCTACGGCGCGAACGCCGTGGACTACTCGGGCTATCCGGATTGCCGGCCCGAGTTCGTCGCGGCGTTCGAAGCGCTCGCCAACGTCGCTACCAAGGCCGGCGTGGAAGGCCACCGCATGACGGTGCATGCGCCCATCATCCGCATGACCAAGGCCGAGATCATCCGCCGCGGGGTGCAGCTCGGTGTCGACTTCGCGCTCACGGTGTCGTGCTATCAGGCCGATGCGGCAGGTCGCGCCTGCTGCGCATGCGACTCCTGCCGCATCCGCCGTGCGGGGTTCGAGGGAGCCGGCATCGCGGATCCGACCGTATATCGTTGAGCGGATGGAGAAGCCCGCAAAAACAGACTGTTGACCGCGCTTTTCCCAGGCAGCAGCGTTGACACTCGAAGAGCCCGGCCGCTAGAATGCGCGGCTTTCGGCGGGTGGTTAGCTCAGCCGGTAGAGCAGCGGACTTTTAATCCGTTGGTCGCGAGTTCGAATCTCGCACCACCTACCATCTGCCACGCGCGAAAACGGTGCCGTCCGCGGTATCCGAGCAGTTCCCCAACGGGCCGTTAGCTCAGCTGGTAGAGCAGTGGACTCTTAATCCATTGGTCGTAGGTTCGATCCCTACACGGCCTACCAAATTTCCGAAAGCACCCATGCGCCTCGCCACGGTCATCCACGATGGGCTCGAGCAGTGCGCGGTGGTCACCGCCCACGGTCTCACCTTGGTGGCGGACATCAATGCGCGGCTGGGCAAGGCGTGGCCCACCGACCTGTACACCCTGGTGCAACAGGGCCTGAGCCACGCGATCGAATCGGACGCGTTCGCGACAGCGCGGTATCGTGATCCGAAGACGATGCGTTACGGGCCGCTCTGGCGGCACCCGCGCAAGATCTGGGGCATCGGGCTCAACTACCGCGACCACGCGGCCGACCTGAATGCGGTCTACCCGGACGAGCCGGCATCGTTCATGAAGGGCGACCAGACGATCATCGGGCCGGGCGACGTCATCGA
>LNDQ01000093.1 GCA_001464695.1 Betaproteobacteria bacterium Ga0077523 | reverse complement strand
CCGCCGAGAGTCACGCGCGTCATGCAGTAGGGATAGCGGCGCACGTAGGCCGGCACGTAGCTGCGCCGATCCCACGTCTTGTCCCACAGCACGAACAGGTTCTGCCCCCGCTCCAACGCGACCACCGCCATGGCGACGAAGCTCTTGCCCTCGTCCCCCGATACGAACACGACCGGATAGTCGCGGCTTGCCGGCACGAACTCCGCGAAGCTGACCGGGATCGGATTGAGGCTGTGGAAGACGGTCGGAACGATGCGCGCTTCGGGCAGGACGAGCTTGTGCGCCTTGTTGAGGACGACGATGTCCGTATAGGCGTACGGCGGCGTGATTTCCATGAATGGGACCTCGTGGGATGACAGGAGGCGGCCCGCTGTCCGCCTCCCCATCCGTCATTATCCAATGCCTGCGGCCCCGCGTGCGCGGTGACCGGATGCCGCCGCCGCGTAGAGGTCGAGCGTGACGGCCCGAGCGGCGGCGTGATCGACGATGGGCGCCGGGTAGTCGCGTCCGATGGTCACACCGGTTGCCGCCTGCTCGAGCGGCGGCATGGTCCACGGCGCATGGATGTACCGATCCGGCACGTGAGCGAGCTCCGGCAGATACAGACGGATGAATCGGCCTTGCGCGTCGAACTTCTCCGACTGCGTCACCGGATTGAAGATGCGGAAGTAGGGCTGCGCGTCACAGCCGGTGGACGCCGCCCATTGCCAACCACCGTTGTTCGCCGCCAGATCGAAATCGTTCAGATGATCGGCGAAGTACCGCTCGCCCCAACGCCAGTCGACGTGGAGATCCTTCACGAGAAACGACGCCACCACCATGCGCAGGCGGTTGTGCATGTAACCGGAGGAAGCGATCTGGCGCATCGCCGCATCCACCAGTGGATAGCCGGTACGGGCCCCGCACCACGCTTCGAAGTGGTCGTCCGGGTTCGGAAAGGCGATGCCCTCGAATTCCGGCTTGAAGCTGCGCTCCACCACATGCGGGTGGTGCCACAGGATCTGGAAGTAGAAGTCGCGCCAGATCAGCTCCGACAGCCAGGTGCGGGCGCCGGCCGAATCGATGGCGAGCGCGGTACGCGCCAGCTCCCGGACCGAGATGGTGCCGAAGCGCAGATGCACCGACAGGTACGACGGTCCGCGCATCGCCGGGTAGTCGCGACGGTCGGCATAGGCATCGATCCGCTCCACGAATTCGTCGAAGAGTCTGCGGGCTCCGCCGGCACCCAACGGTAGCTTGAGCCTGTCGAGGTTGGTGGACTCGAAGCCCAACTCGTCCAACGTGGGCACCGGGCGACCGGCGTTGGGGGCGAACTGCGAGGTCCGCGTCGCGATGGGGTACGACTTCACGAAGAACGCGTCGACCTTGGCGAGCCACGCGTTCTTGTAGGGCGTGAAGACGGTGAACGGCCGCCCGGCCTGCGTGAGCACTTCGTCCTGCTCGAAGATGCACTGGTCCTTGAACGTCACGAAATTGCGGCCGGTCTCCGCAAGACGGTGCTCGACGCCCGCATCGCGCGCGATCGCCAGGGGTTCGTAATCGTGATTGGCATACACCGCGTCGACGCCGAGCTCGCCGGCAAGCTTCGGCACGAGTTCGCGGGCGCGACCATGCAGCACCGTGAGCCCGCCGCCCAACGCCTCGAGCGCCGCCTGCAACTCCACCACCGCATGCCGGATGAATTCGACGCGGCGATCGGCCCGGCTCGGCAGTGCCTCCAGGATCTCGGTGTCGAACACGAACACGCACCAGACCGCGCGAGCGTCCTTCAGAGCGTGATACAGCGCGGCGTGATCCTCGGCGCGCAGGTCGCGACGAAACCAGACCAGCGCGCGGTCGATGACGCCAGTCAAGTCTCAACGACCGCCGAGCCGCCCCAAGGGGCCTGGCTCCGTGGGAGGAAGGGCCGCAGGCCCGGCGGAGTGGACCACACCTCAGCCCATCTTCCGTCGCAGGAAACGCATGAGCCCACCGATCACGGGCAGCTTTGCGTACAGCTCCTCGGCGGTATCCCAGTAGTCCCGGTGATAGACGATGCGGCCGTCGGCGCCGAACCGCAGGTGAGTCGTGCCGTGGACGGTCCACGTCTCATGCGGCTTCCAGCTGCGGATGCGGAAGTGGAAGTCCCATTCGAACATGGCCTGCGGCCCGTCCACGATGCGGTTCACGATCCGGAACCGGGGCTCGAGCAGCGCCTCGTACATGTGCTCGTAGATCCGGCGAATGGCCGGCAGGCCGGTGACCTCGTTGAACGGGTCCTTGAAGAAGGCATCGTCGGCATAGACGCCCGCCAGACGCTCCAGCGCGTCCGGGCTCATGGCTTCGAAGTAGCCGACGATGTGGTCGACGGAAAGTGTCGTCACAGCCTGGTGATCCTGCGGATGAGGGGGAAGTACAGCCGGTAAGGCAACAGCCGCAGGATCTTGAGCCAACGCGTGAACCGCTTCGGGTAGTGGGTCTCGAACTCGCCGCGTTCGAACCCGCGCAGCGTCAGATCGGCCGCTTCCTCGGGAGATATCAGGGCGGGCATGTGGAACTCGTTGCCATCGGTGAGCGGGGTCCTCACGAAGCCGGGGCACACCACGTGCACACCGATGCCTCGGGGCGCCAGGTCGAGGTAGAGCACTTCGGCGAGGTTCAACAGCGCGGCCTTCGTGGGTCCGTAGATCAACGCCTGCGGCAGGCCACTGTAGCCTGCCACGCTCGCGACGATGCCCAAGTGCCCTTCGTTGGTCGCGATGAAATGGGGCAGCACTGCAGCGAGCACGTTCAGCACCCCGTTCACGTTCACGTCCACCAGCGCCTTGGCTGCGTGCAGGTCGAATTCCCAGGCGCGCATGGGCTTGTAGTTGCCGGCCACCACCAGCACCACGTCCAACCGCCCCCAGGCCGTGATCAGGGCGCGGTGGGCATCCGCCACCGATTGCGCATCGGTGACGTCGAGCGCCAACGCGAGCCCGCGCCCCGGCGGCGCGGCAGCCGCGATCGCATCGAGCGGCTCCGGACGGCGTGCCGACACGGCCACGCGGGCACCCCGCTCCAGCAGGGCTCTGGCGAGCGCTGCACCGATGCCGGTCGAAGCACCCACCACCCAGACGCGCTGGTCGGTCCAATGGGCAACGGGAGGATTGAGCGGCATGCACTCAACTCCGTTTGCGGAAGCTGATCATCACCTGTGCCACCTCGACGCCGAACTTGGTGATGCTGGACCGGTTGAGCACCACCGCTTCGTCCACACGATACATCCAGTCGTCGACATTCAGATGCACAGTGGACTCGCCATAAGGAAAATCGAGCACATAGGTGAAGCGGAACGCGTTCCCCGCAGTCTCTCCCTGCGCTTCGCCGACCACGTCGGCCGCGGTGCCGACGTAGCGCTCACCGTTCTTGCGCAACGTCCACACGCGCCGCTGAGTTCTGCCGTCGGAGTAGGTGAACAGCTCGTCGAGCGTACCGGTGTCGCCGTTCCACGTGCCGTTGATCGCCACCTTGAAGCGCTGGGAGATGCGCCCGTCGCGGTTGCGCACGATGCCCCAGGCATCGACCGCACCGTCGAAGTATTGGCGCAGATCGAGCGCGGGCTGCTCCGCACGGAAGTCTTCCACTTTGACGGACGAGCAACCCGCCAGCAACGCGGCAACGCAGACGATCAGGCGACGAATCATGGCAGGGAGGCTCCTTCGGGGACGGTGGTGGTACCGGCGGGGCGTTCGATCGGTGCGATCCACAGGACCGCCACCGCCAGCAGTTTGAGGACGCAAGGCACCGCGGCATACATGGTGGACAACGGGCCCATCGCCACTTGCACCGTGCCGGGCTGGTACCCGAGTGCCCCGAGCGCGGGCAGCGCCAGCCCCGCGGCGAGCGCGAGATTGAGCTTTTCGGTGAGTTGCCACAGACCGAAATACGCGCCGTCGGGGCGCTGTGTGCCGGCGGCGCGATCGCGGTCGACCACGTCGGCCAGGATCGACGGCGGCAGCGCCAACTCGGCGCCATACGCGATGCCCGACAACGCGCACACCATCCCGAACCCGAACGCATCGCCCGGCCCCAGCAGGTAGGCCCACACGAACGCGGCCACGCTCATCAGCATGCCGAGCAGCCACGCGCGCTTCTTGCCCACACGCCGCGACGCAGCGACCCAGAACGGCATGCCGGCCGCGCCAAACAGGAAATAGAGCGCGAGGAACGCGCCACTCAGTTCCGGCCGCTCGAGCACGTCCTGCACATAGAACAGGATCAGCGTGGCGGGAATGGCGGAAGCGACGCCGCTCACGACGAACACGAGCAGCAATCCGCGAAACCCGCTGTTCGTCAGCGGCGCCAACAACGAACGTAGAAGCGTTCGGTCTGCGGGTGCAGGTGCGGCCGCGGGTCGCGCCGCGCCGACCCGCGGCGAACCGAACAGCGTGGCCGCCGCGGCGAGAAGCAGGATCGGCACATAGAGGAGACTGAAGCGGCGCAAGCCTTCCCCCAGAGTGCCGGGGCTGCCGTTCGCGGCAGCGAGCCAATCGGGCAACGCTGCGGCGACCAGCACGCCGGCCACTCCGAATGCGCCGCGTGCCGCCGTCACGCGCGTGCGTTCGTGGTAATCCGCCGAAAGCTCCGCACCCATGGCGAAGTAGCTGATGGCGCCCATGCTGAATCCGACGTAGACGATGCCCAGGCACCCTGCGAGCCAGGCTGCCAGCGGCATGCCGGTGAGCCCCGGCGGATGGAACAGGCCGATGAGTCCGAGTGCCAACAGCGGCACGGCCGCCACGATGAACGGGCGGCGATCGCCCGACACGGCCGCCACGCGATCGCTCCACCAGCCGAGCAGCGGATCCTGCAACGCGTCGAGCAACCGTGCGGCGAGCAGGATCGCACCGACGACGCCGAGCGAGAGTCCGAGATCGTCGCCGTACAGTTTGGGCACGTGGACGTAGACCGGCAGCGCCGCCATGGCGAGCGGTGCGGCGAGCGCTGCATAGGCCACGAGGCGCGCCCGCGGCAGCGGGCTCGCGTTCAAGGTCGTCCCAGCAGCGCTGCGCGCAACTTCGGTTCCCGGGTGGCGGGGTCGAGCCAGATGGAGAAGAAGGCACGCGCGAACTCGGGATCGTCGATCACGGCGGTGGCCCGGCCTTCGTGGAGGAATTCGGCACCGATGCCAGGTCGATAGACGCCTGTGATCCGGTCGCCGCTCTTCACGTCGGGAAAGGCAGCCAGCATCCGTTCGCGCCAGGCGTCGAGCTTGCGCGGGTCGCGATAGCCCAGTCGCCGCATCTCGTCGACGCTCGCGGCAGCGAGCTTTTCACCGGAAAACGCGCGCGCATACCGGATGTCGAGGACGAAGGTGCGGTCCCACTGCCACTCGCTGCCGGCAACCCACAGCGCGGCGTCGTACAGGTGCAGCCCGAACCAGCGCATCTTGCCGTGCCCCAGCACCCGCAGGTCGCCTCGCTCGGCCTGCACGGCCACGGGCAGCGGCATCGCATTGGCATGCACCGCTGCCGGGGCAGCCCACAGGAACACCAGGACGACCAGCAGCCTAGACACGCTTCAGCTCCACTTGCAGCACATCGATGGTGCCGGCGCGGAAGCCGGCCTCGCAGTACGCCAGGTAGAAATTCCAGGTGCGCACGAACTTCTCGTCGAAGCCGAGGGCGTGCAACTCCGCGAGGCGGGCGTTGAAGCGCTGGCGCCACCGCCGGACCGTCTCGGCGTAGTCGAGCCGGAAGGCGAAGGTGTCGCCCACCAGCAGGCCCTGTTGCGAGGCGCGGTCGCGGAACACCTCTTCCGAGGGCAGCATGCCGCCCGGGAAGATGTACTGCTGGATGAAATCGGTGCCGGTGCGATACCTCGGAAACAACTCGTCGGCGATGCTGATGGTCTGCACCAGCGCGCGGCACCCCGGCTTCAACCGGTCGCGCACGACGCGAAAGAAGACCGGCCAGTACTTCTCGCCGACCGCCTCGAACATCTCGATGGACACGACGTGGTCATACTCGCCGCGCACGGCGCGGTAGTCGCGCAGCTCGAAGGTGGCGCGATCCGCGAGACCAGCACGCTCGAGTCGCTCGCGAGCGTAGGCGAGCTGTTCCTTCGACAGCGTGATGCCGTGCACCCGGCAACCGCGTGAGCGCACCGCATGCTCCGCGAAGCCACCCCAACCGCAGCCGATCTCGAGCACCGAGTCGCCGGCCTGCACGCCGAGGTTCTCGAGGATGCGTTCATACTTGGTCGCCTGCGCCTCTTCGAACGTGCGGTCCAGGCGCCCTTCGAACTGCGCGGCCGAATAGCTCATCGTTGCATCGAGCCAGAGCGCATAGAAGGCGTTGCCCAGGTCGTAGTGGGCCTGGACGTTGCGCTTCGCCTGCCCGCGGGAATTGCCGTGCAGCAGGTGCCGCATGCGGTAGTAGAGCGCACCCCACCAGCGGCCGTACACCGCCTTCTCGAGCGCCGAGTGATTGATCGCGACGACGGCGAGCAGGCGCGCGAGGTCCGGCGTGTCCCAGCGCCCCGCGATGTAGCTCTCGGCGAAGCCGATGTCGCCCGCCCGCAGCACGTTGTCGAACACACGCCAGTCGTGAATGCGCAGCATCGACTGCGGGCCGGGGCTCGACCCGACGAAAGCGTGCAGCCGCCCGTCGGGCGTGATGAGGTCGAGCTGGCCCAGCTTGATCCGCGCGAGGACCGACAGGATCAGCCGCGCGGCGCGCGGTGGTGGTGTCGTGGCGGCAATCGAGGGGACGGGCATGTCGTTCAGTTTCATCGCGTGGTCTCCTGAACGGGCGGCGTAGGCTTGGAGACGAACCGCACCCCCTTCAACCACAGCCGCAATGCCTGCCAGTGGATGCGAGCGATCACCGCCGCCGTCATCCAGGGATAGAGCGCGAACGCCCTTGCGAGGCGCGCCGAAGTGAGGGGTCGCGCCTGTCCCGAGACCGAAGTAACGAGCAGTTTACCGGCTGCGTCGTCGTAGTCGATACGTACCCTGGTGGCTGCCGGGTCGAGGGCGAACTGGAAGCGATAGCCGCCCGCGACCTCGCAGAACGGCGAGACGTGGAACACCTTGCGCGCCGCCAGCACGTCACCCGGTTCGATCGGCCGTTCGTCGGGATGCGCGAGCAGGTAGTTGTGGTGCTCGCCAAATGTGTTGTTGACCTCGCACAGCACCGCCCGCAACCGTCCCGCGCGGTCGTGGCAGAGCCAGAAGCTCACCGGGTTGAACACGTAGCCGAGGACCCGCGGAAAGGCCTGCAACAGGATTTCGCCGCCTGCACTGTCGATACCCTCGGCCGCGAGCAGTTGACGGATCCACGTCTCGAGATCACTGCCGTCGCGTGGCCCATGGTCGCGCCGGTGAAAGGAAAACAGGTTGAAGCGGTCGACCGAGAACAGCGGCCGCGCGAGGGCTTCGATGCCGTTCAGGGGGAAACGCAGGAAGAACACCCGGTAGGAGAACACGTTGCGCCTCGGGCGCAGTCGCGCATGCATGACGCGGCCGAAGTAGATTTGTGCGCTCACGCGACCTTCGATTCCCACTGCCATGGCGCCTGGACGCCCAGCGCGCTGGCCACAGCCAGGCCGGATCGCAAGCCGTCCTCGTGAAACCCGTAACCGGTCCACGCTCCGCAAAACCAGGTGCGGCGGCGCCCCTGCAGCGCCGGCAGGCGCCGCTGCGCTTCGATGGCCGCCACGTCGAACACCGGATGCGAGTAGTCGATGCGACGGATCACGCGGTCGGCCCGCGGCTCATGCACCGGGTTCAGCGTGACGATCATCGGCACCCTGCAGGGCAACGGTTGCAGCTTGTTGATGAGATAGCTCACCGACACCGGCCGCCCGTCCAGGCGCGCCGGACCGGTGAGATAGTTCCATGCCGACCACGCGTCGCGCGCGCGCGGCAGCAGCGTCTCGTCGGTGTGGAGCCAGGCCCGGTTCGGCTGGTAGCGCACCGATCCGAGCGCGCTGCGCTCAGCCGCGTCCGCATCCTCGAGCAGCGCCAGCGACTGATCGCTGTGGGAGCCAAGGACAATGGTGTCGAATCGCTCGGACCGGTCCGCAGTTCGCACTTCGACGTAGTCGCCGCCGCGCCGCACACCCAGCACCGGCGTCTCGAGGCGGACCTCCTCGACCTCGGCGGCGAGCCGGCGCACGTACTCGCGACCACCGCCCGCGACGGTGCGCCACTGCGGCCGGCCGTTGACCTGCAGCAGGCCGTGGTTGTGGCAGAAGCGCAGAAAGGTCGCGGCCGGAAAGCCCAGCATGCTCCCGGTCGGGCACGACCAGATGGCAGCGCTCATGGGCAGCAGGTACCACTCGCGGAATGCGCGGCCGTAGGCGCCGCGGTCGAGGAATTCGCCGAGCGTCTCGCCGGCGTCCACGCCCTGTTCCACGGCCGCCGTCGACTCGCGGTTGAAGCGCAGGATGTCCTGCAGCATGCGCCAGAACTCCGGCTTCACCAGGTTGCGCTTCTGGGCGAACACAGAGGCGACACTGCTGCCGGCCCATTCGAGGCGATCCTCGTCCACCCGGACGCTGAACGACATTTCGCTCGGCACCGACGCGATGCCCAGATGATCGAACAGGGCACACAGGTTCGGGTAGGTGCGATCATTGAAGACCAGAAACCCCGTGTCCACCGGGAAACGCGTACCGTCCACCGTCACATCGATCGTGTTGGTATGCCCGCCGAGCGTATCGGCTGCCTCGAACAGCGTGACGGCATAGCGCTTGGACAGCAGCCAGGCAGCTGACAGCCCGGCGATACCCGACCCCACCACCGCAATGCGTGTCACCGGAGGACCACCTCGACAGCCTGACGCTGCCCACTGCGGCCGCCAGCGCTCGCCGTCCCGACCCACGCCGCGGAAAGGGGTTCAGGTCGCAGGCGATCCGCGCGGGGGTGGCACGCGGGTGAGGGGAGACATGCCTGCGACCTGAAGACGGTGTGCCCGGTGGTCCGGTCCCACCCGGAGGGCTGGGGCTGCGGTTCGGGCTGCCGCCCGCGCCCCACGGATTGCGATGTGCGGTGCATGGCGGGCGTTCAGAATTTGTCCTAGTCAAATACCGATGTGACGCCTACACTACGCAGCCGTTGTACTCTTGTCAAACAGTTGTCTTGGACAAAACGATGCGGCTCGCGTTATGTCGTTGAGGTCGATGGAGAAAGCCATTCCGGTCTCGATGGACCCCCTCCCTGGAAGGGACCCTGCAGTGCCCGCCAGTGCCGATCCGGGGCTCATGCCAGGCATCGGCGCAGTGGAACGCGACACCGGTTTGTCCAAGGACGTGCTGCGCATGTGGGAGCGGCGCTACCGCTTCCCTCAGCCTCTACGAGACCAGCACGGGGAACGGATCTATCCGCCCGACCAGATCGCCAAACTGCGGGCGATCCGGCGCCTGATGGACCGCGGCCATCGACCCGGCAAGATCATCGATCTCGACCTGTCGGCACTCGAAGCGCTCGGCAACACGCCCGCCAGCCGCTCGGAATCGGCGGCCGACATCGACGAAGCGCTCGAGCTGATCGGCAATCATCAATTGCCGCAGTTGCGGCAGTTGTTCAACCTTCGGCTGATGACACAGGGCCTGCAGCGCTTCGTACTGGATACGGTCGTGCCGCTGACGTCCGCAGTCGGCGATGCGTGGGGGCGCGGCGAGTTCGCGGTGTTCGAGGAGCACCTGTACACCGAACAGGTCCAGAGCGTCTTGCGCAACGCGATCGCGACCGCCCAGGCCGCGAGCCAGGCGCCACGCGTACTGCTCACGTCGTTCCCGACCGAACAACACAGCCTCGGCCTGCTCATGGTGGAAGCGCTGCTCGTCTGCGACAGTGCCACCTGCATCCCGCTGGGCACGGAAACGCCCGCCCAGGAGATCGTGCGCGCCGCCGAGGCGCACCGCGCGGACATCGTGGCACTCTCGTTCAGCGCCGCGTTCCCCGAGCGGCAAGCCGCCTCCGGGCTCAAGACCCTGCGTGCCAGCCTGCCCGGCACGACTGCCATCTGGGCCGGCGGCGCCTGCATGCGGCGCCTGCGCAAGTCCATCGACGGCGTCGTTCAGGTGCGGACACTCGACCAGATCGCGGGCCTGCTGACCGACTGGCGCAGCACGCACTGACACGCTGCCATCGGCCGCAGCCATGGGCAAGCCACCGCCCGACCGTCGATCCGCACCTGCGGGTGCGCTCGCGTACACGGACAGGGCCGCTCTCGTCCTTGGGGACCAGCTGACGCTCGACAATCCCGCGCTGGCGCGGGTCGATCGCGGTCGCGACACGGTCGTGATGATCGAAGCTGTCGGCGAGGCGACCCACGTGTGGAGCCACAAGGCCCGCATTGCCCTGTTTCTGTCGGCGATGCGGCACTTCGCCGAGGAGCTTCGGGCAGCTGGATACCGAGTGCGGTACCTCGAACTCGATGCGCCCGGGCCGGACGATTTCGGGGCACGCCTTGGCGCATGCCTCGACGATCTGGGCGCCGGCTCGCTGACCGTATGCGAGCCTGGCGAGTGGCGCATGCTCGCGGCGATCCAGGACGTCTGTCGATCACATGGCGTGACGCTAGCCGTGTTGCCCGATCCGCATTTCCTGATCGGGACCGACGAGTTCCGGCGCTGGGCGGGTGACCGGCGGACGTTGCGCATGGAGTTCTTCTATCGCCACATGCGCCAGCGCACCGGCATTCTGATGCAGGAGCAGGGACCCGCTGGCGACCGCTGGAATTTCGACACGGACAACCGCGCCGGATTCGGCGCGCGCGGCCCGGCGGCGGTACCCGAACCGCCCCGGTACGCACCGGATCTGCTCACGCGCACCGTGATCGCACTCGTCGAGCATCGCTTTCCGGACCATCCCGGTCGGCTCGATTCGTTCGCCTGGCCCGTCACGCGCACCCAGGCCCTCCAAGCGCTCGCACGCTTCGTTGCCGAGCGGCTGGCAGCCTTCGGTCGGCATCAGGACGCGATGTGGCAGAGCGAGCCCTTCCTGTGGCATTCGCTGCTGTCCTCCAGCCTCAACCTGAAGCTCCTCGACCCGCGCGAAGTCATCGACGCAGCGCTGCAGGCATGGCGCGAACTGCGGCTGCCGCTTGCCAGCGTCGAAGGCTTCATCCGCCAGATCCTGGGTTGGCGCGAGTTCGTTCGCGGCGTCTACTGGCACTGGATGCCAGAGCTGGCCGAGCAGAACCATTTCGCCCACGAGCGCGCGCTGCCCCGGTGGTACTGGACCGGGGAAACACACATGAACTGCATGGGAGCTGCCATCGGCCAGACTCTCGAGCACGGCTACGCGCACCATATCCAGAGGCTCATGGTCACCGGCAACTTCGCGCTGCTGGCCGGCATCGAACCACGCCAGGTCTGCGACTGGTATCTGGCGGTCTACGTCGATGCGGTGGAATGGGCCGAACTGCCCAATACCGCGGGCATGGCATTGTTCGCCGACGGCGGGCGCTTCACGAGCAAACCTTATGCGGCCTCGGGCGCGTATATCAAGCGGATGAGCAACTACTGCCGCGGCTGCCGCTACCGGCCCGAGGTGCGCACCGGCCCCGACGCCTGCCCCATGACGGTGCTTTACTGGAGCTTTCTCGACCAACACACGAGCAAATTCGCCCGCAACCCTCGCACGACGCTCATGGCACAGAACGTCGCTCGCCTCGATCAGAGCGAGCGTACCGTCATCCGCCGCACCGCCGAACGGATCGGCGCGAACCTGGAGACGGTCTGACCGCGACACCCCTGCTAGAATCGCGCGCCTCACGCGTGCCAACGCCACAGGAAAAATGCCTGCGATGCTTTATCCCGAATTGTACAAGTCGCTCGAAGCGGTCCGCTGGAACATGGCGCGCGACGTGCCGTGGGCCGATTTCGACGGCACCATGCTGTCCGACGAGCAGGCGCAGACCATCAAGATGAACGCCATCACCGAATGGTCGGCCCTGCCGGCCACGGAGATGTTCCTGCGCGACAACATCCACGACAGCGATTTCTCGGCGTTCATGTCCGTGTGGTTCTTCGAGGAACAGAAGCACTCGCTGGTCCTGATCGAGTACCTCAAGCGCTTTCGTCCCGATCTGGCCCCGAGCGAAGCGGAGCTGCACGCGGTACGCTTCCAGTTCGACCCCGCTCCGCCCCTCGAGACCCTCATGCTGCACTTCTGCGGCGAGATCCGCTTGAACCACTGGTATCGTTGCGCTTCGCTTTGGCACACCGAGCCGGTCATCCGCCGGATCTATGAAATCATCTCGCGCGACGAGGCGCGCCACGCCGGCGCGTACCTCCAGTACATGAAGCGCGCCATCGCGCAGCTGGGCGACGAAGCCCGCGCGGCCTTCGCGAAGATCGGCATGCTGATGGCGAGTTCGTCGCGCAGCGGCAAGCCGTTGCATCCGACCAACCTCCACGTGAGCAAGGACCTGTTCCCGCACGACACCGTCCAGTCAAAGCTGCCCGACCCCGATTGGCTCGAGCACTGGCTCGACGAGCAGATCCGTTTCGACCGGGAGTGGGAGGGCAAGGTGGTGACCATGATCCTGAAGAACCTCTCGATCCTGTTCGACCGTACCTTCGAGTCAGTGCAGGACCTCAACCGCTACCGCAAAGAGCTGACCCGCACGCCCGCCGGCGATCGGCAGGCCGCCTGAGTCCCGTGGCGAAGGCGCCGGCGTTCGAGTCGAAGTTCTGCACGCCGGCCGCACTCGCCGCGCGAGCGGCGCAGTTGCCGCGACCGCTGGTCTTCACCAACGGTGTCTTCGACCTCCTGCATCGCGGCCACGTCACCTACCTCGCCGAAGCCCGCGCGCTCGGCGCGAGCATGGTCGTCGGCCTCAATTCCGACGCATCGGTCAAACGGCTCGGCAAGGGCGACGACCGCCCGCTCAATGCGCTCGAGGATCGCGCCATGGTGGTCGCGGCACTCGAGTCGGTCGCACTGGTCACTTGGTTCGAAGCCGACACGCCGCTCGAACTGATCCTGGCCTGCCGGCCTGACGTTCTGGTCAAGGGTGGCGACTGGCCGGTCGAGAAGATCGTCGGCGCCGCAGAAGTTCGATCCTGGGGCGGCAGCGTCCACTCGATCGCATTCCAGCACGAGCGCTCCACCACCTCCCTGCTCGCCCGCATCCGCGGCGCGTGATCCTGCGATCCCGGCGTGAAGCGCCGGCACGACGAAGGCACACCCATGGCTGAACGCATCTCACGCTTTCTGCGCGACCTCTGGACGCTTGCCAGGCCCTACTGGTTCTCGGAGGAGAAGAACTCGGCGCGCCTTCTGCTCGTCGCGATCATCGCCCTCACGCTCGGCATGGTGTACATGAACGTGCGCATCAGTTACTGGAACAACGCGTTCTACACCATGCTGCAGAAGCGCGAGGGCGCGCGCTTCGTCCCTCTCATCCTGGAGTTCACGGTGCTGGCGGTCATCTACATCGCCATGGCGGTCTACCAGGTCTATCTGCGGCAAGCGCTGCAGATCCGCTGGCGCCGCTGGTTGACCGGCTACTACCTCAACGAGTGGCTGGCCGACCGGACCTACTATCGCATGCAGCTCACCGGGAAGGCCACCGACAATCCCGATCAGCGCATCGCCGAGGATCTCAACCTCTTCGTCGAGAAGACGCTCTCGCTGCTGCTCGGCCTGATCGATTCGGTCGTCACACTGGTGTCGTTCGTCGGCATCCTCTGGGGACTCTCGGGTACCCTCGAGTTCGAGTGGAACGGAACCACATGGGAGATCTACGGCTACATGGTCTGGGTCGCCGTGGCCTACGCGATCGTCGGCTCCTGGATCGCGCATCGCATCGGCCGCAAGTTGATACCCCTCAGTTTCGATCAGCAGCGCTTCGAGGCGGACTTCCGCTTCGGGCTCGCCCGTTTCCGCGAGAACACGGAAAGCGTGGCCCTGTATCGCGGCGAGGAGGACGAGCGTCGCGGTTTCACCCAGCGCTTCGCCGCACTGACGCAGAACTGGTGGGCCATCATGAAGCGTCAGAAACTCATCAATACCTTCACGACCGGGTACGGCCAGGCCGCGATCATCTTTCCCTACCTGGTCACGGCGCCGCGGTACTTTGCGGGCAAGCTCGAACTGGGCGATCTCACGCAAACCGCGCAAGCGTTCGGCTACGTTCAGAACGCCCTGTCCTGGTTCATCAACGTCTATCCGGAATTCGCCAGCTGGAAAGCGACGGTGGACCGGCTCACCGGTTTCCACAACGCCATCCAGCTTGCGCAGTCGGAAACGCGGACGAGCCCGGGCACCGTCCTGGAGCCCTCCGCCGCCGATTCACTCGCCCTGAGCGGCGTTGAGGTCGCATTGCCCGGCGGTCGCACGCTCCTCGCGAACGCGTCCGCCACAATCATGCCGAAGGAGCGGGTGTTGCTGCGCGGCCCTTCCGGGTCCGGGAAGAGCACCCTGTTCCGTGCGCTGGCCGGGATCTGGCCCTTCGGGCGCGGCCGCATCCGCGTGCCGCGCATCTTCGATTCGCTGTTCCTGCCGCAGCGACCGTACTTTCCGATGGGCACGCTGCGCGAGGCCGCAGCGTATCCGGCCGAGCCGGGACGGTTCACCGATGCGCAATTGCGTTCCGCCCTGACCGACGTGGGATTGCCACAACTTGCCGATCGTCTCGACGAAGCCGCTCAGTGGAACCAGCAGCTCTCGGGCGGCGAGCAACAGCGGGTTGCGATCGCGCGCGCGCTCCTGCACAGGCCCGGCTGGTTGTTCCTCGACGAAGCCACTTCCAATCTCGATCCGAACTCGGAGGCAGCGCTCTACTCGCTACTTTCGGAGCGCCTGCCCGACAGCACCATCGTGAGCATCGCGCATCGACCCGAAGTGGCGCGACACCACCAGCGCGTGATCGAGATCGATCCGGCGACGCGGTCGCTCGTGACAGTCTGAACCTCCCTCCCCCGGCATTGCCGGGGGAGGGTTGGGGGTGAGGCGGTGAATTCGAGCTGCATGCAGCGAGCCCGTCGAACGGCGCCGGCATGCAGGCCGGCGCGCGCTCCGCAGGAGGGGGCGAACGGTGGCGGAAGACGGTGGATGGCCGCTGCGTAGCGCCACTCACGGACACTTCGCCGCTTTCACCGACGTTCCCGGTAGGTCCGCGCGCAACTCCACCAGACGCTGCGCCTCCGCTTCGCTCGGGGAACGCAGCAGCAGCGTGTTCAAGCGCACCAGTTGCTGACGCGAGCCGACCACGGCCGAGCGCACGCCCTTCGCCCGCAGGTTCTCGAGGAAGCGTTGCGCACCGTCTTCGCTGCGGAAGATGCCCAGGGAGATCGCGTTCTCCCAATCGCCCTTTTCGGGCACCAGGTAGCTCTCCTCCACGCCGAAGCTCTTCAATTCGGCAATCTTGCGCTCGGCGGCATCGCGCGACCGCTGCGGGGGCAGGTACACCCACCAGCCTGCCGTTACCGACACCGGCGCAACGGCCAGGCGGTTGCCGAGCGCCAGCGGCTCGAGTGCGGTACGTGCCCGGGCGAGTTCTTCGGCCGAGAACGGCCCCCATTCGACACAGGCGTCGCCGCGCACCGGCGCCGGTGGCGCGGGCGCGGGCTCGGGCTCGCCGCGCACGATGCGGATCTTGTCAGCGTTCAACTGCGACTCCATCAACGCAGCCTCGGTACCGCTGCGGTTGCGCTGTGCGAGCAGGCCCCACGCCGCGAGGGCGATGTTGGCGATGACCAGGATGGCGACCAGCGCTTTCATGCGTGCCCCGCGATTGCGAGACCATCGAGCACGAGCCCCTCGACCGCCGTCACGTCGCCCGCGAGATGCGGGACCAGGCGTGCCGCCGAGCCGCCCGCAACCAGGACAGCCGGCGACGCGCCGCTCAGAAGACCGAGCCGGCGCGCCATTGCGGCCACGGCGCCGGCGGCCGCATCGATGGCGCCGCTGGCCAGCGCATCGGGCGTATTGCGCGGAAACGCCTCGTAAACGCCGGGGGCGACCCGCAGGCTCTCGATGCGCCGCGCGAGCGACTCCACCATGAGGTCGATGCCCGGCACGAGCAGACCGCCCAGGAACTCGCCGGCCTCCGTCAGCGCGTCCACAACGATGGTCGTGCCGGCATGAACGACGACGCACGCCCCTTTCACCCGGCTCCGCGCAGCGATCAGCGCGGCCCATCGATCGGTTCCGAGTTGGTGTGGCGACTCGTAGTGGTTCACCACGCCGGCCTGGGCCGCGAGCGGCGCGAACGGCACTACCGTCGCGCCGAGGATCGACAGCGTCAGGGCGACGGCCTCGCCGACTGCCGGTCCGGCCACGTTGGAAACGATCACGCGGTCCGGCCGGTCGGGCAGGGCCGTCCAGACCTGTGCAAGCTGCCGCGCGTCGGTCGTGGGAACCGATCCCGTCCGCAGCCACTCGCGGCCATCGTGCAACCCCCACTTGATCCGCGTGTTCCCCGCATCCACCGCCAGCAACATCTCAACGCTCTCCCGGTGCTGCTCTCAGACTCACTTCGCCGCCGTGGAAACGGCGCATCCCGGCGGGTGTCTCCACGACCAACGCCCCGTCGCTGGCCGTGCCGCGCGCATGGCCGTGCACCGGCTTGCCGTCCCCGAGATCGACCACCACGGCCGCGTCCTGCAATGCGTGCCACCGCCGGTACTCGGGCTCCAGCGGCCCGAAGCCGTCGCGGGCGAACGCGTCGAGCAGCTCGGCGAGTTCCGTCAACACCGCAGCGAGCATCCGGTTGCGATCGGATCCCGCACCAGCCTCGATGGCATCGGTCACGGGCTGATCGATACGTTGCTTCAGCACCGGCGCGAGGCGAACGTTGAGTCCGATCCCGATCACGGCCGCGGTCGGTCCCAGCGCGTCGCCACGCACCTCGATCAGGATGCCGCCCAACTTGCGGCCGCGATGCAGGATGTCGTTCGGCCACTTGAGGCGCACGTCGGCGGCGCCGAGCGACGCCAACGCGCGTGCGACCGCCACGCCGACGACCAGGCTCAAGCCGGTCAGGGCGGCGGCGCCTTGTTCGAAACGCCACAGCAAGGAGAAGGTCAAGGCGCCACCGAGACCACTCTGCCACGAACGGCCACGCCGGCCGCGGCCGGCGCGCTGCACTTCGGTGGCGAGCACCATTCCGGTCTCGCCACCGGCGTCGACCCGGTCGAGCAGTGCCGAGTTCGTCGACTCGAGTTGCTCGACCACGTCGATGCGAAACCGCCGCGCCCGAGCCTCGAGCTGCCGCGCCACTTGCATCGCATCGAGCCAGACCGGCGGCTCGTCAAGCCGGTAGCCGCGGCCGCGCACCGATTCCACGATGAGCCCGAACTCCCCGGCTTCGCGGACAGCATTCCAGACGGTGGCCCGGGTAACGCCGAGGGCCGCAGCGACCTCCTCGCCCGAATGGAACGCGCCGTCGCCGAGCAGGCGCAGCGTGGCGAGAGTCAAGGGGTTCATGCCGGTGATTATCGCATCGCCACCGCCGGGGCCGAACGAACCATCGCCGCTTGATCCATGTCAATCGGCCACCGGAGGCCGGCGCGTATAAAGTGCATCGTCGCCAGTGGCGCACGTGCCACTGCAAAGGAGGCAGACACCGTGTATCAACATATCCTGATCCCCACCGACGGGTCGACGCTGTCGAAGAAGGCCGTGCGCGAAGGCGTGCGCCTGGCCCGCGCCCTCGGCGCGAAGGTGACGTTCTTCCACTCGCCCGTGCAGTTCGAGCCGGCGTTGTACGGCGAGTACTTCCCGCCCGACCTGCTGACGCAGAACGAGTTCGACAAGCGGGCCAAGCGCAATGCCGAGAAGGTCCTGGCCGAAGCGGCCAAGGTGGCGACCGCCGCCGGTGTCGACGCCGCCACGGCCTTCAAGGCGAGCACGGCCCCGTGGGAAGCGATCGTCGCCGCCGCGAAACGGCGCAAGTGCGACCTCATTTTCATGGCCTCCCATGGCCGGCGCGGACTGGCAGGGCTGCTGCTCGGCAGCGAGACCTCGAAGGTGCTCACCCACTCGAAGATCCCGGTACTGGTCTATCGGTGAACCCGAGGGGCGCTCGCCGCCCCCTCAACGCAGTGCTGCGAGGCACCGGCAGCGCCGGTCGAGGTGTTGTGGGAGCGAAGCGGTCGGTCTTACCATGCCGCACCTTTCGCTCACCCCTGGCTCTCCATGCGCCTCCTCGTTGCGTTGTCGCTGTGCGTCGCCTGCGCGTTCTGCCCACTGCCGGTCAGCGCGCAAAACTTCCCCACCAAGCCCATCCGCATCCTCGTGCCGTTCCCGCCGGGCGGCACACCCGACACACTCGCGCGCGTCCTCGCGAATCGGGCGACGCAACTCATCAAGCAGCAGGTGATCGTCGAGAATCGACCCGGTGCCGGCGGCAACGTCGCCATGGAGCTCGCCGCGCGCGCTGCGCCGGACGGCTACACGCTGATCATGGGCACCATCGGCACGTGCTCCCTCAACCCGTTCCTGTACGACAACATCGGGTTCAACGTCGATCGCGATTTCGCCCCGCTCATGCTGGTGGGGTCGATTTCGAATCTGCTCGTGGTGCATCCGTCGGTAGCAGCCAACAACGTGAAGGAACTGGTGGCCCTGGCGAAAGCGAAGAGCGGGGACCTCACCTACGGTTCGTCCGGTTTCGGGTCGTCGCTGCACCTGTCGATGGAGCTCTTCAAGACCGCCGCCGGCATGGATGTCCGCCACGTGCCGTACAAGGGCAGTGCGCTCGCCGACACTGCGCTCGTCGCCGGCGAAGTGAACATGATGTTCGACAACATGCCGTCGATCCTGCCCAGCGCCCAGGCCGGCAAGGTGCGGCCACTGGCGGTGACCGGGTCGAAGCGCTCGAAGATGTTCCCCAACATCCCGACGATGCAGGAATCGGGTTACCCGACCGTGGTGGTGGCGCCCTGGTTCGGTCTGCTCGCACCGGCAAAGACGCCACCGGCGGTGATCGACAAGCTGAACGCCATCTTCAACGAAGCCATGCAGGACGAGACCGTGCGCAAGCGCTTCGCCGAGATCGACCTCGACCCGGGCAACGGCTCGCCGGCGGACTTCGGCAAGCTGATCCGCGCGGAATCGGACAAGTGGGGTAAGCTCATCCGGGAGAAGAACATCAAGGCCGAATGACGGGAGCATCCGGTCCGCTCATCCAGGAGGGACGATGGAAGCCGAGCAATCGCAGCCCGCACCGCCAACTCCCGCCGCCGAGCCCTTCCAGTTCACCGGTTCCGGCGGCGAGTACTTCCGCATCTGGATCGTCAACATCGCGCTCACCGTCGTCACGCTCGGGATCTATTCGGCGTGGGCCAAGGTGCGGCGACTGCAGTATTTCTATCGCAACACCCGGGTGGCCGGGTCGAGCTTCGACTACCACGGACGCCCGACGGCGATACTGAAGGGCCGCGCCATCGCGTTCGGCCTGCTGGTGATCTACAACCTGGCAGAGAAGTTCGACTTCCGGCTCGCGATCGCGGTGGCGATCCCCATCGTCATCGCGCTGCCGTGGATGCTGCGGCAGTCGTTGCGCTTCCGCCTGCACTATTCCAGTTGGCGCGGGTTGCGCTTCGCATTCCGCGGGACCCTGAGCAGCGCATACGTAGTGTTTCTGCTCTGGCCGATCCTCGCCTTGGTGTCGCTGACCCTGCTCGGCCCGATGTGGCACCAGCGGCTGAAGCGCTATCAGCACGACAACAGCACGTTCGGGACTGCGGCATTTCGCTTCTCGGCGTCAGTGGGCAGTTTCTACGGACCCTATCTGCGCGCTCTGCTGATGTTCGCCGGGTTGGCGGTCGTCATCGGAGTCGCGGCCGCCACGATGAGCGGCTTTGGTCCGGGCGCGTCGCGTGGGGCAATGATCGCCGTCATGGCCATCGTCTTCGGCTTCGCGTTCGTGTCCTTCTCCGTCCTGCTCGGCCCCTATCTGCTCGCACGCATCCAGAACCTGGTCTGGAACCACACCACCCTCGGGCCGCACCGGTTCGAGTGCCGCCTGCAGGCGCGCAAGCTCGTCTGGATCCTGCTGTCGAACCTGCTGCTCGTGGTGGTGACCCTCGGTCTGTTCGTGCCCTTTGCCGCGGTGCGCCTCGCACGCTACCGGGTATCGTGCATGACCTTGCTGCCGGCCGCGTCGCTTGACGAGTTCGTTGCGGCAGAGCAGGCCAGCGTCGCGGCCGTCGGCGAAGAGCTGGGCGAGTTCCTCGACCTCGACCTCTCCCTGTGACCGACCCGACGTCCGCGCGCGTTGCGGGGCACTACTTCGACGGTCGCACCTCGGCGCGGCGCGCGGTTGCGCTGACTCTCGACGCCTTCGGTGTCGTGCACGTGCAGGGGTCGGACGTCGATCGCTTCGAGCCGATGGCCGGGATCAGCGTCTCGGAACCGCTCGGCGGTGCGCCGCGCCTGCTGATGTTTCGCGATGGGGCCTACTGCGAGGTGCCGGCGCAACCGGATCGCGATGCGTTCGTTGCCGCTCTCGGTCATTCGGATTCCCACGTGGTACGGGCCCAGTCGCGCTGGAGCTGGGTGGCAGGCTCCGCGATCCTGCTGCTGGTCGTGATCGCGGTCGGCTACCGCTTCGGGCTGCCGTGGCTCGCCGAGAAGATTGCCGAGCGCATTCCGGCATCCATCGTGGCGACGCTGTCCGATCAGACACTCGCCCTGCTCGACAGGGCGGCCTTCGATCCCAGCAAGCTGCCCGAGGGGCGACGCAATCGCATCGCAGAGCAGTTCCGTCAGCTCACGCCACCGGGAGGCGTGCCGGTACCCCACGAGGTGCTGTTTCGCGCCTCACCGGAGATCGGTGCCAACGCCCTGGCCCTGCCCTCCGGCACCATCATCGTCACCGACGAGTTGGTGAAGCTCACCGAGAACGACGCCGAGATCCTCGCGGTGCTCACGCACGAACTGGGGCACGTGCACGAACGGCATGGACTGCGTCTTCTGGTGGAGAGTTCGGTCGTGGGCTTCGTGCTGACCTGGTACATCGGCGACGTGTCGAGTCTCGCGGCGAGTGTTCCGGCGGCTTTGCTGCAGGCGAGGTTCTCGCGCGAGCACGAAGCTGCCGCTGATGCTTACGGCGCGAACATGCTGAAGAGCAACGGCCTGTCGCCGGCCCTGCTGGCGTCGATGCTGGAGAAGCTGGAAGCGAGTCACGGCAGCCCCGGCGCCGCGGCGGACGACAAGTCGATCAACGACTACCTGGCGTCGCATCCTGCGACCCGGGAGCGGATCGAGGCATTGCGGAAGCGCTAGGCCCTCGCGCGATCGGCTGCGCGGCGCAGCCGGGGGAGGGAGCCGTACGCTCCTTCCCCCACCAGTGGTGGGGGAAGGCGGGGGATGGGGGCAGCACAGCGCCCACCTGTGGTGGGGGAAGGCGGGGGATGGGGGCAGCACAGCGCCCACCCGTGGTGGGGGAAGGCGGGGGATGGGGGCTACGGTCCGCGCGACGCTACGCCCCAGCCTTGTTCTTCGCTTCGATCCGCCGCAACTCGGTCTTGAGCACCTTGCCATAGTTGTTCTTCGGCAGCGCCTCGACGAACACGTAACGCTTCGGTCGCTTGAACCGCGCGATGTGATCGAGGCACAGTGCGTCCAGCTCTGCTGCGGTGACCCCGTCCGCGGTGCGGCCCACCACGTAGGCCACGACCTCCTCGCCCCAATCCGGATGGGGCGCACCGATCACCGACACCTCTCCCACCGCCGGATGACGCAACAGTACCTCCTCGACTTCGCGCGGATAGATGTTCGACCCGCCGCTGATGATGAGGTCCTTGCTGCGGTCCATCAGCGTGAGGAAGCCGTCCGCATCCATCGCACCCACGTCGCCGGTATGGAGCCAGCCGCCACGCAAGGTCTTCGCGGATGCCTCCGGATCACGCCAGTACCCACGCATGACCGTGGCACCACGCACCAGCACTTCACCGGGTTCGCCCACCGCGAGCGTTTCGTCATCGTTCCCGCCGACCCGCACTTCCACCGCGGCCTGCGCGACGCCGACCGAGGCGAGGCGCTGCTCGTACCGCGAATGGGTGATGTCGCGATGTCTAGCCTTGGTCATCGCCGTGATGGTCATGGGGCTCTCGCCCTGGCCGTAGATCTGCGCGAGCTTCGGCCCCAACACCTCCATCGCACGCTTCAAGTCGGCCACGTACATCGGACCGCCGCCGTAGACGATGGTCTTGAGGTTGCTGGAATCGGCGGATCGTGCCATCGGGCTCTCGATCAGCCGCCGCACCATGGTCGGCGCCGCGAACACGCACATGCCGGGGTGCACGCGCATGAGATCGAACATCTCCGCCGCATCGAAGCCGCCGCTGGCGGGGATCACCTGCTTCGCCATCGCGGCCACGTGCGGCAGGATGTACTGGCCGGACCCATGGGACATGGGAGCGGCATGCAACACGCAATCGCCCGCGTCGATCGAATCCACGTCGGTGAAGAAGCCCATGGTCATCGTGAGCAGATTGCAGTGGGTGAGCATGGCACCCTTGGGTCGACCCGTGGTGCCGCTCGTATAGAAGAGCCAGGCCACGTCGTCCGGCGCGCAATCGGCGATCGTCAGCGGTTCGCCGGCCGCGAGCCGCTCGTACTCCGGGTCATCCACGCACACCGTGCGCAGACCCGGCAACGCCACGCTCGCCACACCCTCGGCGAGATCGGTGCTGACGAAGCAGAGCTTCGCCTCCGAGTGCCCGAGGATGTACTCGAACTCCTTCGGGTGCAGTTTGGCATTGATCGGTACGGCGGTGAGTCCCGCGTGCCAGGCCGCGAAGAGCAACTCGAAATACTGCGGACTGTTGCGCATGGCCAGCGCCACACGGTCGCCATGACGGAGCCCGAAATCGGTCAGCAACCGGCGCGCGAGCGCGGCGACGCGCGCTTCGGTTTCGCCGAAACGCCGCAGATTGTCGTGGCCGTGGGCCACGGCCCAGTTATCGGGCGCGACTTGCGCAGCACGCCGCAGCAAACGAGCGAGATTCACGAACGAACCCTCGACGACAGGAAGGCAGCGATGGCGAGCGCCATCAGCAGCAGTGATGCGATGGGCAGGCCGGCGGAACCGGCGGCGTGATGCACGACGCCGGCCAGGAATGCTCCGAGCGACATGCCGAGGTACAGCGCGGAAGCATTGGTGGCGAACAACAGGCTGCGGCGCGACGGGTCGATGTCCACCAGACGCTTCTGCTGCGGCGCCTGGAACAACGTACCTGCAGTGGACCAGATCACGAACAGCGGCAGCGCCAGCACCAGGGACGCCGGTAACACCCACAGCGCGACGAACGTTGCCGCCAGCACCACCAGGCTCAGCAGCACGGTACGGTCCGCGCCGAGCCGGTCGGTGAGTACCCCCGCGAGCAGGTTGCCGGCAATACCGCCAAGGCCATAGGACAACAGCACGGCCACCATCCCGCCCGAACCTATCGCCATGCGCTCCGACAGATAGGGCGTGATCAGCGCATACGTGGCGAACATCGCGGCCATCTGGAGCAGCGTCGTGGCAACGCTGAAACCGGCCCGTCGATGCACCACGACACCGAACAGTGCGCGCAGGTTGACCGGCATGCCGCGGCTGCGATCGTGCACCTGCCAGACCACGCCGATCGCCGCCAGGCCGCCGAGGACCACGAGAAGCACCAGCACGGCGCGCCATCCGATCAGCACACCCAGCCACGCGGCCATCGGGACCGCCAGCACCACGGCCAGCGTCATGCCACCGAACACGATGGCGAGCGCGCGCCCCTGGCGCTCTGGCGGCACCAGTCCGGCGCCAATGGCCGAGGCCATGGGACCGACCATGGCCGCACCCGCGCCCGCCGCGATGCGCGACAAGAGCAGGATCCAGTACGTGGTGGCCAACGCCCCGGCAAGTGCAGCCAGACTCATGATCGCGAGCCCCGTCAGCAGCAGTGTGCGGCGCGGATACCGTCCGAAGAGCATCTGGGCGAGCGGCGCGGAGACGGCGAAAGCCAGTGCGAAGGCCGTGACGAGATTGGCGACCGCAGCAGCCGAGACATCGAGCGACGCGGCCATGGGCTGCACCAGCCCGACCACAGCAAGCGAACCGGTGCCGAGAATGAAGTAGGCGAAGCCCAGCGCCACCAGCGCAGCGACCGGGTCTCGGGCCTGGGCACCGGCGGTCGGTGCGGAAGAGGAAGCAGACATCGGGGGCGTACTGTATTCGACCGCGGCACCGATGGGAAACCGGCGCGCTACACTGGCCGCACTCGAGGCCCCGGAAGGAGTCACTCCATGAAGTTCGTCGGTCAACTGCTGGGCGCGCACGCTGCGCGCTATCCGGGCCTCGGGCTCGAGGACATCTACAAGCTGCTGCATCAGGCTGCTCTGGGGCCAGCGCACGCTGTCGACGGCAAGGCTGCCCGCGCACGTCTCGCTGCGGAGTTGGCGGGGCTCGCCACGGGGCCTGAAGAACCGCTGGCAGACCCGATCTCGCCCGACGGCCGGCTCGCCCGGGTTCACCTGCGCACCTTCGCTGCGCACGGCTTCGACCCCGACATGCTCGCCGATGCATTCACGGAAACGGGCCGTTCCTGGACGCCCTCCACCGAGAAGCTCGCGAAGTTCTGCGGCTGCCTCGGCGACCTGGCCGACGCGGGCGGCATCGCGTTTGCCCGCGCGGAGGTGGAGCGCTACATGGACGCGCGCTCGGCAGAAGACTGGCCGGCCGTGCATCATTCGGATGCCTTTCGCCGGCGCTGGCTGCCGGCCTATCGCGTGGTCGACATCACCCTGCTGCCCGAGTCGTTTCGACCGTAGGCGAGTCGGCGCTACGCCGCGTTCGGCCAGCGGCGCTTCAGTTGCGCAAGCACCTCGGCGGCAGACTGGAACCGCTCCTCCGGATCCTTCGCCAAACGGCGGCGGCGGTTCCTCCAGATGCATGCGCAGGAGCTCCGTCATCTCGGACGCATAGAACGGACGCCGCCCGGTGAGCATCTCGTAGAAGATGGCGCCGGCGCTGTACAGATCGCTGCGCTGGTCGATGGAGCGGGCCATCACCTGCTCCGGGCTGAAGTACGCCGGGGTGCCAAGCGAGTTGCCCTGGATGATGGTGGTGCTGCCGTGCAGCTTGGATATGCCGAAATCCACCAGCACCAGACGGTCACCGCTGCGGAACATCACGTTCTGGGGCTTGAGGTCGCGATGCACGATGCCGGCCCGATGCACCGCGTCGAGCGCCTGGCACATCTGGATCAGGATGGAGAGCGCCCGATCGCGGCCGATGCCGGCGCGGATGCGCTCCTTGAGATCGCCACCCGGCAGATGCTCCATCGCAATGAATGCGTGGTGATCGGTAACGCCGTGGTCGTAGATGCGAACCACGAACGGCGTGTCGAGCTCGGAGATGATCGCGGTCTCCTTGAGAAACAGCACCAGCTCGCGCTCGTCGCGTGACGCGCGCGGATCGAAGACCTTCAGCACCAGGCGGCGACCCTGGCGCGTGTCGTCCGCCAGGTAGACGCGCGACATGCCGCCCTCGCCGATCTGCTCGATGATCCTGTAGCCGCTGATGTTAGCGATCTCGGCGTCGGAATCGCGCGGCGCGCTGCGCACCGCGCGCTTCTCGGTCCGCTTGGGCGTCCCGCCGATCGGCATGGTCTTCTCGAACTGGCGGCGGATGCGCTCGGTCTCATCCATGGCTGTGCGGATGGTGTGACCGACCGTCGCCTTGGTGAGGTCCTGTTCGTTCACGCAGACCGCAGCCCCGAGCGTCATCGCCTGGTGCAAGAGCGGATCGAGCCCAGCCATGGCCACCACGCCCGGACAGAACGGCAGCGCCATGAACGCCCGCAGTTCGCGGACCATGTCGGCGTCTTCCAGTCCGAAGACGACCGCGTCGTACTTCGGCAGATCGGCCAGCTGCTCCGGCTTCAGCAGCTTGAGCGATGCGAACTCGTCAACGTGCGCATCGGGCCACTCGATCGCCACCAGTTGCATCGTGATCATGCGGCGCTCCTCGGCCGGATCGACGATCAGCACGATTGGGTTGGTTTTCCTGGTGGTCGCCTTCATGCCCGTGCTCGGTCTACGCCGCCTTGCGCGTGAAGAACAGCAGGTGCTGCAGCAGTTCCTGCTCGGAGTACGGCTTGCCGAGGAAGACATCGACGCCCAGTTCCGCGGCCAGGCTGCGATGCTTGTCCGCGGCGCGCGAGGTGATCATGATGATCGGGATGTCCTTCAACGTGCCGCTCGCGCGCACCAGCCGGGTCAGCTCGAACCCGTCCATGCGCGGCATCTCGATGTCGACCAGCATCACCGCCGGACGTGCCTCCTGCAGTCGCTCGAGTGCTTCGACCCCGTCCTTCGCCATGACCACATCGTACCCCTGTCGGGACAACAGGCGATGGGTCACGCGCCGCACGGTGATCGAATCGTCCACGACCAGCACGCTGGAGTTCGCGTGGGCCGTACGCGTAGCCTCCGGTTCAGCCGCCGTCGCCGGTGCCTGCGCATTGCGGCCCCGCGACTGCATGGGGTTGATCAACAGCGCAATCTCTCCGTCCGGCAGGATCGAGGCACCGATCAATCCGGCGAGCCGCGACAATTGCGGCCCGAGATTCTTCAGCACGATGTCGCGACTGCCGCTGACGCCATCGACCAGCACGGCCATTGCCTCGGCACCCGAGCGCAGGATCACGACCGGGTAGCGCTTGCGCGCTTCCATCGCGGCCTTCGGCGCACCGAAAGCATGCGGCAGATAGTGCAGTGGCAATGCGCTGCCGCGCCATTCGAGCGCACCTGCGACGACCGCGGCGTCCGCCGCGATCCGATCGAGCAGCAGCACCTGCTCCACCATGCCCGCGGGCAGGGCATAGGTCCGGCCACCGGCGCGCGCGAGCAGCGCCCGCGTGACCGAGAGCGTGAGCGGCAAGTGCAAGGTGAACGCGGTGCCAGTGCCCGGCTGGGAAGTCACCGTCACGCGCCCGCCGAGCGCCTTCACTTCGGTGCGGACGACGTCGAGCCCGACACCGCGACCGGATAGTTCGGTGACCCGTTCGGCCGTGCTGAAGCCCGGTTTGAAGATGAGCTCCAGCGCATCCGCCTCCGACAGCGTGGCCGCGTCGCTGGCGAGCGCGCCTTCCATGGCACGTGCCCTGACGCGTGCCGCGTCGATGCCGCGGCCGTCATCGCGCAAGGTGAGAACGATCTCGTTGTTGTCCTGACGGATCTCGATGCGGACGGTGCCGAAGTCCGGTTTGCCAGCCTCGTGTCGCTCGACCGGATCTTCCAGGCCGTGACTGACGGCATTGCGCAGCAGATGCTCGAGAGGTGCGGTCATCCGTTCCAGCACCACGCGGTCCAGTTCGGCGTGCAACCCGGCAATGTCGAGGTTGGCACGCTTGCCCAGCTCCTTGGCGCTGGCGCGCACGATCCGGTGCAGGCGTTCGGCGATGCTCGAGAAGGGCACCATGCGCACCCGCATCAGTTCCTGCTGCAGATCGCGCGACAGCACCGCCTGCGACGACAGTGCTGCCGACACGTCGTCAACGTTCTTGTGAATGGACTGCTGCACCACCGTCACGTCGCTCAGGCTTTCCGCCATCATCCGCGTCAGCTCCTGGAAACGCGTGTAACGGTCGAACTCGAGCGGGTCGAATGACGCATCCGCTTCGTTGCCCAGCACCGTCGTCGCCTGCAGCTGCGACTCGGCATGGATCTCGAGGTCGCGCAGCTGCGCGCGCAGCCGGATCACGTTGTCCGAGAGGTCGCGCAGCAGGCCTTTCAGCGCCCGCACTTCCGATTCGGCACGCGTGCGGGCAATGCCCACTTCGCCGCTTTGATTGACGATTCGATCGAGCACGTCGGCCCGGATGCGCAATGCGGCCCGCGTGATCGGATCGACTTCGCCAGCCGGCAGCGGACGCGTGGATTCAGCTGCTGTCGTCTGCGTGGTGCTGGCGCGGTCCTCCGCCACGGCGCGCCGGCCTTCGGCGATCTCGTCGACCAGCTGGATCAGGCGATCGAAGCTCGACTCCATCGCGTCGAACCAGTCCGCACCGGTCGCGTGTTGGCCGACGGCGCGCTCGACGCGCGTCTCCATGGCGTGCGTCAGTTCGCCCAGTCCCATGGCGCCAGCCATGCGGGCGCTGCCCTTCAACGTGTGCAGCTGGCGGAGCAATGCGTGCGCCAAAGCATCCTGGTCGGGCGCGGCACGCCACTCGCGCAGGCCGGCACCGATGCGCGGCACCAGGTCCTGAGCCTCTTCGAGGAACACCGGCACGAGCTGGGTATCGAGTTCGTCGCGCGGCCGGAACCGGCGGCGGCTCCCGGCTGCCCAGTGGTAAGCCCCGCTGCCACGCGAGACTTCCTCTGGCTCCGCATCGGCGTGCACGGACGGTTGGGGAACTGCGAGTCGACCGCGGGTCGATGCCAGCGCTTCGCACAGCGCCGGATCCCGGGTCGGCACTCGATGCGCAACGCCCTCGGCGATCATGCGTTCGAGCGCATGGATCACGGCCTCGAAGAGTTCCAGGTGCTCGAGAGTCGGCGCGGTCTCGAGGCGCATCAGATCGACCAGCAGCCCTTCCAGCTCGCCGCCCAATTCGCTCGGCGCGGGCAGGCGCATGGTCGCGCACGCGCTCGCGAGCGTATGGGCTGCGAGCATGAACTCCTGGGTGACGGGAGCGCTCGCATCTTCGCGGCAGTGCAGGACTTCGTCGCGCATGGACGCGAGATGGCGAGCCGCCTCTTCACGAAAGATGCCGTAGAGATTGGCCGACAGCTGCTGCGCCCGGCCCGTAACGGTCTGCGAAGCAGCCGTTGCGGATGGCGCATCGGTGCCGATGGGTCGGCCACGCCTGATGCAGTCGGCCCAGGCTTCGAGCCGCCGAGTGTCGATGCGGGCTTCGCCCCGGTTGTCGAGGGCCTCGATCCATTCGGCGCAACGGGCTCGGGCCGCGCGTGCAAGAGTGGCGAGATCGCCTGCGTCGCCGCGGCCATGCTCGAGCCAGGCATTGAGCACGTCTTCGACGCACCACGCGGCCGCCGCAAAGCGCTCCAGCCCGACCATCCGGCTGCTGCCCTTCAGCGTGTGAAAGCCGCGCCGTGCCTCGACCGCGCGACTGCGATCGGCGAAAGCCGACGCACCGCTCGCGAGCACCGCCTCGAGCGTCGACAGGACCTCGCGTGCCTCATCCAGGAAGATCGGCGCGAGATCCGGGTCGTTGGGGCGTTCGACCTCGCCTGCCGCCTCTGCTTCGCACCCACCGTTGCCGGTCAGCGCGACGACCGAAGCGGCCGGCGCGCTACAGCAAAAAGGGTGGTCGTCCTCCCGTGCGTTGCCATCGCGGATCAGCACTTCGACGAAGGCGCCGAGTGCCGCGACCTGCTCGGCGATGCGGTCGAAGGCTTCGCGATCTGCCGCCGATGCCTGCGAAAACGTCGCGATCGCGGTCGCACATTCGCGCGCGGTCCGTGCCGCTTGGGGTGCGCCGAGCATCGCCAACGTGCCGGCGATCTCACCGAACGCGGCTGGCAACTGCTCCAGCCCGGCGGCACCGCCCGGGGCCTGGAAATGCGCTTCGAGCGCGACCTCGGCCGCAGACAGGCTGCTCTGGATCGCCTTGCCGGCGGCTACCACACCGGCACGATCGAATCCACCAGCCCGCGTGTTCACCCCGTCCGGTATCTTCGCAGGGTCGGCACCATCCGCCACCGCAGTCAGATGGCCGCTCATCGCTGCGATGGCCTCTTGCAGCTCGACCCGTGGTGGCACCGCGGATTGCATTGCCTGCTCCAGCAATTGCAGGCCGATCGCGAGGGCGGTTCCATCGGCAGTCGAGGCCTTGCGCGTGTGCAGCGATCGGACCGTACCCGCGATCGCCGCCGCAAACCGGCCCAGGCGCCGGGCGCCCGCGGCATTGCAGTCCGATTCGATCTCCGACAGGTCGGCCTCGGCCGCAGACAGTGCCTCGACATCGCCGGTCGCGAGCCGCTCGACGGCCTCGGCCGCGCTTGCGAGGCGCTGCACTACGCGCTGCACCACGTCCGTCGCCAGGACCGCGTCGGGTGTACCTGCGGATTCTGCCGCGGCCCGCACGCGTTCGATCCGGGGTGTGGTCCCGCCACTCCGGCTCACGATCGCGATGGCGGCTTCGCCCAGTGCGGAATCGACGGCCGACTCGCCGTCCTGCGCACGACGCAATGCGAGGTTGACGGCTCCGCAGAAGCGCTTGGCCGGGGCATCGAGTTCTCCGGGCGAACTCTGGATCCCATCGAGCGCCGCGGCCATCAGCGTCCAGAAGGAAGCATCGCGCGTTCCGGCGAAATGCAGCTCCACGCTCTCGAGGGCAGCGACCATCTCTGCGACCCGATCGGCGGTCATCGCCCCCTTGAGCGCTTGCAGCAGCGTGCGTTCGTAGCGCGCGCGAGGCAGACGCAAGGGCTCGCGATCGGATGGCACATCGCGATCGGCGCCGTCGCCGATGAGCGCGAGGACAACCATCGCCACGGATCCTCCGCCGTTGCCGTTGTCGGCTGCCGGCGACTCGTCAGCGATATGCTCGACACGCCGGCGCGCGGACGCCAGCAGCGCGATCCAGCCGGTCGCGCGGGCACCGAACTCGTCATCCTGCGATTGTTCAAGGTCGGTAGCGAGGTCGGCAAGCTGCTGCGCCAGCTCAGCCTCGGCGGCCATGGTGAGTACACCGACCGCCTCGCGCACGGCGCTCAGAGCGGCATTGCGCGTCTCGGCGCTGTCGCCATCGCCGAGCACGCGCTCGATGGTGAGCAGGGCGCCGGCGACCTGCGGCCGGATGGCGTCGAGCGATCTCACGGTGCGAGCGGTGTCCATGGCGTCGTGGTCAGGCGATCTTGAAGCCGGACACCGATGCCTTCAGCACTTGGGCAGAAGCCGCCAGCTCCGACACGGTCTCAGCGGTCTGCTGCGTGCCTTCGGTCGTGAGGCGCGTGATGCCGAGAATCTCGTTCATGTTGCGCGACGCGCGATCCACAGCCGCCGCCTGCGCGCGTGTGGTGGCGGCAATGCCTTCGATCAGCTCGGCCAGATCCTTCGACACCGCACCGATGTCGGACAGTGCGCGACCCGCGGCATCCGATGCCTTCGCACCTTCCACCACACCCTGGGTGCTGCGCTCCATCGCGTAGACGGCTTCCTGCGTGTCGGCCTGGATCGCCTTGACGATCGCCGCGATCTGTCGGGTCGCTTCGCCGGATCGCTCGGCGAGCCGCTGCACTTCCTCGGCCACGACGCTGAAGCCGCGGCCCGCCTCGCCCGCCGCTGCAGCCTGGATGGCGGCATTGAGTGCCAGCACGTTGGTCTGCTCGGTGATCTCGGAGATGAGCTCGACGATCTCGGAGATCTCCTGCGAACTTTCGCCGAGCCGCTTGATGCGCTTTGCCGTCTCCTGGATCTGGCCGCGGATCTGATTCATGCCCGCAATGGATTCCTGAACCGTATGGGCACCGCGCTCGGAGGCTTCGAGGGAGTGGCGCGCCACGTCGGCGGACTTCGACGCGTCTTCGGACACGGCCTGCATTGCCTGCGCAACTTCCACGAAAGAAGCACTGGTCTGCTGGATCTCCATCGCCTGGGTGCCGGCCGCGTCGAGCAGTCGCCGCGACACCTCGCTCGCACGTTCGCTGTGCTCGCCTACGCGGCTCGCCGTGTCGTTGATGCGGCCGACGAGGTTGCGCAGTTCCTCCACCGTGTTGTTCACGGAGTCGGCGATGGCACCGGTGATCCGTTCGGTCACGGCCGCGCGTACCGTGAGGTCGCCATCGGCCACGTTGGCGAGCTGGTCCAGCAGGTCGAGGATCGATTCCTGGTTTTCGCGATTGATGCGCTCGGCTTCCTCGGCGCGATTGCGCTCGCGCCGGATCTGCAACCGCCCCAGCGAGAAGAGCGTCGCCAGGGCCGCGGCCACCAACAGCGCGATCACGCCGAACTTCACGACCAGGATGTGCTGCAGAGCGGCACGCCGATCGTCCAGCACGGTGCGCAGCGCGTTGGTGCCCTGGTACATGAAGCCGTAGAGACTGTCGATGGACTTGGTCGTCTGGTCGAGCCATGCCGCCCCGTTGATGGAAATGTACGTGCGGGCCAGCAGTTCGTCCCGGGTGTAGCGCAGCATCTCGGGTACGAGTTTCTCGACCGTCTCGATGCGTTCGCCCAACTGGTCCTTGATGCGTTCGTCTTCCACGCTCGCACGCGAGACGTTCTCGACGAAGTTGCGCGCGAGCAGCGTCGCGTTGCCCTGCACCAGGACGGCCAGTTCGGCGCGCTCCTCCGGCGTGATGTTCTTGCGGGCCGCGAAACCTGCACCGCGATCGCGCGTCGCCGCGAACGCTTCCATGAGTTCCGGGAAGAACGCGAACAGCGCGTTCTGCAGGTAATACGGTCCGGGCTCGGCATCGAGCGACAGGCCGGAGATCTGCTGCAAGTCGCGCGCGAGAGCTGCCACGTCGTTGATGATGCGCGTGGCCAGCTGGAAGGAGTCGGCCACCAGCATGCCCATGCCTTCGGTCTTGTTGGTGGTCCAGTCGCGCTTGATGCGCTCGAAGCGGCCGCGCGCGTTCAGCACGGCATCGCCGCCACCGACCTCCGGCAGGCGGGCCTTGAGCTGCTCTTCGTAGCTCAGGATCAACGCATCGACAGTGATCTCGGTGGCCTTCACCTTGTCCATCAGGGTGAAGTCGCCCGACAGCAGCACGTTGCGCTCGCCGCGATGGCGTTGCAGCGCCTCTTCCAGCTTGATGAGGGGGGCCAGCAGGTCGAGCGCCGCGATCTCGCGGTCGGTATTGCGCACGCGTTCGATGGTCTCGGAGACCGAGAAGTAGAACAGCAAGGCGATGGGGGCCACGAACATGACGCCCGAGATGAAGAACACGCGCTTCAGCGTGAGCCGCTCGAGCACCCGGGAAAAGCGGGAGGCGAGCTGCGGCAGGAAGGCGGGCAGAGTGGCCATGGCAGCAGCGGGACGGAGTCTGATCAGGCCGCGATGTCGAGGAAGCGCGGCTCGGACAGCAGCCCGGCGGGCTGCAGGATGTGCCAGCGGCGACCCGTGTCGTCGACCAAGTCGCCGGCAGCGCGGTCGTATCCGCGCACGTCCTTGAGCCCGAGCGAGCGCCCGAACAGCAGCGCGCAGTTGACGCCGAAGCGAGCGTGCGGAATCAGCATGCGGCTTTCCAGGCGCAGCGGTGTCGGCTCGCGACCGCGGTAGGCCGCGAAGTCCACCACACCCAGCAGTTCGCCGCGCACGCCGGCCACGCCGCGGAACCAGGGTTGGGCGGTGGGCACTTCGGTTAGCGGCGGGACGGGGATCAGTTCACGCGCGTCGGCAAGCTCCACCAGCCAGCCTTCGCCCGCGCTGTCGAGCGCGAGATGCGCGTGCTCGATGCGCCGCGTGGCGGCCGCGTCCAGCCGCTCCACGAGGCGGCGCTGGAAGCCGACGAGATCGCGCCGCGCCTTCATGACTCCGCGGTTGTTCCTGGGCTCACCCACCGCCCACCATACATCGAGAGGCTGTGCGCCCCAGCTTCGCTGGGCGCTGCCTGATCACGGTCGCTGACATCTCAGCCGAGCGCGCTGATCTTCGAGAGCAGTTCGGCCTCGTCGATCGGCTTGGTCACGTAGTCGCGCGCACCCTGGCGCAGACCCCAGACACGGTCGGTTTCCTGCGTCTTGTTGCTGCACAGGATCACCGGAATGTGGCTGGTGTCGGCATCCTTGGTGAGCTTGCGCGTCGCCTCGAAGCCGTTCATGCCGGGCATGATCACGTCCATCAGAATCAGGTCCGGATCGTGGGCCTTCGCCTGCTCCATGGATTCTTCCGCGCTCGCGGCGCGCAGGACGTGATAGCCCTTGCCCGCGAGCAGCGTGCTCAGGTACTCGAGGTCCGTGGGGGAATCGTCCACCACCAGAACGGTTTCGATCGCCATGTGCGTACTCCTTGCGGTTGGATGCGCGGATGGTTCAGGCGCGCTTCGCGTGCGAAGCGACGGCGCCCAGCAGGCTCTCGCGCGTGAAAGGCTTGGTGAGATAGTCGTCGCAGCCCGCGAGCCGCCCGCGCGCGCGGTCGAACACGCCGTCCTTGCTGGTCAGCATGATCACGGGCGTGCCGCGAAAGGTGTCGTTGCGCTTGATGAGTGCACAGGCCTGGTAGCCGTCGAGGCGCGGCATCATCACGTCGACGAACACGATGTCGGGCTTCTGCTCGACGATGACCGACATGGCGCTGAAGCCGTCCTCGGCGAGCGCCACGACGCAGCCGGCCTGCTTCAGGAACACTTCGGCGCTGCGGCGGATGGTGTTGCTGTCGTCCACCACCACCACCTTGATGCCGGTGAGGCCGGTCGCGGTCATGCCCGGGCTCCAGCCATCGTCAAGGTGCGGCGCACGCCATGCGGATCGGGGTTTGTCATTGCGGTTCGCGCGTTGCAGCGCACTGGTCCTTCGGGGCAGCTTTGCCGTGCCGTTGGCCTCGAGAGGCGGCAGCGCGACGAGCCAGCTACATTCGAGGGGGTAAAAGCAAGCCACATGCCACGAAATCGCGCTCGGAACACGCTGCGCAATGTGACGCGATGCGCCCACCGAGAACCGGTCGGTCGAACCCGGGCAGGCGCAAAAAAGTCTTCCTCGCCAGTGAGTTCGCAGCGCTTCATGAGCGGTCTTGTGCCATGCCGCAATTGGTCGGGACGCAGCTTGCCGACGAAACGCGGTAGTCTCGCGGGCGCTTGTCGCCGATCCGATCCCACCACTCGAGGTTCGCCATGTCGCGCATCGTGGAAATCCAGGCCATTCCGGTGTCGTTTCCGGTCCGCCCCGAGGACAGTGTCACCTTGGGCGTGGGCCGCGCGGTCAAGCGCGACGCGGTGATCGTGAAGATCCGGAGCGAAGACGGCATCGTCGGTTGGGGCGAAGCGCATCACGGCCGCGCACCCGGTGCCGTGGCGAAGTTGATCGAAACGACCCTGCGCCAACTCGTTCTGGGGTTGGATGCCTTCGACACGGTCGGCGTGTGGAAGCGCGTGTATGACAAGCAGCTCGCCAGTCACGGCATGGGAGCGGCCGCATCCATCGGGTTGTCCGGCATCGATATGGCGCTGTGGGACCTGCGCGGCAAATCGCTCGGGGTACCGCTGTGCCGTCTGCTCGGCGGTGCCAGCCGTCCGATCCCGGCCTACGCCGGCGGTGTTTCGCTCGGCTACCAGGCGCCCGCCGCCCTGGTCGATGAAGCCCGCGCGCATGTGGAACACGGTTACCGTGCGGTGAAACTGCGCGTGGGCGACACGGTGGCCCGTGATGTCGAGCGCGTCGCCGCCGTACGCAAGGCCTTCGGCGACGAACTCGTGATCCTGACCGACGCCAACACCGGCTACGACGTGGCTGCCGCGCGCGCCGCCATGCCGCGCTACGACGCACTGGGCGTAGGCTGGCTCGAAGAGCCGTTCGCGGCGCACGACGCCAACAGCTACCGCATCGCGGCCGGCCTCGGCCGCACCCCGCTTGCAGCCGGCGAGAACCACTACACGCGCTTCGAGTTCCAGCCGCTCATCGACGCACGTTCGGTGACGATCCTGCAGCCCGATCTGTCGAAGTCCGGCGGCATCACGGAAGTGATGCGCATCGCGCACATGGCCTCGGCGTACAAGCTGCCCATCAACCCGCACACGTCCATGACCGGCCTCAACATGGCGGCGACGGTGCATTTCCTCTGTGCCATCGACAACGGCGGCTACTTCGAAGCCGACGTGTCGAAGAACAACCTGTTCCGCGACGAACTCGTGAGCACGCCGTACACCGTGGACGCGAAGGGCATGGTGTACCCCCTCGAAGCGCCGGGCATCGGCGTCGAGGTCGACGAGAAATTCCTCGCGGCACACCCGCTGATCGACGGCCCGGCCTATGTGTGAACGGGGCGCGGCAGCCATCCGGCTGCTCGCCTTTGCGCTGATGCTTGGAACGTCGGTCGCGCACGCCGACGCCTACCCCGCCCGCACGATCCGCCTGGTGGTGCCATTTCCGCCCGGCGGTTTCAACGATCAGCTCGGCCGCATTCTCGCGCAGAAGCTGCACGAATCGTGGGGCCAGTCGGTGGTCGTGGAGAACCGCCCCGGCGGCGGTTCGCAGCTCGGAACCCAGGCAGTGGCCAAAGCGCCGCCCGACGGCTACACGCTGCTGGTTGCGAGCTTCGCCTTCGCGGTGAATCCGGCCCTCTACGCAAAGCTGCCCTATGACACCGCACGCGATTTCGTGCCGGTCATCCTGTGTGCGGCCACGCCGAACCTGCTGGTGGTGGGCAACGACGTTGCCGCGAAATCGGTCAAGGATCTGGTCGCGCTGGCGAAGGCGAAGCCCGGTGAACTGGTGTACGGCTCGGCCGGCATCGGTTCATCGAATCATCTTTCGATGGAGTTGCTGAAGGCGCGGGCCGGGATCGATCTCGTGCACGTGCCCTACAAAGGCAGCGCCCCCGCCGTGCTCGACCTGGTGGGCGGTCGCGTTCAGGCGATGTTCGACAACACGCCGAACGTGCTGCCGCAGGTGAAGGCCGGCAAGGTGCGTGCGCTGGCCGTGACGTCGCCGCGACGCTTTGCGCTCTTGCCCGAGCTGCCGACGGTGGCCGAAGCGGGATTGAAGGACTTCGAAGTGAGCGTGTGGTTCGGCGTAGTCGCACCGGCGCGCACGCCGCCCGCGGTCGTCGACCGCATCAATGCCGAGGTGAATCGCATCCTGTTGCTGCCGGACGTGCAATCGACCTTCCGCCTGCAGGGGGTCGAGACCATCGGCGGCAGCCCGCAACAATTCGGCCTGCACCTGCAATCGCAAATGACGAAATGGGGCGCCCTGGTGCGGGATGCGGGCATCCGCATCGAGTGACGATGCGGATGCCCGCTATCCCGGGCGCGGCAACGCAGAGCCCTTAGCGGATCGTGGTGAGAGATTCGGCCTGGGCCTGGATGGAGCGTTGCGGATCGGTCGCGACCGCACCGACGGCGCCGGACGAGCAGACGTCACGGACATCGCAACGCGCATCGCGCTGAACGAACTCGCCGGACTTCACGACGCCGGTGCGCGACTGTGCGATTGCCTGGGCATGCCACGTCGGGACGATGGCGCGGGGCGAGCTGTTGCCGCGGGCGATGGATGCGGCGTCGGCCTGGGCGGGCTTCGCCACCAGATCGAGCATGCGGCCGGCATGAGCCGGGGCAGACAGGGTAAGGGTCGCGAAAGCGGCCACGAGAGAGACGGTTCCAAAGGTGGTGATCTGCTTGGTCATGATGTTTCTCCTTGATAGGTTGAAGGTTGATTCGATTGAATTTCCACGGCCGCTGGGGCTGGCGGGATGCCTTGAATGCCCGGTTGGCTTGCGGCGAGGAGAAGCATCGCCGCCGGGCGTCAATCAGCCGTGGCAAGACCCGTAAAAAAAACGTGAAATCAGGGTTCTGAGACCCCCTGGCGGGTTTTTCACACCGGCTGGTCAAGGCCCGGGACGCAAAGCGGCGCACCCTGCCGCACCCCGGCACGGGCTTTCCCGGCGCCGGGCCTCCCGGGAGGAAATGCAGAGCTCGAACGGCGGGCAGGCGGCTTGCTTATGTCACCGGACGCCCACATTCCTCCTGCCATCCGTGCCCGCCCCCCGCGGCCCAGCCGCCAGACTGATCACTCGCCTGTTCCGCGTACTCGCACCCGCGCTGGCTGCGCTCGCGCTGGCCGGACCCGTGCGGGCCGAGGGCGACGCCATCGACCTGCCGAACTCGGTGACGAAGGTCGAAGAACTCGGCGCGAAAGTGTTCTATCTGCATGACCCCGAGGGCACCCTCGCCCTCGAGGACGTGCGGTCGCAGGCAGTGGCGACGCGCTTCGCACGCACCGAAGGCCGGTTCCCGAACTTCGGGTTCACCCGCAACTGGATCTGGCTGCGGTTCACGGTGCAGTCGCCGCCCGGGCCCGATCGCACGTGGTTCCTCGAGATCGACTATCCGCCCCTCGACGTCATCGAGGTTCATGCCCCGATGCGCGACGCGAACGGCGACATGCGCTACCAGGTGCGCAAGGGCGGCGACACGCTCCCCTATGCTGCCCGCGAGATTCAGTCGAACAACTACCTGTTCGCGCTGGACCTGCCGTCGGGTTCGGTCCAGACCATCTACCTGCGGGTGCGCTCGGAAAGCTCGGTCACCATCCCGCTGCGGCTGCTGTCGCGCACGGGCCTGGAGAGCGCGCGCTGGAGCGAGTCGTTCCAGCTCGCCTTGTTCTTCGGCGCCCTGCTGGCGCTCGGCGCGTTCAACCTGCTGCTCTGGTTCACGCTGCGCAACCGCAGCTATCTCTACTACGTGGCCTTCGTCGGCATGACCGCGATGGCGTACTTCTGCTACAACGGCCTCGCCTACCAGTATTTCTGGCCCGATTCCCCCGTGTGGAACAACCGGGCGCCGATGTTCTTCGGTTTCCTCACCATCGCAACCGGCGCACTGTTCGGCCGCAGTTTCCTGCGCGTATGGGAACACGGGCGGCGCTATGACGTGCCGGCCATGGCGGTAATCGGCGTGAGCTTGTTGCTCGCGGCGGCGACCATCTCGCCCATGCCCTACTGGGTGAGCGCGCGCTGCTTCCCGTTCCTCGCCATCGCCGGGTCGATCAATCTGATCGTCAATTCCATTCAGGCGATCCGGCGCGGCTATCGGCCGGCGCGCGTATTCCTGCTCGCCTGGGCCGCGCTCATCGCCGGTCTGGTCGCCTTTGCGCTCCGGGCACTCGAGATCCTGCCGGGCAACTTCTTCACCATCTATGGCGTGCAGATCGGATCACTGGTCGAGGCACTGCTGCTGTCGCAGGCCCTGGCACAGCGCATCCACACCATGCGTGAAGAGAAGGAAGCGGCCCAGATGGCGGCGTTGCAGGCGAAGGAATCGGCACTGCAGATGAAGGAGCAGGCCCTGGAAGCCTCCCGCCTGGCGGAACAGGACCTCGAATCCATGGTGGCCGAACGGGTGCAGGAACTCGCCCGGGTCAATCGCACGCTGGAAGCGGAAATCTTCGAGCGCAAGCGCGCCGAGGAACTGCTGCGCCGACTCGCCTATCACGACGCCCTGACCGGGTTGCCCAACCGCACGCTGCTGAAGGACCGCTTCAACATGGCGGTGTCCGCGGCGAAGCGCAACGAAACCAACGTGGCGCTGCTGGTCATCGACCTCGACAACTTCAAGGACGTGAACGAAGAGCACGGTCACGACGTGGGCGACGATCTGCTGGTGAGCTTCGCCCGGATTCTGCAGACGCGCCTGCGCGAGATGGACACCATCGCCCGTCTCGGCGGCGACGAGTTCGTCGTACTGGTGAACGACCTCGCCTCTCCGCGCGAGGCGGCGCGGGTGGCGGAAAAGGTGCTCAGCATCCTGAACGAACCGATCCGCGTGACCGCGAACCAGAGTGTGCGCATCAGCGCCAGCATCGGCATTGCGGTGCACGGCGACGACGGCACCGAGGTGGACCCGCTGCTGAAGCGTGCTGAAACATCGATGTACGCGGCCAAGAAGGCCGGCCGCGGCATCTACCGGTTCGCGACCATTCCCGCCGGGGCCTGAAGCGGTCTTTTCGCGCGTCCACGGCCGATAGCGGGCGCGACCCCGTAAAATCGCGGTCTTCGCCTTCGCCGAAAGCCCGCCGTTGAGCAAGCCCGATCCCAGCGCCTCCCTGGCGCCCGCGTCCAATTTCATCCGCAACATCGTCGAGCACGACCTCGCGAACGGCACCTATGCGAGCCGCCGCTGGAGCGGTCACCCCGGTGCCGCCGCCGACCAGGCCGGCGGACCAGCCGATCCTGCCCGCGTGCGCACGCGGTTTCCGCCGGAGCCCAACGGCTATCTGCACATCGGCCACGCCAAGTCGATCTGCCTCAATTTCGGCGTGGCGCGCGATTTCGGCGGCGTGTGCCACATGCGCTTCGACGACACCAACCCGACCAAGGAAGAGCAGGAGTACGTCGACTCGATCCTCGACGCCGTGCACTGGTTGGGGTTCGACTGGGGGCCGCATCTTTACTACGCCAGCAATTATTTCGAAGCGCTGTACCGCTTCGCCGAAGCCTTCATCGAGCACGGCCTCGCCTACGTGGACAGCATCACGCCGGAGGAGATGCGGGCACTGCGCGGCACGCTGACGGAAGCCGGGCGAGCGAGCCCCTATCGGGATCGTCCGATTGCGGAGAATCTCGACCTGTTCCGCCGCATGCGTGCCGGCGAGTTCCCCGATGGCGCCCACGTCCTGCGGCTCAGGATCGACATGGCCTCGCCCAACATCAACATGCGCGACCCGGTCATCTATCGCATCCGGCACGCCCATCATCACCGCACGGGCGACGCGTGGTGCGTGTACCCGATGTACGACTACACGCACTGCATTTCGGACGCGCTCGAGAACATCACGCATTCGCTGTGCACGCTCGAGTTCGAGGATCACCGGCCGCTGTACGACTGGGTTCTGGAGAAGCTGACCGGCTTCGGTCTGCTCGCGAAACCGCTGCCGCATCAGTACGAGTTCGCGCGGCTCAATTTGACCTATGTGGTGCTGTCCAAGCGCAAGCTGATCCAGCTGGTGGAAGAAAAGCACGTGGACGGTTGGGACGACCCGCGCATGCCCACCATCGTCGGCGTGCGCCGGCGCGGATTCACGCCCGAATCAATCCGGCTGTTCGCCGAGCGCATCGGCGTCTCGAAGGAGAACTCCACGATCGAGATGACAATTCTCGAGGATTGCCTGCGCGAAGATCTCAACGAGAAGGCGCCGCGGGCGACGGCGGTACTCGATCCGCTGAAGCTGATCATCGACAACTGGGCGCCGGGCAGAGTCGAACAGGCGGAGGCGCCGGTACATCCGCACAAGCCCGAACTGGGCAAGCGCACGTTTCCCATCGACCGCGAGTTGTGGATCGAGCGCGAGGACTTCACCGAGACCCCGCCGAAGGGTTACTTCCGTCTGTATCCCGGCAACACGGTGCGACTGCGCTACGGCTACGTGGTGAAGTGCATCGGCTGCGACAAGGATGCGTCGGGCAACGTCACGGCCGTGCACTGCGAGGTGATGCCCGACTCGAAGTCCGGTACGCCGGGCTCAGACACCTACAAGGTCAAGGGCAACATCCATTGGGTGAGTGCCGCGCATGCGCTGGAAGCGGAAGTGCGACTCTACGATCGCTTGTTCGTGGTGCCGAACCCGGGCGCGGGCGATGCGGATTTCCTGAAGCAGATGAATCCGGATTCGGTGAAGGTGCTGCCGCACGCGAAGCTCGAGCCCGGGCTCGCGAACGCGAAGCCCGAGGATCGCTTCCAGTTCGAACGCCACGGCTACTTCGTGGCCGACCACACCGATTCGAAACCGGGCAAGCCGGTGTTCAATCGCGCGGTGACGTTGCGGGATTCCTGGGCGAAGTCGTAGCGGTTACACCCACCCTGACCCTCCCCCACGCTAATGCGTGGGGGAGGGAACTTGCGACTCAGGCAGTCGTGTGCCTTAGCGCAGCGAGCGGCCCCCCGGGGTTCCTGGACTCCGCGCCCGGCGTCTTCGATGCCGCGCTGCGGCTCAACCCGGACAACGCCATCTCGAGCTTGCGCTTCGCCACCGGGACCTGGTTGACCAGGGACAACACCATGTTCCGCACGAACCGCTGCACCGGATTCCTCATCGTCGCAAGCCACGTGAGGCGGCCCGCGAAGCCGACCACCTGCATGGCCGCGGGCCGACGGACCTTCGCGTACCCGTCGAGGTAGGCGTCATTCTGCCGACCGCTGATCACGGCAGCCAGCATCTCCCCCAGCACCTTCGCGTCCACGAGACCCGTGTTCATCCCCTGCCCGCCCGCCGGGCTGTGCACGTGCGCGGCATCGCCCACGAGCAGGAAGCGTCCGCGCCGATAGGTATCGGCGACCCGATCGTGCAGCCGGAAACGCGAGCCCCATACCACCTTCGTCACGGTGGTCGTCCCGGTCCGTGGACCGCGCGCATCGAGCAATGCCTGCACATCCGCGACGCTGGGCCGTTCGGGCGCGTTGTCCACCGTGGACACGATGCGGAACGTGCCGTCCGGCAGCGGTGCCACCACCATCATGCCCGCCGGGGAGAAGAACAGCTTCACCTCGTCGTTGCCGTGCGTCCAATCCATGGCGACATCGGCGAGCAGGAAGGACTCTTCGTACGTATGACCCGTGAAGCCGATGCCGGCGGTCTTGCGCACCATGCTGTGCATGCCATCGGCCCCCACCACGTAGCGCGCCTTGAACGTGCGGTGCTCTCCGCGCACCGAGGTAGCGGACACCTGCACGCCGTCGCCAAGGTCGGTGAGCGCGTCGACCGTCCAGCCCCGATGTACCGAACCGCCCACTTCGCGCAGGCGCGCGTTCAGCACTTCCTCGGTCTGGTTCTGCGGAAGCATCAGCAGATACGGGTGACGCGACGGCAGGGCTTGAAACTGCAGGTTCAACAGCGGTCGATCGCGATCGCGAATGCAGAAGTGCCCAAGCTTCCGGCCGAGGGCGTGCAGGCGCTCGTTCACGCCCAGCTCTTCCAGCACGTCCAGCGTATGGGCGTGAATGACCGCCGCCCGCGACGTGTTGTGGCCCTGCTCCAGCTTGTCCAGCAGGACAAACGGCACGCCCGCACGGCCTAGCACGATCCCCAGCGCCAGTCCGGCCGGGCCGGCACCCACGATGATCACATCCGTAGAAACAGTAACTTGATCGATTTTCGCTTCCATGATCCATCCTCCGTCAACAGTTGTTGGTCAACATCTGTTGGCATTCTGATCCAGTTCGATCTGGATTGTCAACAGCTGTTGGCCTATACTTGTTGACATGAGCGACTCCCCCAAGGCCCGGCGCTCCGATGCGACCAAGGCCGCCATCCTCGCAGCCGCCCGCGAGCGTTTCGGGCACGACGGCTACGAGCGCGCCACCATCCGGGCGATCGCCACCCAGGCCGAGATCGATCCGGCCATGGTGATGCGCTACTTCGGCAGCAAGGAAGGGCTGTTCGCAGCCGCAGCCCAGTTCGACCTGCGCCTGCCAGACCTCGGCGCGCTACCTCGTGAGGAGATCGGGCGGGTGCTGGTGGGACACTTTCTCGATGTCTGGGAGAGCGGCGACAACTTCTTTGCGCTGTTGCGGGCCGCCGTCACCAATGAGGCCGCGGCCGAACGCATGCAGCAGCTCTTCGCCACTCAGGTGGTGCCGGCCATCGCCCCCGCCATTACCGATCCGAAGACCGTCCCGATCCGCGCGGGGCTCATCGCGACCCAGATGCTCGGTCTGGCACTATGTCGCTACGTCCTGCGCCTGCCGCCGGTGGTCGCGCTGCAACGCGAGCAGCTGATCGCACTGATCGGTCCCTCCATCCAGCAGCGGCTGACCGGCCCACTGGCTTGAACTCACCACAACATCCCGCGAATCCGTGCTGCTGAAGCCCCATGTCCGTGACCTCGGCGACTTCACCGTCCGCCGGATATTGCCGGGCCACCCGAAGAAACTGGTGGGCCCGTTCATCTTCTTCGACCATCTCGGCCCTGCCACTTTCGCGCCGGGCACCGGAATCGACGTCCGACCCCATCCGCACATCGGTCTCGCCACCGTCACCTACCTGTTCGAAGGCGCGTTCATGCATCGCGACAGCCTCGGTGTGGTCCAGCGGATAGAGCCGGGCGACGTCAACTGGATGACGGCCGGCGGCGGCATCGTGCATTCCGAACGCACGCCGCCCGACCTTCGTGCCAGCGGCACACGCATGCACGGCATCCAGACGTGGGTCGCGCTACCGCGCAAGCACGAGGCAATGGCACCCGGTTTCGAACACCATCCGAAGTCGGCACTGCCCACTTTGAGCAACCCGGGCGTGACGCTGCGGCTGATCGCTGGTACCGCCTTCGGCCTTCGGTCGCCCACGACGACGTACTCGCCGATGTTCTACGCCGCACTGGAGCTCGCCTCCGGCGCGACCTTCATGCTGGATCCGGAACACACCGAGCGTGCGGTCTATGCAGCAAGCGGCGCAGTGCTGATCGACGGCAACGCATTGCCCGAGGCACACATGGCCTACCTCGATCCTGGCGCTCCGGTACGCATCGAAGCGCGCTCCGCAGCGCAGGTGATGCTGCTGGGCGGCGACCCCATGGACGGCGACCGCGACATCTGGTGGAACTTCGTCGCGTCCGATCGCGCAAGCATCGAACGCGCGAAAACGCGCTGGAAGAACGGCGAGTTCGCCATGGTGCCGGGCGAAACCGAGTTTATCCCCCTGCCGGAGAAGTGATGCGCAGTCTGATGGGTGCTGTCGTGCTGTCACTGTTCGCGGCGAGCATCGATGCGGCCACCGTGGAGTTGCTCGAAGCCCACCCGGCGCAGCCTGCGACACTCGCGAAAGGCCACACGCTCAACCTGCGCGTGCGCGTGGAGTCGCCGACCGCGCAAGAGATCCACATCCAGGAAGTGCGCAGCCGCGGCGCGAAAGTGGGTTGGTATGCCACCAGCAGCATTGAATCCGTGCCGGCCGGTGGCGGCGAAACCGTGCTGTTCACCTTCCTTCAACCGAAGGACGGCGATGTGCGTGTGGACGAAATCGTGGTGAAGACCATCGATGCCGGTGCGAGCGCCACAACGCCCGATCCTCCAGGCGAAACGCACGTGCTCCCTGTGGACGCGACATGGACCGTCGCCACCAGCGCGAGTGAAGAGGCCAATCCTGCATGGGTCACCGAGCATCGCGCGCAAGCCAGTGCCCGCCGGGCCGCGGCGCGTGCAGCCGAACCTCCACCCAGCCTGTTCAGCCACCTGCTGTTCTTCGTCGGCTCCCTGCTCTTCGTCGCCCTGGTGATCCTGGCCTACTGGCTGCCGATCCGCTGGATCCGCCGCTGGAGCGGTGCCTGGCGGATCGCGGCTGCAGCCTGTCTGCTGCCCATCACGCTTGCCATCGTGAACATCACGCTGGGCTTGATGTCCGATCCCACGTCCCACAATCTGTTTCCGTTCGAGATCGCCATTGCCGGTGCCATTGCGTACGGCATGATGATCGTGGTGCGCATCGCCCACGCCATCGCCGTCGGCCGCAACACCGCTTCCTGACTTGAGACTTTTCCATCATGCGCGACGCCAACCCTCAGATCATCCACCTCAAGGACTACACCCCGCCCGCATTCCTGATCGACACGGTGCATCTCGACGTGGACATCCACGACGATCACGTGCTGGTCCGCTCGAGAATGGCCGTGCGCCGCAACCCGGCCTCCAAGGACCAGACCGCCCCCCTGATGCTGGACGGCGACGAGCTTACGCACGAATCCGCCACCATCGACGGGCGCAAGCTGGCCGACAACGAAGTGATCCTGACCGAAACGCGTCTCACGATCCCGCGCGTGCCTGCAGGGTTCGAGTTGGAAACGGTCGTGCGCATCGACCCCTTCCACAACACCAAGCTGATGGGCTTCTTCCAATCGAAGGACGGCCTGTTCTCGCAATGCGAATCGGAAGGCTTCCGCCGCATCACCTGGTTCATCGACCGCCCCGACGTGATGTCGCGCTACACCGTGAGCATTCATGCACCGCTCGCGAAGTATCCGGCCCTGCTGTCCAACGGCAACCTCGTGGCTCACGGCACGGAGCCGGGCGACCGTCACTGGGCGCGCTGGGAGGATCCGTTCCCCAAGCCTTCATACCTCTTCGCCATGGTGGCCGCGAAGCTCGACGTGCTCGAGGACCATTTCGTCACCCGCTCGGGCAAGCGCGCGCTGCTGCAGGTGTATGTAGAGCCCGGCAAGCTCGACCAGGCGGGCTTCGCGATGGATTCGCTGAAGCGCTCCATGAAGTGGGACGAAGAGGTCTTCGGTCTCGAACTCGACCTCGAGCGCTTCATGATCGTGGCGGTGGGCGACTTCAACATGGGCGCCATGGAGAACAAGGGCCTCAACATCTTCAACACCAAGTACGTGCTGGCACGAGCCGACACGGCCACCGACACCGACTATCTCAACATCGACCGCGTAGTCGCCCATGAGTACTTCCACAACTGGACCGGCAACCGTGTCACCTGCCGCGACTGGTTCCAGCTCTCGTTGAAGGAAGGCCTCACCGTCTTCCGCGACCAGGAATACGGCGCCGACACGTATTCGCGGCCCGTGCAGCGCATCCAGGAAGTGCGCGCACTGCGCGCCGCGCAGTTCCCCGAGGACGCCGGCCCCATGGCGCACCCGGTACGCCCGCAGTCGTACATGGAGATCGGCAACTTCTACACGGTAACGGTATACGAGAAGGGCGCCGAGGTGGTGCGGATGATCCACACGCTGCTGGGTGCCGAAGGCTTCCGCAAGGGCATGGACCTCTACTTTCAGCGGCATGATGGCCAAGCCGTCACCTGCGACGAATTCGCGCAGGCGATGCAGGATGCGGGTGGCGTCGACCTCTCGCAGTTCCGCCGCTGGTATGACCAGGCCGGTACCCCGCGTCTCAACGCCAGGGGCGCGTACGACGCAGCCGCGAAGACGTTCACGCTCACCGTGAAGCAATCGTGCCCGCCTACGCCCGATCAGCCTGAGAAGCTGCCGTTCCACATCCCGCTCGCCTTGGGTCTGGTGGGTCCGGACGGCAACGATCTGCCGCTGCAACTGGATGGTGAGAAGTCTGCGGTCGGCTCCGATCGTGTGCTCTCGGTAAAGGCTCCCGAGGAGCGTTTCGTCTTCGTGAACGTGTCCGCAAAACCGGTGCCGTCGCTGCTGCGCGGATTCTCGGCGCCGGTGATCCTGGACTACGCATACACGGAAACCGAATACATCCACCTGATGGCGCACGACTCGGACGCTTTCAACCGCTGGGAGGCTGGACAGCGCCTGGCCCTTGGTCTGCTTCTGAAGGGTGTGGCCGCACGCAAGGCCGGCAAGGCCTTCGAAGCGCCGGCCGAGTTCATCGACGCGTTCGCCCGCGTGCTGGCCGACGGTCCGAAGGACCCCGCGTTCGCCGCCGAAGCGCTTTCGCTGCCGTCCGAGGCGTACATCGGAGAGCAGATGGAAGTGGTCGATCCGGACGCAATCCATGCGGTCCGGGTGCGGGTGCGCCAGAAGATCGCCGAGACGCTGCGTGACGAGCTGCTCGCCACCTATCGCGCCATGGGCAACCCCGGTCGCTACAGCCCCGACGCCACCTCCGCCGGCCGCCGTGCGCTACGCAACCTGTGCCTCGGTTACCTGATGGAATCGGACGACGACGAGATCCGCGCCATCTGCGTCGCGCAGTTCGAAGGTGCGGACAACATGACCGACACCATGGCCGCACTCACCGCGCTGACCAACACCGAGTGCTCCGAGCGCGATGCCGCACTGGAGAAGTTCCACGCGCGCTGGCGCGACGAGGCTTTGGTGCTCGACAAGTGGTTCGCGGTGCAAGCCACCTCTCGCCTGCCCACCACACTGGCGCGCGTGAGGCAGCTCCTCGCGCATCCCGACTTCGACATCAGGAACCCCAACCGGGTCCGCTCCGTCATCGGCACGTTTGCACAGGGCAACCCGGTGCGATTCCACGCCGCCGACGGGGCCGGTTATGCGCTGGTGGCCGAGCAGATCGTCACGCTCGATGCGCTGAATCCGCAGGTGGCGGCGCGACTGGCACGGGCGTTCGATCGGTGGCGGAAGTTCGATGCCGATCGGCAAGCGCACGCCAAGACTGCGCTTACGCGCATTCGCGAGCACGTGGGATTGTCGAAGGACGTGACGGAGGTGGTGACGCGAGCGTTGGCGTAGTCAGGCGGCCCCTCGCGAACGACGATCGACAGCGAGGCACGGGCGTCACCCGCCCGGCTTGCGCTGCTGCGATCGCGCTTCGAGCCACAGCCACACACTGCGGCACGCCTGTGCATCGGAGAGCGCGCGATGCGCCGCTCCCGTCCAGCGGTGACCGACGTGCCGCGCGGCGACGTCGAGCTTGCGCCAGGGACCGCCCAGCACATCGGCGAACTCGGTCATCGCGCAGCGCACGCCCTTCGACTGGCGCAGGCGGCCCGGGAAGAACGGTGAATCGAAGCTCGCGTTGTAGATGACCACAAGGTCCGTCGAGATGATCTCCACAACCCGAGGCATCAGGTCCGCCAGCTTGGGTTTGCCGCGGACCATGTCGTCGGTGATCCCGTGAATCCTCGAGGCATCTGCAGGAATGGGCTTGCCGGGGTCGACGAGCGAATCGATCAGGACGTTTCCCGCGGCGTCGACGATCGCGAGTTCCACGATCGCGGCGCCGCGAGCCGGACTCAAGCCGGTGGTTTCGGTGTCGAGGAACAGGGTCATGGTTCAAAGTGCAGGTGGTCAACGAATCCGAACCTTTACGCGAGCATGAAGTCGCTCAGCGCCACTCCGCGGGACGCGTGGATGTCCGCGTCCTTGTAGTCCGCAACGACCCATCCTGCCTGGGCCCGCAGCCGATCGATGGTCTCCCGGGCCGGTAGTTCGGAACCCATGCGCGCCCCCGCTTTGATCGGGGGGATGGTAGCAGGGGCCGTAAGGGCGACGCGAGGTAGGCTCGTGCAGTGTGAGCACGAGGATGTCCGGATTGGGTATGGGGCCGAGGAGACGCTGTTGCCCCCACCCTGGCCCTCCCCCCGCTGGCGCTGGGGGAGGGGACGAACGCCCGGCACCACCACCAACTCGCTGAACTCCGCGAGCAGCGTCTCTTCTTTCTTCGCCGCCTCGGCCTTTTCGGCGGAGCGGTCCAGTTCCAGGAAAGCCTGCATGGCGGCGAGCAGCAGCGCGGATCGCGTCATGCCGGTGGGCTTGGCGTCGGGGATCACTGCTTCGATGTCGTCATTCATGGAGGCTCTCCTTTCTGTACTTACTGGTGAGTCCGGGGATTCGGAGGGAAGTTCCCCGATGCGACTCTCACCTGCTTCAACGCGATACGTGTGCCGGCGGTGTACGGATTCGTGTGGATTCCGTTGGACGGGCGAATCGGGTGCGCGAGCGGTGGGATGCGGGCGCGAGCGGTTGGTACGGCGGCATGAGCGGTCTCGGGGCGAGCCGACGCCTCGACGCCAGCTGACGCGTCGGGTCGAAGATTGGCGGAAGTGGCCCCCATCCCAGCCTTCCCCCAACTTCGTCGGGGGAAGGGGTGTACGTCCCCGCACCTAGCTGAAGCTGGGGGAGGAAGTGCCTACGACTTGGCCTCGACCTTTTGAACGAAACGCGCGCGGTCGATCACGGCACGCTCGTGAATCCCTTCACCGATCCGCTCCCGCTCGTCGTCGGCCCACACTTCGAAGGTCAGGATCTTGCCGTCGATCTTCACGAGGCGCGACCCCGCCACCACCTTCATCCCGGGCGGAGTGGCGGCCAGATGGCGGATGTCGACCCGCACGCCCACCGTGGTCTTGCCTTCGCCCACCAGCGGCTCCACGGATTTGCCGGCCGCCGTTTCCATCAACGCGATCATGGTCGGGGTGGAGAAGACGCGCACGAAACCGCTCCCCAGGTCCGAGGCCAGGTTGCCCGGTCCGGCCATCACCTCTGCCTGCCCGGTCACGCCGGGCTCCAGCGCGTCGCTCATATCAACGAGACCTCTACTTGTTCTCGACAGCGAACTCGATGGTGCGGATGAAAACGAGCTTCCCTTGCTCGTTGCGCACGATGGTGTAGCCATGCAGGCCATCGCCGTTGGCATCGAAGTTGTACGTGCCTTCGATGCCCTTGAGTCCCTTGGTACTCAACAGCGCCTTGCGGACGGCTTCGGACTCCGTCGAGCCGGCCGCGGTGATGGCGTGCTTCAGCAAGTGCAGGGCGGCGTAGGACCACGCGGAATAGAGATCGGGGTTGAACCCGTGCTTCGCCTTGAACTTGGCCGAAAACGCCTTGCTCTCCGGATTGGCTTCGGGGAAGAAGTCGGTCACGACGTAGGTCCCCCACAGCGCGTCGCCGGCCAGCTTGAGTGCGGTTTCGGTCGCGAGCGAGGTGGAGCCGATCCAGTCTGCCTCCACTCCGAGCTGCTTCAGCTGCTTGGCGAAAATGCCCACGTCGGGCGAGTTGGTCATGTAGCTGCCGATGATGTCGGCCCCGGACTTCTTCACCGCCAGCACGACGGCGGTGAAATCCTGCTGGTTATTGGTGTAGCCCTGAATCAGCACCGGCTCGACGCCATGGGTCTTCAGCGCATCGACCAGGGCGTTCTTGCCGTTTGCGCCGAAGGTGTCGGTCGAATGGATGATGGCCCACTTCTTCTTGCCGAGCGTCTTTACGCCATGCTCGGCGACCACGCGGGAAGAATAGAAATCGTTGGGCCGGACGCGGAAGATCCAGGGGTTGTTCACCCGGGTGAGGCTCGGGTCGCTGCCGCCGATGATGGCGGGGAGCTTCGCCTTCGCGATGGTCGGCGAGGCTGCCTGCACCTGAGTGCTGCGCAGCGGGCCGACCACTGCCACCACCTTCTGATCGACGAGCTTGGAATAGGCGAGCACGGTGCCGGGGTTGGTGCTCTGGTTGTCCTCCACGATCAGTTCCACCGGCCGGCCGAGGATGCCGCCGGCGGCGTTGATCTCTTCCATCGCAAGACGCACGCCGTGCAGGGTGAGCACGCCCGCTTCGGCCGCCGGTCCGGTGGTCTCGTCCACCAGGCCGACGCGGATCGGATCGGCCGGGTGCGCCGATGCGCCGACGCCAAGCAGTATCAGGCCGCACAGGGCGGCATGCAGGCGGGTACCCATGGTTCTCCTCCCTCTGGTTGTGGTTATGTGCAACGCCCGAAGGATGATCTTTCCCCGTCCGCCTGAAAAGGCGTCCTCAAGGCAAGGAATTGCTTGACCTGGAGTCGACTCCAGGTTTTATCCTCTTCGCGCCATGGAAGACAAGACCTACACCATCAAGCAGACGGCGCTGATCACCGGGCTCTCCGAGGACACGCTGCGCTACTACGAACGGATCGGGCTGCTGGGGCCCATCGGCCGAACGCCCACCGGGCATCGCCGCTACACGGCCTTCGATCACCAGTGGGTCGACTTCGTCGCCAAGATGCTTTCCACCGGGATGCGCCTCGAGACGGTGCGGCGCTACATCGATCTCTTTCGTGAAGGCGAGGAGACCACGCCCGAGCGACGCGAGATTCTCGAGATGCACGCCCGTCAGTTGCACGGACGAATTTCTCAACTGCAGGAAATGCTCTCGTTCCTGCAATGGAAGATCGACCACTACGACGATCTGATGCGCGAGAAGGAAGCGCAGTTCCGGGCCGAACACGGGTCCAAGCTCCGATCGCGCAAGACTGCCAAGACCTGAGGAGAACACCATGACTCTCGATCGCCGAGATTTTCTGAAAGTGTCCGTGCTCGCCGGCGGCGGGTTCGCCATCGGCTTCGCGCCGTTCGCGGGCGCTGCGGATGCGGATGCGTTCGCGCCCAGCCCGTGGATTCGCATCACACCCGACAATCGCGTCACCATCATCGTCGACAAGGCCGAGATGGGTCAGGGTGTCTACACGGGCTTGCCGATGCTGGTGGCCGAGGAACTCGACGCGGACTGGTCGAAGATCGAGATCGAAGCCGCACCCGCCGCCAGGCAGTACGCGCATCCGTGGTTCGGCGTGCAGGGCACGGGGGGATCGACGTCGATCCGCGCGATGTGGCAGCCGCTGCGGCAAGCGGGCGCCACGGCGCGTGCGATGCTGGTAATGGCCGCCGCGCAGGCGTGGGAAGTGGAAGCATCGACGCTGCGCACCGACCGCGGTTCGGTCATCGGCCCCATGGGCGTCAAGGCCACTTACGGCAAGCTCTGTACGCGAGCGGCGAAGATCGCGCCGCCGAAGGACGTGCCGCTCAAGGATCCGGCCAGGTTCCGCATCATTGGAAAGTCGACGCCGCGGCTCGACACTGCCGACAAGGTCGCGGGCACCGCGCAGTTCGGCATGGATGCGAAGCTTCCTGGTCTCTTGACTGCAGTAGTTGCACGTTCGCCGGTGGTGGGTGGCAAGGTCGTACGGTTCGATGCGGAGAAGGCGCTTGCGGTCCCTGGCGTTCGCAAGGTGCTGCCGGTATCGAGTCCCGTCTCAGTGGGCGTCGCCGTGCTCGCAGACAACTATTGGGCGGCAACGAAGGGCCGCGAGGCGCTCGAAGTCACATGGGATGGTGGCGCCAAAGCGACGCTGTCGACCGACAGGCTGCGTGATGAGATGACGGGTCTCGCACAATCGGGCAACGGTGCGCTTTCTGCTCGCAAGGAAGGTGAAGGCGCGGGCGCGCTCGGTTCCGCCACCACGGTGATCGAAGCGGTGTACGACGTGCCCTATCTCGCGCACGCGCCGATGGAACCGATGAACTGCACCGCATGGGTCAAGTCCGATGGCGCGGAGATCTGGGTCGGCAGCCAGGCGCAAGGCCCCAACCAGATGACGGTCGCGCAATTGGTGGGCTGCAAGCCGGAGCAGGTGAAGATCAACACGCTGCTCCTGGGCGGCGGCTTCGGTCGCCGCTTCGCACCGGACTTTCTCACCGAGGCGGTGCTGCTGTCGCAAGCTGCTGGCGCACCGGTGAAGGTGGTCTACTCCCGTGAGGACGACATGCGCGGCTACTACTACCGGCCGCAGGCGGTGGCGAAACTGCGTGCGGGACTCGACGGTGATGGCAAGCCGATCGCCTTCGCTGCCACCACCGTCTGTGACGAAATGGCGGAAGGCACGGGCTTCGAAGCCTTGATCATGCAGGGGCGCATCGACTCGACGGCGATCGAGGGCCTCGCGAACATTCCGTACTCGGTGCCGAACGTCGACGTGGGCTGGGTCCCGTACAAGGCCGGTGTGCGCACGTGGTTCCTGCGTTCCGTGGGCAGCACGCAGAACGCGTTCTTCAGCGAGGCGTTCGTCGACGAGATGGCTCACGCGGCGGGCAAGGATCCGTTCGAGTTCCGTCGCGCGCTGCTCGACCAGCATCCACGGCATCGCGCAGTGCTCGAGCTCGCGGCGCAGAAGGCCGGATGGGGCTCACCATTGCCGGCAGGACGCGCACGGGGCATCGCCGTGGCGGAAGCCTTCGGAGCCTGGGTTGCCCAGGTCGCGGAAGTCTCGATCGAGGAAGGCCGTCCGCGCGTGCATCGCGTCGTCATCGCTGCCGACGTCGGCACGGTGGTGAATCCGCAGCAGGTGGTCGCCCAGATGGAAGGCGCGATGGTGTACGGCCTGTCGGCTGCGCTGCACGGCAAGATCACGTTCAAGGATGGACAAGTGGAACAGAGCAACTTCCACGACTATCCGGTGCTGCGCATGAACGAGATGCCGGTGGTGGAGACCCATCTGATTGCCTCCACGGAACCGCCGGGCGGCGTCGGCGAGCCGGGGACACCGCCGATCGCACCGGCGGTGGCCAATGCGCTGTTCGTGTTGACGGGCAAGCGCATCCGCTCGCTGCCCATCGAGGTGTAGCCGGGCGGCAACGCTTCTCGTGCGGGGACCCCGTAGCCACACGGGGCCCCCGCAGGCTAGCATCCGCGGCATCGAAGTCCCGCGGGGGTGTAGCCCATGACAATCAGATGGATCGTGCCGCTGGTCGCGGCCCTGCTTGCTGCGCCGGCCCACGCGCTGGTCCTGCTGACCGAGACGAATCCGCCGTTCAACTACGAAGAGAACGGCAAGATCGAAGGGCTCGCTACCGCGCTCCTCACCGAGATGACGAAGCGCGCCGGGCTCACGGTCACGTTCGAACTGGTCGCGTGGAAGGATGGCTACGAGCGCGCGCAGAAGGACCGCGAGACCTGCCTCTACTCCACGGCCCGCATCGAAAGCCGCGAGAAGCTGTTTCACTGGATCGGTCCGCTCGCCATCAATCGCTGGGGCATGTTCGGCAAGACCGACTTTCCCCTGGAGACGCGGCGCATCGAGGACCTGCGCAAGTACTCCATCGGCGGGGTCACGAACGACGCGAAACTCGAGTACCTCGCACAATACGCACTGACCAACATCAAGTCGGTCACCGACGACGCGCAGAATCCGCCGCGCCTCAAGCTGGCGAAGGACGACCCGGATCACATCGACCTGTGGATCACCAACGCGTACACGGCCCGCAAGATCTCGCGCGAAAGCGGCGGACCGAAACTGAAGACGGTCTACCTCGCGCAGGAGGTGCCGTTGTACCTCGCCTGCAGTCCCGCTACGCCGCGTACGCAGATCACCCTGTTGGATGATGCACTGAAGGCCATGCGCAAGGACGGGACGGTCAAGAAGATCACAGCGCGGTATCTGAGGCAGTTCGCGAACTAGCAAGCCGAGGGAGGGAGCTTTGCACCCCTTCCCCCACCGGAGGTGGGGGAAGGCAGGGATGGGGGCGAACCCTAGTTCGCCGTCTCCGGCTGTGCCGGCTCGCCCGCAGGAATCGGCAGCGACCGCTGCATGCTGATCGGCCCGAACAACCAATGCGAATATTCCTTCGCGCTGGCGAGGGCTCGGTCTTCCGGCCACAGGCCGTCGGCTTCCATCGGTCGTGCGTGCGAAGTGGAATGCACCGCAGTGATGGCGCCGCCGCCAGTGCGAACCGTACCCCATTCGGTCTTGCCGGTCATCGGGTCGAGCGGAATTCTGCGCAGGTGACGCAGCGGCGGTTCGACGCGATTGTCGAGCAGCAGTTCGTCGAGGGATTGCGGCAGCGGCGACTGGCCCTCCGGGGTGAAGAGCGCGTAGCTGCCCAGCGCCTTGCCCAACTGGCGACCGGCCCAGCGCAGTTCGCGCTCCTTGTCGCGTTGCGAATCCGCTTCCCATAGCCGCGCGAGTGCGGCCAGCGTGATCGACACGACGAAGGCAAGAAACACGATGCCGATCAGCACCGCACCGGACTGCCTGGAACGGGGTTTCACCATTGTCGATATGGGACACCGTTGAGACCGGTGCCGTCCGTGAGTGGGTAGACGTCGTAGATATCTGCGCCGGCCTCGGGCTTGTCGGGCGCCGAGGCGTAGCTGCGCTTGCCCCAGGTGTCCTCCGATGCCACTCGCTCGTCGGCGAAGAAGGGGTCGCGCGGCACGCGGCGCAGGAAGTAGATGCGCCGCCCCTGGCTGTCGAGTGCGTCAGGGACGCCGGTCACCAGTACCGCGAGGGATTTCGGATAGCCGCTCTGGCCCGGCAGCCGCGGCACGCGGCCCTCGTCGCCGGCCTGCTTGTAGTCGTCGATGGCCTGGCGGATCTGGCGTAGCGCCGTACGCAGATCCTGCTCCTTCTCGCGCTTGATGGCGGTGACGATCATCGGCGTCACCAGGGCCGCGAGGAATACGACGATGGCCAGCGACACCATCAGCTCGATCAGGGTAAAGCCGCTGCGGCGGCCGTCGGATGCCTGCATGAAGGGCTTTATCGGCAGCGCCCGGCCGGACTCAAGCGGCTTCCTCTGCTAGGCGGCGAGAAACTCCATGGCGCCGGTCGCCCCTTTGCACCGCGCCGGGCGCTGGCGGCCGCCTGCGCTGCTCGATCTCACAACCGCTCGTGCAGGCAGAGGATGTTGCCCTCGGAATCGTTGAACCAGGCTGCCTTCTCTGCCCCGAGCACACACACGTGCTCGACGGTCTTGAGGCCCGGCAGGTCGTAGTCGTTGAAGATCACCCCTCGGCCCTCGAGCGCCCGGATCTCCGCCAGGATGTCGGGCACCTCGAAGCTCACCGCCGTGTGGTCCGCCCTGGTCGGCGTGCCCCGCGGGAACAGTGCCAGGATGGTGCCGCCACAGCGGTAGAGAAACTTGCCGTCCGGCTGTGCGCCTACCGGCGCGAGTCCAAGCTTGTTCTCGTAGAAATCGCGCGCGCGGGCGAGATCGACCGTAGGCAGCATGGTGGTGACGGTGGCGCCGTTCAACATGACTACGACCTCCCGCGCTCGAGTTGGTGGGGCATCCGGCCTTGAGGCTTGCCGCGGGCTCGAGAATACGCCGATCCTCAGGCGCTGCGGCTGTCAGCCTGCCGCAATACGCACCCGTCGATGCGCCACTGAGTGTCGGGCTGCCGTTGCATCTTGTAGACGGCAAGCCAGACATGGCCGGTAGCGTCGGACATCTGGACCACCTGGATCGGTTCGCCGTCGACCACTTGCAGCGGATGAAACAGCACCGAACTCGGCCGGTAAACGACGGGGTAGGCGGTCCTCACCATCATCAAGAAATCCTCGGGCGTGCCGAACATGCGTTGTATGGTCGGTGAAGCGAAGGAAAACGCCTTGACGGCATCGTCTGCCGCGAAGGCCGCGAGTTGCGCTTCGATGACCGCTCGGATCTCCCCGGCGTCGCCTTGCGCCGCGCGGACTGGAGTGACGGCAAGGCTTGCCAGCACCACGCACCCGATCAACCACGCTTTTCCCACCCAGAACCGCATTTGCGCCCTCCCATCCCGGTCTCATGTTGCAGTGCGGAGCCCGTCTCGCACCCGGCGCCATCCCGCCGCCCACGTCCGGGCCAGGGTTGCGTTCCGGGCACCAGCCCGCTAGGTTAGCGGGAGTCCTTCCGGGGTAACCCCTCGCTTTCATGGCAAATATCCTCCTCGTCGACGCCGACGCGCAACTGCGCGAGTGGTGCCGGATGCACCTGGGAACCCAGGGACACACCGTGAAAGCGCTGCAGGACTCGCGTCAGGCCTTCGAGGTCCTCCGCGGCGATCAGGCGCCCGATCTGGCACTGCTGTCCACCAGCCTCGACGCCGGCAGCGCCTGGGCGCTGACAGCAGCGATCCGCTCGAACCAGCGCACGGCAGCCACGCCGATCCTGTTCCTCGTGCCGGAAGGCGATCAGGCCGCGCTCGCGCAGGCCGGCGCCATCGATGCCGACGGCATTCTGGTGAAGCCCTTCGGCCGCCCGGCGCTGATCGAGGCGGTGGAGACACGGCTCGGCCTGCGCAGCCTCGGCGGCACCGAGCGCGCGAACTTCCGTAACGCGCTCACCACCGACAGCTGGTCGCCGCCACCCGGTTCGTCGGCAGTGCTGATGGAGACCAAGTCCGCGAGCGTGCTTGTGGTAGTGCTGCGCAATCTCGTGTCGCTCGCGCGGTCGCTGCGCGGGCGCAGCCTCGATGCGCTGCTGCAACGCTTCCTCAACGAGGCGCGCGATGCGATCACGACGCAGGGCGGCTGGGTGGTCCGGATGGACGCGACTGGATTGCTCGCGCTGTTCGAGAACAGTCCGCATGAAGAGCGCAGTCACGCTTCACACGCGATCGAGGCCGCATTGCTGGTGGTACTCGCGACGCGACGGGTGAAGCGCTGGGCCGAAACGACCCTGTCGGAAGCTTCGACGCCGAATCTTTCGGTCGGCTGCGGCGTGCACAGCGGCGACGTGGTGGTCGCACGTCTGTCCATGGGCGGTCAGCTGACTCCGAGCATCGCCGGACAGACCGTGGACGTCGCGAACCGCCTGAACGGCCGTGCCAAGGGTCTGGGCTGGAGCGTGGCGGTCTCGGAAACGTCAGCACTGCTCGCAGAATCTCGTTTCGAATTCCGTCGACGCGCAACGCTGACGGACACCGACCACGATGTGACCATCCCGATCGTCGAGGCGGCCGGTTTCAATCCTGCTTCCGCCCTGCCCGGCGAACTGCCGGTCATGGCCGAAGTGCGCGAAGCGATGCTCGCCAATACCGTGATGGCGCGGCTCGCGGGCGACGTGGATCCGTACACGGCGGATCAGACAGTGGTCATCAACGCGGCGAGCATCGTCGATCGCATCATGCCGAAACTGCCCGATCGGCGCATCGCACGCCGCCTGGGTCAGGGCGAACAAGTCACCACGTACATGACCTTGCACGTGCCGTCCGATCGCGAAGAGGCGGTGAAGACGGTGCAGCTCGCCCAGGTCTCGCCCGAGTTCGTCGAAGGGTATCTCGACATCTACCGGCGCATCGAGAACATCGGCCAGCGCAACGTGGTGTCGATCTACGAGATCGGGCGCACCAATGACATCGTGTTCGTGGCCACCGAATGGCTGTCCGGTTCATCGCTCGCCGACATGATCCGCAAGAAGATGTCGATCGGGGTCGCATTGAACCAGCTGGTGCAGATGTGCCTCGCGCTCGATTCGATCCACGACCTCGGCCTGTACCACGGCGCGCTGCGCGCCGAACATTTCCTGTTGCGCGACGAGCGCGTCATCGTGCTGACCGACTTCAACGCGAGCGCGCGCGTGTATGCGCTGCTCAGCGAGCCCGACGAGGCGGAGCAGAGCCCCGAGGAGCAACTGGCGGCCGGCGTGCGCGCCGACCTGCGCGCCCTCGGCCTCATTCTGCTGGCGATGCTCACCCACGATGCGACGCTGGCGGAGAGTGCGCTGGCCGGCAACGTGGCGGTCGCCTCGCTGCGCGAGGCGTCCCGGCTGCCGCTGCAACTCTCGCCTTTGCAGCCGTGCCTGGACGGCCTCCTCGGTGTCGGCGTAGGCCAACCGTTCCAGCGTGCCCAGGAAAGCCTGGCCGAGCTGGTGGCGGTCAAGGATCTGTGGAGTCGCCCGGTGTTTTCCGGCAACTGAAGTCCTGACCATCCAAGGAAAGGCAAGCCCATGAAGCCGCACCTCATCGTCATCGCCGTCGCCGCATCGCTGATCGCCGCCCCCGCGTTCGCCCGCAAGTCGTGCGATGAACTGAAAGCCGAGATCGAAGCCAAGCTGAAGGACAAGGGCGTGGCCGCCTACACGCTGGAAGTCGTCGAGAACGACGCTGCCGTGGACGGAAAGGTAGTCGGCGGCTGCGATGGCGGCACGAAGAAGATCGTGTACAAGCGGGGGGAAGGGGTGTACATCCCCTCCCCCGGCTTTGCCGGGGGAGGGTCAGGGTGGGGGCATCCGCGAACGTAAACTCGACGTCCCTGGTCTCACGTTGAGGCAAACCCTCCGACCGCACCATGCCTCGATTCCTGCTCTTCACGCTCTTCGCCCTGGCAACCCTGGTGGTCCACGCGGAAGACGCTCCCGCCACCGCCGAGGGAAGCAACGGCAACTCGTCCTTCAAGTCCACCATGAAGCGGATGGGCAATGACATCGGCAGCGCCGGCAAGCAGGTCGGGCACGAGTTCGCCAAGGCTGGCAAGCAGGTGGGGCAAGGGACGACCAAGGCCGTCAAGGAGATCGGTCACAAGGTTTCCTCCGACGTGAAGACCAACAACTTCAAGCCGAAGGCCCAGGGGAAGGCTCCGCAGGGCGACAGCGGACGAGGCGACGACCAGAAGCCCTGAACGACCGGGTTGGTGACCGGGGTCACGCGAGGGCCCCCCGCAACCTGTTAGTCTTGCCGTGCAGTCCGCTTGAGCCACCCGGAGCATTCGTTGCTCGCCGACCCTCTTCTCCTCGCGCGCGTCCAGTTCGGACTCAACATCGGTTTCCACATCCTGTTCCCGACGATCTCGATCGGACTGGGATGGGTGCTCTTCTACCTGCGACTGCGCTGGTCACGCGGCGAAGCGTGGGTACCACACGCCTACCGCCTGTGGGTGAAGATCTTCGCGCTGACGTTCGCGCTCGGCGTGGTCTCCGGCATCACCATGAGCTTCCAGTTCGGCACCAACTGGCCGGGCTTCATGCAGACGGCCGGCAACATCGCTGGCCCCCTGCTCGGCTATGAAGTGCTCACCGCGTTCTTCCTCGAAGCCACCTTCCTCGGTGTCATGCTGTTCGGCAAGGACCGGGTGGCCCCCTGGCTGCACACGCTGTCGTCGTTCCTGGTGGCGTTCGGCACCACGCTTTCGGCCTTCTGGATCCTCGCGCTCAACTCGTGGATGCACACGCCGCAGGGCTACGAGATCATCGACGGCCAGTTCCACGCGAAGGACTGGATCGCGATCATCTTCAATCCGAGCTTTCCCTACCGGCTCACGCACATGCTTATCGCTTCGGCGCTCACCACGTCGTTCGTCGTGATCGGCATCTCGGCGTTCCAGCTGCTGCGCAACCGGACCTGGGAACCCGCACGGCGGCTGCTGAAGACCATGGTCATCGTGGCCGCGGTACTGACGCCGGTGCAGATCTTCGTGGGCGACATGCACGGCCTCAACACCCTCGAGCATCAGCCCGCGAAGATCGCAGCCATCGAAGGCATCTGGCACACCGAACGCGGCGCACCATTGCTGCTCTTCGCTTTGCCCAACAAAGCAGAGCAACGCAACGATTTTGCGATCGGCGTGCCGAAGGGTGCGAGCCTGATCCTGCGGCACGACGCCGAGGCCGAGCTGGTGGGCCTCTCGGCGTTCGACGGCAAGCACCCGCCGGTCCTGCCGCTGTTCTTCGGGTTCCGCCTCATGGTCGGCATCGGCGTGCTGATGCTCGGGCTCGCGTGGCTCGGCGTGTGGCACCTCGTCCGCAAGCGCGAGTGGCCGCTCTGGCAGTTGCGCGCCTACGCAGCCATGACGTTCTCGGGGTGGGTCGCGACCCTGGCCGGCTGGATCGTGACCGAGGTGGGCCGCCAACCCTATGTGATCCAGGGCCTGCTCACCACGGCCGATGCGGCGTCGAAGGTTCCCGCGGCTGCCATCGGCCTGACCCTCGCGGCCTATGCGGTGGTGTACGGGTTGCTGATCGTCTCGTTCATGGTCGTGGTGACGCAACTCGCCATCAAGGAGGCGGCCGGCGAGAAACTGCCGCCGTCCGTGGCCGAAGAAATGGCGGCAGGCAACGCATGACCAGCCTGGACCTGCCCTTCGTGTTCATGGTGCTGATGGGCCTGGCGATGCTCGCCTACGTCATCCTGGACGGCTTCGATCTCGGCGTGGGCATCCTGCTGCCATTCGCGCCGCGCGAAGAGCAGGATCTCATGGTGAGTTCCATCGGCCCGTTCTGGGACGCAAACGAGACCTGGCTGGTGCTGGGCGTGGGCATCCTGCTGGTCGCATTTCCCCATGCGCATGGTGTGATCCTTACCGCGCTGTACCTGCCGGTGGCCGCGATGCTGATCGGGCTCATCGTGCGTGGCGTGGCCTTCGAGTTCCGCGTGAAAGCGACCGGCTGGCATCGCGATCTGTGGAATCACCTGTTCTCCGCCGGGTCGTTGGTGGCGGCACTCTCGCAGGGCATCATGCTGGCCGGTGTGGTGACCGGTTTCGCCGACGGCGCCAAGTTCACCGCGTTCGGCTGGGCCGTCGGCGCAGGCCTCGCTGGCGCCTACGCCCTGCTGGGCGGCACGTGGCTGGTGATCAAGTGCGAAGGCGACGTCCAGCGCAAGGCGATGATGTGGAGTCGCTACGCGGTAGCGTTCGCGGCTGCCGGCGTGGCCGCGATCAGCCTGGCGATGCCGTATGCGAATCCCGGCATCTACGCGAAGTGGTTCACCGCGGACAATCTGGTGCGGCTCGCACCGTTGCCGATCCTCAGCGCCGCGGCTTTCGTCGGCATCTGGCTCGCCCTGGGTCGATTGCTGCACGGCAAGAGTCGCAAGGAATGGTTGCCGTTCGTGCTCGCAGTCTGGGTGTTCGTGTTCGCCTTCGCGGGGCTCGCCTACAGCCTCTATCCGTATCTCGTCGTGGACCGCATGACGATCTGGCAGGCTGCAGCCGCACCGGAATCGTTGCGGTTCGTGCTGTGGGGCGTGATCGTCGTGCTGCCGATGATCATCGGCTACACGCTGTTCTCCTATCGGGTGTTCTGGGGCAAGACGCGACACCTCACCTACGGCGCCTGAGACGCCTCAAGCCCGCGCCGGGCCTGCCATCGGCCGGAGGCCGATGGCGTTCGGCAGGCACGGACAGTCCGCAGGGACTGTCCGTGTCCGGCCTCACCCCGCAAGCGGGCTTGGCCCCCTGGGGGGAAGGGCCGCAGGCCCATCGGGGGGGACCTCACTTCAGTCACGCCGCGTCACACCGGGCAGCACGCACAGCAACTCGTAGAGCAGGTTCGCGCCGAGCATCGCGGTGTTGCCGGACGGATCGTAGGATGGTGACACCTCCACGAGATCACCACCGATCACATCGAGACCGTGGCAGCCGCGCACGATCTCGTAGCCCTGGATACTGGTGAGCCCGGCGAACTCGGGGGTGCCGGTGCCGGGGGCACACGAAGGGTCGAGGCCATCGATGTCGAAGCTCACGTAGACGGGCCCGCCGCCAACTCGTGTGCGCACCTCGTCCATCAGTGGGCTCAGCGACTTGTACCAGCACTCTTCGGCCTGCACGACGCGCACACCCTGCTTGCGCGACCAGTCGAAATCGTCGGCGGCGTAACCGGTGGCGCGCAGGCCGACCTGCACGGTGCGCGAGGGATCGACCAGTCGCTCTTCGATCGCGCGGCGCAGCCAGGTGCCGTGCGTCACCTTCTCGCCGAACATGTCGTCGTTCACGTCGGCGTGTGCATCGACGTGCACGAGGCCGATCGACCCTTTGCCGTACTTCTTCGCATACGCACGCAGGATCGGCAGTGTCACCACGTGGTCACCACCGATGGACAGCGTCCTGCACGGATGGGCGAGGATGGCGTCGTAGAACCGCTCCACGATCTCGACCGTCTTCGACAGGTTGTAGGTGTTGATGGGTACGTCGCCAAGATCGGCCACCTGCAGGCTGTCGAAGGGTGCCGCGCGCGACGCCATGTGATACGGGCGGATCATCACCGACTCGTTGCGCACGCCCCGCGGACCATAGCGCGCGCCGGGACGATTCGACGTGCCGGCGTCGACCGGGACACCGACGACTGCGACATCGAGACCCTGCGCATCGGCCTGCGACGGCAGCCGCATGAACGTTCCGGGGCCGGCGAAGCGCGGCATCTCGTTGCCGCCGAGCGGCTGATTGAAGGACACGATGCGAGGGACCTCGAGTGAACGACGGACCCGATTATCGCCCGAGTACCCCTTGATATCGCCGCCGCCCAACCGCACGTTCGAAGCGCGGCGGGGCTGCCCGGTCATCCCCCGCGCTCATCCCAATCCAGGAGAACTCCGATGAAGATGCGTCATTTCTGGCGGTGGCCGGTGCTGTGCTCGATGCTGTTCGGACTGGCCGCCGCGGGCTCGGCAGCCGCCACCACGACTGCCCTTCCAGCCGCGGGGACGGTGTCGCCGTCGGCTGGATCGGTGCCACGGCTCGCCCATGATGCACGGCTGCACGGCCGCATGTCGGCGATCAGGGCAGCGCTGCAGGAAGCGCGCCGCGCACAACTACGGCCGGCGGCCCTGCGCGGCCTCGCGGCAGCGGTGGAAACCGAAGCCGGGCGGATGGTCGAGGAAGCCCCTGCCGGCACAGCCGCGGCCAATTCCGTCGAAGCAATCGTCGCGGACCTGTACACGGCTGCCGATGACCTGCGCCATGCCAGCAAGGCGGTCCGGTCCACCGGGTTGGCACGCCTCGATGGTGCGCTGCGAGAGTATGGACTGCAATTCGAGCAGCCATACGAAACAATCGCTTAAGCTCAGCAATCCGACAGGCTCATGCTGCGTTTGCACACGCGGCGTGAATCGTGCATGCTCCGCGCCCGGCGCACCCGGGGCAGTACTGCCCCGGCACCACAGGCTTTAATCGGGTCCCAGGCCACGAGCCTGGAGCTTGAACCCGTCAACCAGCCCGCGCCTCGAGCTGTTCGCCAACTACAAACGGAGCATTGCTGACATGACTGGTTTGATTCTGCTGGGCGGGCCGTTGTTCGTGGTCCTGGGTTGCCTGTATTGGGTACTGTCGCTGTCGAAGAAGCAAGCCGTGGTCATCGCCGAAGTCTGGGCGCGCCATGGCGTCAAGGCCTGAGCCTACCGGTCCCACCGGACAGGACAAGAGCCCCGCCAACGCGGGGCTTTTTCGTTTCCGCGCCTCCGGAAATGAAAAAGGCCCGGTTACCCGGGCCTTCGTGACACTGGTGCAGCTGCGGATCAGTCGAGCGGGCGAATGTTGGTCGCCTGCTTGCCTTTCGGGCCGGTGGTCACTTCGAATTCGACTTTTTGATTCTCGCGCAGGGTCTTGAAGCCGCTGCCCTGGATCGCCGAGAAATGCGCGAAGAGGTCCTCACCGCCTCCGTCGGGTTTGATGAAGCCGAAGCCCTTGGAATCGTTGAACCACTTCACAGTGCCGGTACTCATGCTTATGTCTTCCTCACTCGAAAAATAAACGAAGGGCTTGCGCCCGAACGCGGGAACGCCAAGAAGGGGAAGAACGTAGACCTGAGGTACCGTTTGGCGGTAACGACTGACCGGCGACTTTCACTGCTCGAGCTTCTCGCAAGCGGGCTTATACAGCCCGACTTTGGACCGGTCAAGCGTTTTCCCGCCGGGCCCCGGCCCATGTCCGTGGCATGAGCGTCAACCTCCGCTTTACTCGATGCGGAAGATGATCGGCACTTCCATGGTGAACTCCCGCCCGCGCAACATCTCCGGCGGTTCGGGCAGACCTCGGGCGGTGCGCACTTTCTCGAGCGCGGCCTCGTCCAGCAACTCGTAGCCGCTCGACTGCCGCAGCCGGGCGCTGTGCACCTGCCCATCGGTCCCGATCAACGCCAGCACAAGCACGCGGCCCTCGATACCGTGCTGCAGCGCCTCGGTCGGGTAGTGCTGATCCTGGATGACGCGCGCCGCAACGCCCTGCGAATAGTTGCGGATCGCACTGCGTGCCGCCGGATCGGCATTCGGCGGCGAGCCCGCGAAGGCGGGCAAGGCACACAACAACCCCACCGCGGCGAAGCGCCGCGTCTTCAGGAATCTCATGGTCTCTCACCCCACCTGGCTTGTAGTCGCCAATGCGGGCGGAGGATACGCCGGAATCGCGCCGCGAATCCGTGCGGTCGCGCACCGTTTGCAGCATCTGCCGACGACGACCGAACGACGGGCTACTTCAGGGTGACCAGTGTGCCCGCGATCATGATCGCGAACACCACCACCACCGCATTCCGCAGAAACCAATAGGCCATGATTTCGCCCTCACCGATGACACGACTACGCCCGTGCATCTGCAAGTGCAGTGCCTGCCGCAGCGCCTGTCGACTTCGCAGCAAAGCCCTCCCTGGAGAACGTTTGCTGCGCCTGAGCAGCGCACTTCCGCGGTGCGCACGCCGCGACAAGCGCACTGCAACGAAGCCTGAATACGGCGTTTGCTCCACTCCGGGCCGCACGTGGTGGCGCGGTTGTTGCGGCATCATCGTCCCGGGTCGCGGCTGCAGAATCGACAGGCTCCATGCGATACGCGGAGCGACCTGCCAGACCCGTACGTCGCTCGCGAGCGACTCACCGAGAACCAGGCTGACGCAGTGTGCACGGATGCTCGCCGCATCGAAGCGATTCACGTAGGCTGAACGCGTTCCATCAACTGCTGCGCGACCCGCGCGCCGACGTCTACGGTGAGTTGCCAGGGTCCGCGGCCAAACCCGATTGGAATCGATCGATGCAAACGCTCTTCCACGTCGTTGCCGGCGCCCCTGAACAGGTGGGTCCGTTCTCGCACGCCACCGAGGTCGATGGCTGGGTGTTCGTGACCGGCCAGATGCCCACCTTCCCGGGTGAGCCCGGACACCCGGTGCCGCCGGGCATCGAAGCGCAGACGCACCTTGTGATGGACAACCTGAAGCGCGTGCTGGCGGGCATCGGGCTCGGCCTGGAACACGTGGTGCGCACCGGTGCGTACCTCACGCAGTTCGAGACGGACTACCCGATCTTCAACGCCATCTATCGCAAGTACTTCCCGGCGGATCGCCTGCCGGCGCGCACGTGCATCGGCGTGACTGCACTCGCCAAAGGGGCGCTGGTGGAGATCGATTTCGTCTGCCGCCGTCCGCCGCGGCAGGAAGTTCCATGCAACCGTTGAGCCGACCGCTGCCGCTCGAGCGCATCCGCATCGAAGACACCGCGTTGCTGGTGATCGACATGGAACGCGACTTCGTGGACGCCGGGGCGGTGCAGGAAACGCCCGGCGGCCGGGCCATCGTACCGGCGATCAATCGCCTGATCGCGTGGGCGCGAACGCATCGCCTGCCGGTGATCTTCACGCACGAGATGCATCGCGCCGATCTCTCCGACTATGGCATCGAGCTCGAGTTCGATCCGATCCATTGCCTCGAGGCAACGCCGGGCTGCGAACTCACCGACGGTCTCGACGTGCAACCGCACGACTGGCATATCCGCAGCAAGCGCCGCTACGATTGCTTTCTCGGCACCGATCTCGACCTGCTGCTGCGCTCGCGCCGGATCGCGAATCTCGTCTGCTGTGGGGTCACGACCCACTGCTGCGTGATGAGTACGGTCTACACCGCACGCAACCTCGATTATCGCGTCATCGTGCCGAGTGACGCCGTGGCAGCAGTGTCGCCGGAGCACCAGGCGGCAGCACTGCTGTGCATGAGCGACGTGTTCGCCTACGTCTGCGACGTCGACACCGTGACGCGCATCTGGGGCGCGAAGCAAGCGGCGGCGTAACGGGGTACTGCAGGAAAAGCATTCACCACGGAGGACAAAAGCGAGGCGAGGTTGTCGCCGTGTTCCTCCGTGTTTGAGCTTGGCTGTTTCGGCCTTGCCGCTCGCGACTAACCGCGCCCGCTGCAAGCCGCGCGCAACCGCCTGAGTTGCGTCATGCTCTCGGGCAGGAGGGTGGGGTCCTCGTCCGCGTAGAGCACGCTGTCGGTGTCGGTCGTGCCATCGGGTCCGAAACCCTTCACCGGCTCCGTGGGGGGCAGCAGGTCGCCTGTTGTGACCCCGAGGCGCACCATGTCCGATTCGCAGGCGTAGATGATGCCGCCGTACTGGCGTACCAGATCGAACCCCCGCACGAGCGCGTGGTCCGCCATGCCGTTGGCCTTGGTCGCAAGCTTTACCTGATCGCCCGCGATCACCACCCAGAACGGGGTCACGCGCCCCGGCCGGCGCTTCACCAGGACTTCTTCCATCACGTCTTCGAGGGTGAAGGCATCGTCGGCCACCAGCACGGTGCCGTCGAGAGGCTGGTCGGCACGCGTCATGGACATGGCGACGGTGAGCGCCGAAGCGAGAATGCAGCAGACCGTTGTTCGGCCGAAGCTCATGGGGCGATCCTGCGAAAAGTCGAACACAGGGAATAGTCTAGGCGTTCCAGCCGGCGGCGGGCTATCGCCCGCTGGGGCTGGTTGGTGCGAGTATTGCATCGAACCCTGTGTCCCTCGGAGGCGGTTCATGCAACCCACCGACTTCAATGCCACGCTAGCGCTGGTCGACAGCGTCGGCCGCCGGGCGCCCGCGCCCGGCCTGCCGCGCGCGCTCGAGCCATTGTTCGATCATCTCGCGGGCTGCCAGGACGCCGCCGAGGCGGCGGCCGTGGAAGAGCGCATCTGGGACCTGTGGATGTACCACCCGCACCGGCTCGCCGCCCGCGACCTTGACCGGGCCGCGACCGAGATCGCCGCCCATTGCCACGATCTGGCAGAAACCCGCCTCACGCGCCTGCTGCGGGCCGCGCCCGACTACTGCGAGGCCTGGAACAAGCGCGCTTCGCTCTACTATCTGCAGGAGCGCGACGACGAGTGCCTGCGCAACCTGCACCGCGTGCTCGAACTGGAGCCACGCCACTTTGGCGCCCTGTGCGGCGTGGCCGAGATCCTGTTCGCCCATGAGGACCGCGACGGCGCGCTGTTCGCCTTCGAGGCCGCGCTGCGCATTCACCCCCATCACGAGGATGCGCGCCAGAGGGTGAGCGAGTTGCTGGGCGGGACAGCAGCGATGCACTGACGGTCGCCACTCGCGCCGAGCGCGGCGCGAGGCCGTGATAGGCTCGCGGGCATGTCCGAATGGGTGCACAGCGCCGAGTGCTTCACCTGCCGCGAACCGCTCGCCGCGTATCTCGCTCGGCTCGACTACGTCTCCAGCTCCGCGTTGCGCCGGTTTCTGCGCACCGGACGATCGGCGGCACAGTCGATGGTGCCCGACCCGACGCCGCGCGACGCTTCGCTCGGCGACGCGCTGCACGCGCTCCTGCTCGAACCGGAGCGCTTCGACGAGAGCTACCTCGCGCTGGATGCAGGCGTCGCACCGCCTGCCGACCTCGACGAAGCGGGTGTGGCAGCGCGAGTGACCCTCTCGAGCGATGAATCGCTGGCGCTCAAGGCCATGCGCCGGGCAGTGCTCACGTACGCGCGCGCCCCGCTCGCGCAGTGGTTAGCGCAGGGCGAGAAGGAGTTGTCGATCTACTGGACCGACGAGCATGGCGGACGGTGGAAGGGTCGGCCCGACTGTTTCACGGACGAGGTGATCCTGGAGCTCAAGACCGCGTCCGACGTGCGTCCTGCACGTTTCGCCAAGTCGCGCCGGCGCTTCGGCTATGACCTGCAGGCGGCGCTCTACATCGAGGGCATTGCGCGCCTCACCGGACGCCGCCCGCGATTCCTGTACGTGGCCGTCGAATCGTCACGACCTCACACGGTGTGGCTGCACGAACCGACGGCAGCCGAACTGGAGCACGCGCAGCTGGCCCTGAACGATGCGCGCCGACAGTTTCGTGCGGCCCTGGCACGGGCACCGGTGATGGCAGCAAACCCCTGACGAGCGGTCGCGAGACGACACTCGCAAGGTCGTCCCCGAACGGGGCGGGTCAGTTGCCGGCAGGCTTCTCTGCGGAATCGGCGGGCGCGGAAGCCGCCGGCGTTTCGGCAGGCGGAGACTGCGTCACGGCGCCGGGTTTGGACAACTCAGGCCGCCCACCCTGGCCCACCGTCAGAAACTGCCACGCCGGATCGCCGTACCACCAGGGGCCCTGGCGCCATTCCTTCTTGCCGATGGAACCGAAGGGACGCCAGGCGGGGTCGTCGTGCCACGTGTTGGTTCGCCAACCCTGAACCGGCACCGTGGCTCCGGAATCCGGGTCGGTGGTCATCGCGGTGCCGACGCAACCGCCCGTCACCATGGCTGCGAGGATGGCGGCAAGAGTACTTCGTCGTGAAACCATCATCGCTGGTCCCGGAAAACGAGAAGGCCGGTTCGCCACCGCCGTGCGAACCGGCCTGTCATCGTGATTTCTTGTCGCTGCTGCTCGGGCACGTCGTCCGGGAGCGCTGCTGCAGGAGGGTACCGGGATGGGCCCTCGCCGACCGCGCAGGCGGTGGCGAAAGGCGCCGGGAACACCAACCTGCGTGTCAGCTCAGGTGGTTGCTGACGAGCTTCGTGAGCTCGAACATCGTGACCTGCTTCTTGCCGCCGAACACTGCCTTCAGCTTGTCGTCGGCGTTGATGTTGCGCTTGTTCTTCGCGTCCTGCAGGCCGTGCTTCTTGATGTAGTCCCAGATCTTCTTGGTGACTTCGGTGCGCGGCACAGCCTTCTCGCCGATGACCGCAGCGAGGATCGCGCTCGGCGTGAGGGGCTTCATGAACGCCGCGTTCGGAGTGCGCTTGGCGGGCTTCTTGGCCGGAGCCTTCTTGGCCGGAGCTGCTTTCTTGGCCGGCGCTGCCTTCTTGGCCGCGGGTTTCTTGGCGGGAGCCGCCTTCTTCGCGGCGGGCTTCTTCGCTGCCTTGGCAGCGGGTTTCTTGGCAGCGGGTTTCTTGGCTACGGCCATTGATGCCTCCAGTATCGGACGACGGAAATCTTGTGTCCCGTAGCATTTCTTCTCAGAGGGGACGCGCGCTGGAGAATGCACAATTCGCCCGAATATGACAAGGGCCTTGCGGCACATTTTCACTCGGAGAGAAGCACCTCTTCCGCAGACGCGCGACCGCGTGATCCGCGCGTCGCGCGATGCGTGCGATCGTTGCTCGCGCCCATGATCGAGCGGTTCGCGCCATTCATGTCGCCGCAGAGAGACAGGCTCCTAGGGGCGAAGCGCCATGGGACAGTGCGTCACGCGCGCTGCTTCATGCGGTCGCCGAACACCTTCCGGAACTTCGCCACCTTCGGCGCGACCACGACCTGGCAGTAGGGCTGATGGCCGTTTCGCGCGAAGTAATCCTGGTGGTAGGCCTCGGCCTCGTGGAACGTGGCGGCAGGCGTCACCTCGGTGACGATCGGATCGCGCCAGACCTTGCGCGCCGCCAGATCCGCAATCACCTCTTCGGCGATACGCTTCTGGTCCGGGGTGTGATGGAAGATGGCCGAGCGGTATTGCGTGCCGACGTCGTTGCCCTGGCGGTTCGGCGTGGTCGGATCGTGGATGGTGAAGAACACGTCGAGCAGGTCGCGAAAGGAAAGCTCGGCCGGGTCGAACTCGATCTGCACGACCTCGGCATGTCCGGTGTCGCCATCGCATACGTCGCGGTAGGTGGGGCGCGCCGTGTGGCCGCCCATGTAGCCGGAAACCACCCGCTCGACGCCGCGCAGGCCCAGATACACCGCCTCCAGGCACCAGAAGCAGCCGCCCGCGAGGGTCGCCACTTCCAGACCGCCGGATGATTTCGTAGCCATCGTTCACCGCCCCCGCTGGTCACGTCGCACGCGCGACTCACCGCATGGGAGCATCGTACTGCGCTTCGCGCTGCCCTGCGACGCCGTGCGCGCGCGAGCCGGCCGCGGCCACCTCGGCGTACAGCGCAGCCATGCGCCGGGCGAGCGTGTCGGCATGCCATTCGCGCACGTAGTCGAGCGCCTCCTGCGCCAGCCGGGCGCGCAGCGCGGGTTCACCCACCAGGCGCTCGATCGCGTCCGCAAACGACCGCTCGTCGTCGTCCGGCACCAGCGCCCCGCGACGCGGCCCGACGATGTCGCGCGTACCCATCACCGCGGTGGAGACGACCGGCAGGCCGACCGCCATCGCCTCGAGGAGGACCAGACCCTGGGTCTCCGTGCGCGATGCGAACACGAAGGCGTCGGCGGCAGCGTAGCAGTCGAGCAGCGCGGTGCGTCGATCGAGATAACCGACGAAGTGCACGTTGCCGCGCAGGCCGAGGCGTTCGGTCATGCGCTCGAGACGCGGCCGTGCCGGACCCTCACCGGCGATGACCAGCACTGCCGACGGCACCCGGCGGCGCACCTGTTCGAGCGCGGTCAACAGAAACTCGATGTTCTTCTCGTGCGCGACGCGCCCGACGAAGAGCAGCATCGGCGTCCCCGCATCGATGCCGAGTCCGGCCCGGAATCGCGCACCGTCGCCGCCGGCGAAGTCGGCGAGCGGGACGCCCGTTGGCAGCACGTGCATGGCGGTGCGCACGCCGTAGCCCGCGAGCACGTCGCGCATGGCCGTCGACGGCACGACCAGCGCATCGACGCTGTTGCCTTGCGTGCGGGAGAAGCGCCGCGCCGCCGCCCGCAACCAGCGCCGCGGAAGGAACGGCACGTAGTGGAACAGGTATTCCTCGAAGAACGTGTGATAGGTCTCGACCACCGGCACGCCGAAGCGCCGCGCCAGTTCGAGGCCGAGGTAGTGGGCCACGAAGGGCGTCTGGACGTGCACGAGGTCGAAGCCTTCGCGCTCGAGGCGGCCGGCAGCGGCGCGGATCGCGCGCGCATGCATGCGTCGGTCTTCCGGGTCGAACGGCAGGTAGCTCGACGGGACGCGGACGGTGTGCGGCTCGTCCGGATAGCTGGCCGGATAGGCCGGCGCGACCAGGTGGATCTCGTGGCCGAGCGCCGTGAGCTCGCGGCTGAACGTCTGGATCGACGTGGACACCCCGTTCACCCGGGGAAAGTACACGTCGGAAATCATGAGGATTTTCATCGTCGGCGCGGATAGTGGGTGGTCCTCGTGACCGTCGTGTGACAGTCGGCATGCCGCGCTCCACTACACTGGGCACTGGGAACCCCGTCCCGGAACCCCATCCCGAACCTCGAGACCGATGCTTGCCTTGTTGCAGCGCGTTACCCACGCCCGCGTGGAAGTGGGCGGTCGCAACGTCGGTGCGATCGAGCACGGCCTCCTGGTGCTGGTCTGCGCCGAACCCGACGACACGGAGGAAGGCGTGAGCCGACTGGTGGATCGCCTGCTCGCCGTGCGCGTGTTCGCCGATGCCGACGGCCGGATGAACCTCGATCTGAAGGCGGTCGGTGGCGGGCTGCTCCTGGTGCCGCAGTTCACGCTCGCCGCCGACACCCGGAAGGGCACGCGTCCCGGATTCTCCCGTGCTGCGCCGCCGGAACTCGGCCGGCGATGGTTCGACCGCGTGCTGACCCTGGCCCGCGAACGGCATGCCCCAGTGGCTGCGGGAGAGTTCGGTGCGCACATGGCGGTGACCCTGACCAACGACGGCCCGGTCACGATCTGGCTCACCACCGGGCCGGGCACCGACCGATGATGCAAAACCTGCCGGTACCATCAATAATTCCGCCGGCGGACCGAAGTTATCAGGATGCGGAATGGACCGAACGGTCCTTGCCGCGCGCAGTTCGCGATTGACTCACACTTGGCCGATACTGCCGACCGTTACGACGCCCGACTCCTGCACGCCGCCCTGCTCGCCGGTGGCGTGGGCATCTGGCAATGGGAACCGGAGACCGGCCGGTTCCAGATCTCGCCCCACGTGGAAAGCCTGCTGGGCCTGGTGCCGGGACGGTTCGCGGGCACGCGCGAGGCGTTCGTCGCACTGCTGCATCCGGTGGACCAGAAGCGCTTCGTCCAGACCCTGGAGGCCTCGGCGCGCGACGGCACGCCGGTGTTGCTGGAGTTCCGCGTCGACTCGGATGCGGGACAGTCACGCTGGTTCAACGCGCGCGGCGAGGCGGTGCGCGACAACGCGACCGGAGCCGACCATTTCCTCGGAACGATCCAGGAGATCGCGGCCGCCATCGTCGCCGAGCGACGCATGCGGCGGCAGCAGGCGGCACTGCTCGAACTGGTCACGCATGACTGGTTGCGCGACGCACCGCTGGCCGACGCGCTGGCCCGCCTGTGCGTCACGGCGGCAACGACGCTGGAAGTGTCGCGCGTCGGCATCTGGCGGTACGACGCTTCCGGCCAGGCGATGCATTGCCTCGAGCTGTACGACCGCGACCGCAACGAACACTCGAGCGGGGCGCGCCTCGAGGAGGCGCGCTATCCGCGCTATTTCGCCATGCTGCGCGAGAATCGCGCGGCGGGCATCACCGACGCTGTGGGTGACCCGCGCAGCAGCGAACTCGCACACGACTATCTCCGACCCCTCGGCATCGCGTCGATGCTCGATGCGCCGATCCGCCGCAGCGGCGGCACGGCGGGCGTCATCTGCCACGAGCACGTGGGACCGCAGCGCACCTTCACCCTGGACGAGCAGAACTTCGCCGCCTCCGTGGCCGACGTGGTCGGCGGCCTGCTGGAAGCCGACGAACGCCGCCGCATGGAGACCTTGCTCCGCGCGAGCGAGGAGCGCTATCGCGCGTTCATCGAGCATAGTACCGAGGCGATCTGGCGTGCCGACTTCGCGCGACCCATCCCTACCGACCTGCCACGCGCGACCCTGCTCGATCGGGTCGGGTCCGAAGCCCTGCTCGCCGAATGCAACGCTGCCATGGCGCAATTGCTCGGCTACGCCGACCCACAGGCCATCGTCGGATTGCCCCTGGCCGAACTGGCCGGCGAGCGCCGTTCGCGCATCGCGGTCGACGCCTGGATCGATGCCGGCTTTCGCCTGCGCGATCTCGAGATCGCGACCAAGACCAAGGACGGCATGCCGATCTGGTTCGCGGTGTCGATGATCGCCGTGATCGAGCACGGAGCGATCGTGCGCATCTGGGGCATGTGGCGCGACGTGACCGACCGGCGGCTGGCGCTGGACGCGCTCGAACATCAGACGCTGCACGATTCGCTCACCGGCCTGCCCAACCGGAAGTGGCTCGCCCGCGAACTCGCCGCGGAACTCGCCCGCGCGTCGCAGGACAGCCGGCACCTGGCACTCATGCTGATCGACCTCGATCACTTCAAGGAGGTCAACGACACGCTGGGTCACTACGCGGGCGATCAATTGCTGCGCGCCGTCGGTCCGCGCTTTGCCGCACGCCTCGGCGAATGCGACGGCGCGCTCGTGCGCCTGGGTGGCGACGAGTTCGCGGTGCTCGCAAGGCGCCTGTCGCAGCCCCGCGATGCCGAGGCAATCGCGATCCGGTTGCTGGAGGAGATCCGCCAGCCCTTCATGGTGGAAGGTGCACGCCTCGAGATCGGCGCCAGCATCGGGATCGCCGTCTATCCGCAGCATGGCGAGGATGTCTCGACGCTGCTGAAGCGCGCGGACGTCGCGATGTACGTGGCGAAGAAGCACGGGCGCGGCTATGGGCTCTATCGCCAGGAGGATGACCGCCATTCGCCGCGCCGCCTCGAGCTGCTGTCCGAACTCGGCGCGGCGATCCGCAACGGCGAGCTCACGCTGCACTATCAGCCGAAGGTGCATTTCGCAACCGGCACGGTCTCGGGCATCGAAGCGCTGGTGCGCTGGCCGCATCCGCGTCACGGCATGGTGCCGCCCGACGAATTCGTGCGGCTGGCGGAGATGGGCGATCTCATCACGCCGCTCACCTCCTGGGTGATCGGAGCTGCGATCACCCAGTGGACGAAATGGTCCGCGACCGGCTTCTCCCCGCGACTTGCGGTCAACCTGTCGGCCCGCAACCTGATCGACGAGCTGACGCTGCTCGACCTGCGCGAATTGATCGAGCGGCATGCGTTTCCGCCCGAGCGCCTCGAACTCGAGATCACCGAGAGCGCATTCCTGGTGGACCCGGAGCGCGCTCTGGGCGTCCTGCGGCAGATGGAAGCGGTGGGGGTCAAGCTCGCGATCGACGATTTCGGCACCGGTTTCTCGTCGCTTTCCTACCTGCGCCAGATGCCCCTCCACGCGCTCAAGATCGACAAGTCGTTCGTGCTGCGGATGAGCGAGAGTTCGGCCGACCGCGCGATCGTGAATTCGACCATCAACCTGGCCCACAACCTCGGGCTCACCGTGGTGGCGGAAGGCATCGAGACCGAAGCGGCGGCCAGCGCGCTGCAGGCGATGGGGTGCGACCAGGGACAGGGCTACTGGATCGCCCGGCCGATGCCGGCAGAGGACGTTCCGCAGTGGTGTGCCGGGGCTCGGTGGCGCTGCATCGACTAGCTCAGGGAAAGCTGAGAGCGCACAACGCGGCGGACGCGGCGGAAAACCGGGGACACGGGGTGTGGTTTTGCCTTACGCCGCGTCCGCCGCGTCCGCCGCGATAGGTGCTTCTTTTTCCCGTCTGGCACCGCATGTTTCATAGATGAAAATCGCGCTCGAATCTTGCTGACGGGTAGGGCATCGCTCCGGTGAGGACCGGACGGAGTCCGTGCCCAACCCCGTCTTGCATGTTCAAGTCCCTGAATTCTAGAGTAAACCCGGTAAATCGACCGCTTTTCGAAGCGCTCGAACCGCGTTGGCTCCTTTCGGCGGACCTACCCGGGCTGGCAGTCCCCATCGACGGCACGCACGTGACTGCCGTCGCGGCACAGCATGCTGTCGAACTGTCGGCAGCACCACGGCACGAAATCGTGTTCGTGGATGGCGGTGTCCCTGACGTCGACGCCCTCGTCGCTGCCATGCAGGCCGAGCCCGGCGAACGCAAGCTCGAGGTGGTGGTGCTCGATCCGAATGCCGATGGCATCGCGCAGGTCACGGCCGAACTAGCCAAACGACAGGGGCTCGACGCGATCCACCTGATCGGCCACGGCACGGATGGCAGCATCCGACTCGGCACCAGCCTGCTCGACGCCGGGGAGGCCAGTCGGCGCGCAGCAACGCTGGTCCGCTGGCACAACGCGCTCAAGGCCGATGCCGACATCCTGCTCTACGGCTGCCGCACTGCCTATGGCATCGGCGGCGAACGCCTGCTCGCGACGCTGGCCGACCTGACCGGTGCCGACGTGGCGGGCAGCAGCGACGCCACCGGCGCCGAGGACCTGGGCGGCAACTGGGTGCTGGAGCGGCAGACCGGTCGGGTCGACGCGGCGCTCGCGCTGTCGCTGCGGACCCAGATGCGCTACTCCGCGATCCTGGACGCCGCGGCTGCCGGCGGCGAAAGCCGCGTAAACAGCAGCACGGCGAACACGCAGTCGACCCAGGCGGGTTCGCAGAAGCAGGTGGCGGTCGCGCTCGACGGCAGCTACGTGATCGTGTGGGCGAGCGACCACGCGTCCTCGGGCAACAGCGAGATCTACGCGCGCCGGTTCAACGCCGACGGCTCCGCCGCCACCGGCGAGATCCAGGTCAACTCCACCACCAGCGGAACCCAGAACACCCCCGCGGTCGCTTGCGATGCGAGCGGCAACTTCGTGGTGATGTGGCAGAGCCCGGACGCGAATGCCACCGGGACGTTCGCGCGCCGCTTCGCGGCAGACGGCACCGCGCTCGCCGCACAGTTTCAGGTGAACACGACCACGTCGGGCGAGCAGCGCGAGGGGGCGATCGCCATGACCGCCGATGGTCGCTTCGTCATCGGCTGGTCGAGCGAGAACGGCCAGGACGGCAGCGGCTCTGGTGCCTACGTACGCCTCTACAACGCCGCGGGCACGGCGCAAACCGGGGAAGTCCGCGTCAACACCACGACCAGCGGCAACCAGTACATCGACAGCCTGGCGATGACGTCGGACGGGGGGTTCATCGCCGTCGGCAGCGGCGAGAACATCGACGGCGGCGGTATGGCCGCGTTCTACCGCCGCTTCGACAGCAGCGGCACCGCCATCGATGCGACCCAGCTCATCGCGAACACCACCACCGGCGGCGACCAATCCTATGCGTCGATCGCGACCGCCCCCGACGACAGGTTCACCATTTCGTGGAGCAGTTCGGGCCAGGACAGCAGCGGGCAGGGCATCTACGCTCAACGGTTCAACGCCGACGGGTCCCGGCTCGGCACCGAGTTCCGCGTGAACAGCACGACCTCGGGCGATCAGCATCGCTCGACCGTCGCCATGGACGTGGACGGCCGCATCGTGGTGACGTGGGACAGCTACAACCAGGACGCGGCCAGCACCACCGGCGTCTACCGACGCGAGTTCAACTGGGACGGCAGCTCCAACGGTTCCGAGACCCGGGTCAACACCACGACGAGCGGCAATCAGGG
>LNDQ01000092.1 GCA_001464695.1 Betaproteobacteria bacterium Ga0077523 | reverse complement strand
GAGCGCGTCATCCGCCTCTTGCGCGAACGCGGCGACATCGCCATCCTGCTGGTCGAGCAGTACTACGACTTCGCACGGGCGCTCGCCGATCGCTACGTGGTGATGAACCGCGGGGTGGTGGTGAAGAGCGGGCCGGGCGAAGAAATGGATCGGGAGAACGTGCGGGGTTACCTCGCCGTGTAACTGGGGCGGAACCGGGCGATGGAATTGACGCCGAGGGAAAAGGACAAGCTGTTGATCTTCACCGCCGCACTGCTGGCGGAGCGGCGCAAGGGCAGGGGACTCAAGTTGAACTATCCGGAGGCGACGGCCTACATCACCGCTGCGGTGATGGAAGGCGCGCGCGACGGGCGTTCCGTGGCCGAGCTGATGAGCTTCGGCGCCACGCTGCTCAGCCGGGCGGACGTGATGGAAGGCGTGCCGGAGATGATTCCGGAGATCCAGGTCGAGGCGACCTTTCCGGACGGCACGAAGCTCGTGACCGTCCATCAGCCGATCGTGTGATGCCATGATCCCGGGCGAAATCAAGACCGCGGCCGGCGACATCGAACTCAACGTCGGTCGGCCGACCATCAAGCTCACCGTGACCAACACCGGCGACCGCCCGGTGCAGGTCGGTTCCCACTATCACTTCTACGAGACCAACGACGCGTTGTCGTTCGACCGCGCGAAGAGCCGCGGCTTCCGGCTCAACATTCCGGCCGGAACCGCGGTGCGCTTCGAGCCGGGCCAGGCGCGCGAGGTGGAGCTGGTCGGCTATGCGGGCGACCGCGCCGTGTACGGCTTCCAGGGCAAGGTGCAGGGGAAACTCGGATGACGCTCAAACTGAACCGCGCCGCCTATGCCGGCATGTACGGGCCGACCACCGGCGACAAGGTGCGGCTGGCGGACACCGATCTGTGGATCGAAGTGGAGCGCGATCACACCATCCCCGGCGAGGAAGTGAAGTTCGGCGGCGGCAAGGTGATCCGCGACGGGATGGGTCAGGGCCAGCGGCTCGATGCCGAGGTGGCCGACACGGTCATCACCAACGCGCTGATCGTCGATTACACCGGCATCGTGAAGGCTGACATCGCGATCAAGCACGGCCGCATCAGCGGCATCGGCAAGGCCGGCAACCCCGACGTCCAGCCCGGCGTGACCATTGCCATTGGCGGCGGCACCGAAGTGATTGCGGGCGAAGGCATGATCGTCACTGCGGGCGGCATCGATACCCACATCCACTTCATCTGCCCGCAGCAGATCGAAGAGGCGCTGATGTCGGGTGTCACCACCATGATCGGTGGCGGTACCGGCCCGGCCACAGGCACCTTCGCGACCACCTGCACGCCCGGAATCTGGCACATGCACCGCATGCTGCAGTCGGCTGATGCCTTCCCGATGAATCTGGGTTTCCTGGGCAAGGGCAACGTCAGTCTTCCCGGGCCGTTGCGCGAACAGGTCACGGCGGGGGCCATCGGCTTGAAGCTGCACGAAGACTGGGGTACGACGCCGGCAGCGATCGACAACTGCCTCGCGGTGGCCGACGAGATGGACGTACAGGTCGCCATCCACACCGACACGCTCAACGAATCGGGTTTCGTCGAGACCTCCGTCGCCGCGTTCAAGGGGCGCACCATCCATACCTTCCACACCGAAGGTGCGGGCGGCGGGCATGCACCCGACATCATCAAGGTGGTGCAGGAAGCGAACGTGCTGCCGTCCTCGACCAACCCGACGCGCCCGTTCACCGTGAACACGCTCGAGGAGCACCTCGACATGCTCATGGTGTGCCATCACCTGGACAGTTCGATCCCCGAGGACGTGGCGTTCGCGGAATCGCGCATCCGACCCCAGACCATCGCCGCGGAAGACATCCTCCACGACCTGGGCGCCATCAGCATGATGTCCTCCGACTCGCAGGCCATGGGGCGCGTGGGCGAGGTGATCCTGCGTACCTGGCAGACCGCGCACAAGATGCGCACCCAGCGTGGCCCGCTGCCGGGAGATGGTGCCGGCAACGACAATTTTCGGGTCAAGCGCTACGTCGCCAAGTACACGATCAATCCGGCGTTGTCCCATGGCATCGCCCACGAAGTGGGTTCCGTGGAAGTGGGCAAGCTCGCCGATCTGGTGCTGTGGCGTCCCGGGTTCTTCGGGGTCAAGCCGAGTCTCATCCTGAAGGGCGGGGCCATCGCCGCTGCGGCAATGGGCGACCCGAACGCGTCGATTCCGACGCCGCAGCCGGTGCACTACCGGCCGATGTTCGCGTCGTTCGGGGGGGCCTGCGCCGCCACGTCGGTGACGTTCGTGTCACAGGCCGCTGCGGCGGCCGCGATCGGCAGGGAACTGGGCCTCGCCAAGCGCCTGGTGGCGGTGAAGGGCACGCGCACGGTGGGAAAGCGCGATCTTCCGTTCAACGACGCGACCCCGCGCATGGAAGTGAACGCGCAGACCTACGAAGTACGGGCCGACGGCCAGTTGCTGACCTGCGAGCCCGCCAAGGTGCTGCCGATGGCGCAGCGCTACTTCTTGTTCTGATCCGATCCGGCGCAAACGAAAAGGGCCCGCACCTCGCGGTGCGGGCCCTTTGCTCGGGCATTCGGGGGCTGGTGATCAGGACCAGGTGAAGTGCGATTCGCGGTGCTTGGATTCCCACTCGCGGGTGCGACGCTCCACGTCCGCCAGGTTCGCCGATTCAGCGAGGTAGCGTTCGAGGTCGGATTCCCGGGTTTGGGAAAGGAGCCCGATCAGGGTTTGGACGAGCTGTGACATTTGTCGATCTCCAGGTCAGGATTGTTGCATTGCAAGAAGTTGCAAGCATCTGATCGACAGACAATCAGGAAACTTTAGGGTTCCATTGCAGGAAAACTGCGCTGCAGGGCAGCATAACCTAATGTATTAGGCGAATAAATGTTTTCATTTAGTTGTTGTATAAGACTAATACCCCTTGGAGATTTTGAGTGAGCGTCCATGCGACGGGATGGTGGACATGGTCCGAGCCGCATCGCTAGACTCAGGGTTCGCTTTACCCGACACCAAAGAATCGCAGTCCGGCCGCCAGATCGAGTGCCGCGACGCGACGCCAGGAGACCGAAGATCATGCGCAAGCTACTGATAGCCTTTGCATTCGCGTGCGCCATTGCGCCGTCCGTCCAGGCCGGGACCAGCGCCGAACGCCTCGACCGGGCGGTGGCCGGCGATCACCGTGCCGAGGCCAACCGTGCCCGGGACGTCTACCGCCATCCGAAGGAGACGCTGCTGTTCTTCGGCCTCAAGCCGGATATGACGGTGGTGGAAATCTGGCCGTCGGCTGGCTGGTACACGGACGTGCTTGCACCGGTCCTGCGCGACGGCGGCAAGCTCTATGCGGCGCGCTTTGCCGTGAGCTGGGACCAGGCACCCGGCTGGGCCAAGGACCGAGACCAGGCTTTCCTGGCCCGCATGGCGGGGCGTCCGGACGTGTTCGACCAGGTGATCCCGACCGAGATCCTGCCGCCGAATTTCGTCGCCGCCGCGCCGAAGGGCTCGGCCGACATGGTTCTCACGTTCCGCAACGTGCACAACTGGGCCAAGGCCGGCACTACCGACGCGATGTTCGCGATCTTCCTGGACTTGCTGAAATCCGGTGGGGTGCTCGGCGTGGAGGAACATCGGGCCAAACCCGGCACCCCTTTCGACGAGCAGGTGCGCACCGGCTACATGACCGAGCAGTACGTGATCGAGGCTGCTGAACTCGCGGGTTTCCGCTTCGTCGGAAAGTCCGAAATCAACGCCAACCCGAAGGATACCAAGGACTACCCCGACGGCGTCTGGACCCTGCCGCCGACATTGAAGCTCGGCGAGAAGGATCGTGATCGCTACCTCGCCATTGGCGAAAGCGATCGCATGACCCTCAAGTTCGTCAAACCCTGATCGAGGAAGCGACCCCATGAATACGCTGCGCAACCTGTCCCTTGCCGCCTTGTTTGCCGGTGCCGCGGCGATTCCCGGCAGCCTCCTGTACGCCGGTACGGAAACCGACGACAAGGGGTTCGTGACCCTGAAGCCGGGCAACGAGGACTGGAAGGAGCTGCCGGGCTACAGCGGCATCGAGGTCATGGTGGTGTCGGGCGATCCGACCAAGCCCGGTCCGTACGTGGTCCGCGTCAAGTTCTCGCCGGGCACGATGAGCATGCCGCACCAGCACCCGGACGATCGCCTGGTGACCGTCATGAAGGGGACCTGGTACACAGGCACCAGCGAGAACTTCGAGCCCGATACCACGCAGCCGTTGCCAGCCGGCAGTTTCATGAAGCATCCGGCCGGGGCCGCCCACTACGACGGCGCGAAGGACGGTGAGGTCATCGTCCAGATCATGGGAGTGGGCCCGAGCGGCACCCGCTTCTTCAAGCCGGAACTGGGCAAGACCGGACGCTCGTTGCCGTAGTGGCGTTCGACGGATCCAGGTCGGCCGGCGCACTGACCGCCGGGGTACTGGCGCAATCCGGGCTGCGTCTCGACGCAGCCCAGGATTTCCAGTGGCTCGACCGCAACATTCCGTGCCGGACGTCCTGTCCGGCAGGCACTGATATCCCGGGCTACCTGGAAGCGGTCTATCAGGGCCGCCACGCCGACGCTTACCGCATCAACCTGCGTGACAACGTCTTTCCCGGCGTGCTCGGGCGCGTGTGCTCGCGCCCCTGTGAGGACGTCTGCCGCCATGGCCGCGAAGGCAATGGCGATCCGGTGGCCATCTGTTTCTCCAAGCGAGCGGCGGCGGACCATATGGCGGCGCCGCCCGCGCAACTGGATGCAGTGTTCCCGCCCAGCGGTCGACGCGTGGCCGTGATCGGCGCCGGAGTGGCCGGACTCGCGGTCGCCCGTGAGCTTGCTCTGTGGGGCCACCAAGTCACGGTGTTCGAGAAGCATATCCGGCCGGGCGGCATGCTGAACCAGGGGATTCCCGCTTTCCGGCTGCCGCGCGACCTGATCGATCGCGAGATCGGTCAGGTTGTGGGCGTCGGCGTGGAAGTGCGCTGCGGCGTCGACGTCGGCAAGGATATCGCCCTCAACGATCTCGCGAACGCCCACGATGCGGTGGTGCTCGCTGCCGGAACGCTGCGGCCCAACCCGATCGAGGTACCCGGTGCCGGTCTCGAGGGCGTCGAGCATGGACTTGCCTTCCTGCTGGCCGTCAACGAAGGAGGCCGGCGCAGCGTCGGCCGTGACGTGGCCGTGATCGGCGGCGGTTACACCGCCATGGATTGCGCGCGAACGGCGTTGCGCCTGGGCGCGCGCGTGACCGTGTACTACCGGCGGCAGCGGGCCGACATGGTCGTGCTGCCCGGCGAGCTGGAAGAGTATCTGGCGGAGGGCGGCACGCTGGTCAACGAAGCCGCACCACTGGAGCTGCTCGGCGCCGACGGGCGCGTGAGCGGCGTCCGGTTCGGGCGGACCGCAGCCACCGGCCGGCAGGCCGACGGCCGCGCCGGTTTCGTAGTCGACGTCGCGGGCGCCTTTGACGTCGCCGCCGACCACGTCATTCTTGCCATCGGGCAGCGGCCCGAGACCGGCTGGATCGGTGCCGCACTGGCGCCGCGTCTGGTGGGGCGCGATGGCTGGCTCGCGTCCGGCAGCGGTCAGGAAACCGCCGTGCGCAACGTGTTCGCAGCAGGCGATTTCGCACTCGGTGCCACCACCTTGATCCGCGCCATCGGCCATGCGAAGCGCTGCGCGCGCGACGTCGATCGATTCCTCATGGGTCGCGAGCGGCTGCGCGAACGGATCGCCGTCGGACCTGCGGTGCATTCGAAGAGCCCGCAAGCAGCCACGACCGGTCGCACGGTGGCCATGAACGCCATTCCGATTCATCCCATGCCGGTGCTGGCGCCCAAGGCGCGCGGGTTCGAAGCGGAGGTCGAAACCGGCTATGGCGCCGCTACGGCGCAAGCCGAGGCCTCGCGCTGCTACCTGTGCCATTACAAGTTCGAGATCATCGACAGTCGCTGCGTCCTGTGCGACGAATGCATCAAGGTGAAGCCGGTACCGGATTGCATCGTCGAGATCGCCGGGCTGGAGCGCGACGATGAGAACCGCATCACGGGCTATCGGCCGGTGGCGGCGGGGCGCACCGACTCGCTCTACTACAACCGGCTGTGGATCGACCAGGACAAGTGTGTGCGCTGCGGCCAGTGCGAAGCGGTCTGTCCGGTGAACGCCATCACCATCCAGAAGGTGACGCCGGTCATCGAGAGCACCGTCTGAGGCGTTTTCTTCCTCTCGGGATGTCCGTATACTCGGCGCCCGAACGCGTGCCGTCGGGCTAGAGGTGTTTCGTGTTCCGGCGGCGACCCTCGAAGATCGAAGGAAGGAACGAACCGTCGTGGCGATGATTCTCGCGCTCGACATGGCCGGCCATCCCAGCCGCTGGCTCATGATCGAGGAAGCCATCACCTA
>LNDQ01000091.1 GCA_001464695.1 Betaproteobacteria bacterium Ga0077523 | reverse complement strand
GCTGATCCAGCCCATCGCGATGGAAGAGGGGCTGCGCTTTGCCATCCGCGAGGGTGGTCGCACCGTGGGTGCGGGTGTGGTCTCCAAGATCATCGAGTGAACGACATGCAAAGCCAGAAGATTCGTATCCGTCTCAAAGCCTTCGATTACCGGCTGATCGATCAGTCGGCGCTCGAGATCGTCGAGACGGCCAAGCGCACCGGCGCCGTGGTGAAGGGCCCCGTGCCCCTGCCCACGCGCATCGAGCGTTTCGACGTGCTGCGTTCGCCGCACGTGAACAAGACTTCGCGGGACCAGTTCGAGATCCGGACTCACCTGCGGCTGATGGACATCATCGACCCCACGGACAAGACCGTGGACGCGCTGATGAAGCTGGACCTCCCCGCCGGGGTGGACGTAGAGATCAAGCTGTAAGTGGTGGCGCGCCGATTCCGGCGCGTGTCTGACAACCGAACATCGCCGGCCAATTGCAGCCGGCCCCGTTGAATAGGGAAAGAAAAAATCATGAGCCTGGGACTACTCGGGCGGAAAGTGGGCATGACTCGCGTGTTTGCCGATGACGGAACTTCCGTCCCGGTGACCGTGCTGGATGTGTCCAACAACCGCGTCACACAGATCAAGGCGCCCGCGACCGACGGCTATTCCGCCGTGCAGATCGCGTTCGGCACCCGGCGCGCGAGCCGCGTCAACAAGCCCGAAGCGGGTCATTTCGCGAAGGCTGGCGTGCAAGCCGGGTCGGCGCTGAAGGAGTTCCGCATCTCTGAAGAGCAGGCCGCAGGTCTCAAGGTCGGCGGCACGGTGGGCGTGGATCTCTTCAAGGTCGGCCAGATGGTGGACGTGCAGGGCACGACTTCCGGCAAGGGCTACGCCGGCGTCATCAAGCGCCACCACTTCTCGTCGAACCGGGCGAGCCACGGCAACTCGCGCTCGCACAACGTGCCGGGTTCGATCTCCATGGCGCAGGATCCGGGCCGCGTGTTTCCCGGCAAGCGCATGACGGGCCACCTGGGTGACGTCACCCGTACCGCACAGAATCTCGAGGTGGTGCGTGTCGATGCCGAACGGCAGTTGCTGCTGGTCAAGGGTTCCGTGCCTTCCGCCAAGGGTGGCGACGTGATCGTCCGTCCCGCCGCCAAGGGAGGTGCGTGATGGAACTCAAGCTGATCGACGGCAAAGGTCAGGCGTCCGGCAGCGTCAGCGCGCCGGACACACTGTTTGCCCGCGACTACAACGAAGCACTGATCCACCAGGTGGTGACCGGTTTCCTCGCCAACGCTCGCCAGGGCACGCGCGCGCAGAAGGCGCGCAGCGACGTCAACAAGAGCACGAAGAAGCCGTGGCGCCAGAAGGGCACCGGGCGCGCCCGTGCCGGCATGGCCTCCAGCCCGTTGTGGCGCGGCGGCGGCAAGATCTTCCCGAACCTGCCGGAAGAGGACTTCTCGCACAAGGTGAACCGCAAGATGTATCGGGCGGGCATGTGCTCGATCCTCTCGCAGCTCGCCCGCGAGGGTCGGCTTGCCGTGGTCGACGGCATCGCGCTGGAAGCGCCCAAGACCAAGCTGCTGGCAGCGAAGATCAAGGGCATGGGTTACGAGCGCGTGCTGCTCATCACCGACGAGATCGACGACAACCTGTACCTTGCGGCCCGCAATCTGCCGAACGTGCTGGTCCTCGAGACCCGTCACGCCGATCCGGTGAGCCTGCTGCGCTTCGATCACACACTGATCACCAAGGGTGCGGTGGCCCAGTTCGAGGAGATGCTCGCATGAGCCAGCCCCAGTTCAATTCCGAGCGCTTGATGCAGGTGCTGCTGGCACCTCAGATTTCCGAGAAGAGCACGTTCGTCGCGGACAAGTTCAACCAGGTCATCTTCCGCGTGATGCGCGATGCCACCAAGCCCGAAATCAAGGCTGCGGTGGAGCTGCTGTTCAAGGTCGAAGTGCAGTCGGTCCAGGTGAGCAACGTCAAGGGCAAGGTGAAGCGCGCCGGACGGTTCATGGGCCGCCGCGATCACTGGAAAAAGGCTTACGTGGCACTGAAGCCTGGCCAGGAGATCAACTTCGCCGCCGGGGAGGTCAAGTAAATGGCACTCGTCAAAGTCAAACCGACATCTCCCGGCCGCCGCGCGGTCGTGAAGGTGGTGAGCCCCGAGCTGTACAAGGGTCGTCCGGTCGAGAAGCTCCTGGAGAAGCAGAAGCAGAACGCCGGCCGCAACTCGAAGGGACACATCACCACGCGTCACAAGGGTGGCGGGCACAAGCACCACTACCGCATTGTCGACTTCAAGCGCGACAAGGACGGCATCGCTGCCAAGGTGGAACGGCTCGAGTACGACCCGAACCGCAGCGCGCACCTCGCATTGCTGCTGTATGCCGACGGCGAGCGCCGCTACGTCATCGCGCCCAAGGGCGTGACGGTGGGTACGCCGCTGATGAACGGCTCCGATGCGCCGATCAAGCCGGGCAACGCGCTGCCGCTGCGCAACATTCCGGTCGGTACCACGATCCACTGCATCGAGATGTTGCCCGGCAAAGGTGCGCAACTGGCGCGTGCGGCGGGCACGTCAGCGCAGCTGCTGGCACGCGAAGGTACGTATGCGCAACTGCGCCTGCGTTCCGGCGAAATCCGCAAGGTGCACGTGGAGTGTCGCGCGACCATCGGCGAAGTCGGCAATGAAGAGAACAACCTGCGCTCCATCGGCAAGGCTGGTGCGGTCCGCTGGCGCGGCGTGCGCCCGACCGTCCGCGGCGTGGCGATGAACCCGATCGACCACCCGCACGGTGGTGGTGAGGGCAAGACCGCCGCCGGCCGCGATCCGGTGAGTCCGTGGGGCACTCCGACCAAGGGTTACAAGACCCGTCGCAACAAGCGTACGCAAGGCATGATCGTGCGTACCCGTCACAAGAAATAAGGGGTAGACCATGCCTCGTTCAGTCAAGAAGGGCCCGTTCGTCGACCTGCACCTCATCGACAAGGTGGAGGCAGCACGCGCGGGCAACGACAAGCGTCCGATCAAGACCTGGTCGCGCCGTTCCACGGTGCTGCCGGATTTCGTCGGGTTGACCATTGCCGTCCACAACGGGCGCCAGCACATTCGCGCCCACGCGCACCTTCAAAGGCCACGCGGCCGACAAGAAGGCGTCCGTCCCGGCGAAGAAGTGAGGCCATGATGAACACCAGAGCCATCCTGAGAGGCGTGCGGTTGTCCGAGCAGAAAGGCCGTCTGGTCGCCGACCAGATCCGCGGCCTGCCGGTGGACAAGGCGCTCAACATCTTGAGCTTCAGCCCGAAGAAGGGTGCGGCGATCATCCGCAAGGTGCTCGAGTCGGCCATCGCCAACGCCGAGCACAACGAAGGTGCCGACATCGACGAGCTGCGGGTGACCAGCATCTACGTGGAGCAGGGCACCACGTTGAAGCGGTTCACCGCTCGCGCCAAGGGTCGCGGCAACCGCATCAGCAAGCCCACCTGCCACATCTACCTCACCGTCGGCGACGAGCCGTTGCGGGCGAAGGCGTAAGGGGAAACCATGGGACAGAAGATTCATCCGATCGGCTTTCGCCTCGCGGTCCAGCGCAACTGGACCTCGAAGTGGTATGCCAACACCAAGCATTTCCCCGAAATGCTGAACGAGGACATCAAGGTCCGAGCGTTCCTGCGCAAGAAGCTTTCGCACGCCGCGGTGAGCCGCGTCGTGATCGAGCGTCCGGCCAAGAATGCCCGCATCACGATCTTCAGCGCCCGTCCGGGTGTGGTAATCGGCAAGAAGGGGGAGGACATCGAGGCGCTGCGCACCCAGCTGCAAAAGCTGATGGGCGTGCCCGTGCACGTCAACATCGAGGAAGTACGCAAACCCGAAGTGGACGCGCAGCTGATCGCCGACTCGATCTCGGCCCAGCTCGAAAAGCGGATCATGTTCCGTCGCGCCATGAAGCGTGCGATGCAGAATGCCATGCGCCTCGGCGCCCAGGGCATCAAGATCATGAGCGCCGGGCGGTTGAACGGCATCGAAATCGCGCGCACCGAGTGGTATCGCGAAGGCCGCGTGCCGCTGCATACCCTGCGGGCTGACATCGACTACGGCTTTTCCGAAGCCAAGACCACGTACGGCGTCATCGGCATCAAGGTCTGGGTGTTCAAGGGCGAGCTGCTCGGTCGCGGCGAGCAGCCGGCAGCCCCCGCACCGGCGGCGCCCGAACCCGAGAAGAAACCGCGCAGATCAGGAGCGAAGAACAATGCTGCAGCCAGCTAGAACCAAATACCGCAAGCAGCAGAAGGGTCGCAATACCGGTATCGCGACCCGCGGCAACAAGGTGAGCTTCGGCGAGTACGGTCTCAAGGCCGTCGGCCGCGGTCGCCTGACCGCGCGCCAGATCGAAGCGGCGCGGCGCGCCATGACGCGTCACATCAAGCGCGGCGGCCGCATCTGGATCCGCATCTTTCCCGACAAGCCGATCTCGTCGAAGCCGGCGGAAGTCCGGATGGGTAACGGCAAGGGCAACCCCGAGTACTTCGTGGCCGAAATCCAGCCGGGCAAGGTGCTCTACGAAATGGACGGAGTCGAGGAGACGCTGGCGCGCGAGGCGTTCCGCCTGGCCGCGGCCAAGCTGCCGATCGCGACCACGTTCGTCATCAGACAGGTGGGGTCATGAAAGCGACGGAATTGCGGGCGAAGGGTCCGGCGGAGCTCAAGCAGGAGCTCGACTCGCTGTTGAAGGCGCAGTTCAGCCTGCGCATGCAGCACGCGACCCAGCAGCTCACGAACAACAGCGAAATCAAGAAAGTGCGCCGCGACATCGCGCGGGTGCGCACCCTGATGGGCGAAACGGCGAGGAAAGCATGAGCGAGACGCAAAGCGCAGATGCCGGCACCAGCCGGCAGCTCACCGGCCGCGTGGTGAGCGACAAGATGGACAAGACCGTCACCGTTTTGGTGGAGCGCCGCATGAAACACCCGCTCTACGGCAAGGTGATGATCCGCTCCAAGAAGTACCACGCGCACGACGAAAAGAACGAATTCCACCCGGGCGACCTGGTCACCATCGAGGAGACCCGGCCGCTCTCGAAGACCAAGGCCTGGAAGGTGGTCAAGCTGGTGGAGAAGTCGCGCGAAGAAGGCTGAAACAGGGCTTGCGCCGCGGGTGTTCGCCTACTAGAATCCGCGGCTTGGCTTTTTCCGGCTGCCCCATTTCAGGGTCGGCCATCGGCAGTTACCCGGACGGGATCCAAAACTGACCGCCAGCCCCACCCGGGGTAGTACAGGCGGGACAAGTTGGAGCGAGGACAATCATGATTCAGACGGAATCCATTCTGGATGTCGCGGATAACACCGGTGCGCGTTCGGTCATGTGCATCAAGGTGTTGGGTGGCTCGAAACGCCGCTACGCCGGCATCGGCGACGTCATCAAGGTGAGCGTCAAGGACTGCGCCCCGCGCGGTCGAGTGAAGAAGGGCGAGATCTACAACGCCGTGGTGGTGCGCACCGCCAAGGGCGTGCGCCGGCCGGACGGCTCGCTGGTCCGCTTCGACACCAACGCCGCCGTCCTGCTCAACAACAAGCTCGAGCCGATCGGCACGCGCATCTTCGGCCCGGTCACCCGCGAACTGCGGACCGAGCGCTTCATGAAGATCGTGTCGCTCGCGCCGGAAGTGCTCTAGGGGGTAGTGGGGAAATGCGCAAGATCCGCAAGGGCGACAACGTCATCGTCATCGCCGGCAAGGACAAGGGCAAGCGCGGCTCGGTGCTGCGCGTGGTGGACGACTCGCACGTCGTGGTCGAAGGCGTGAACCGGGTCAAGAAACACCAGCGCCCCAACCCGATGAAGGGCACCACCGGCGGTATCGTGGACATGGAAGTTCCGATCGACGTCTCCAACATCGCCATTCTGAATCCGGCGACGCAGAAGGCCGATCGGGTCGGTTTCCGCCTGCTGGAGGACGGCCGCAAAGTGCGGTTTCTCAAGTCCAACGGCGAAGTGATCGACGCTTGAAGCACAGGGGATAAGCAGCATGGCGCGCTTGCAGCAGTACTACAAAGATACGGTGGTGCCCGAACTCACCAAGAAGTTCGGGTACAAGTCCGTGATGGAAGTGCCGCGAATCGACAAGATCGTGCTCAACATGGGCGTGGGCGAGGCGGTCGCGGACAAGAAGATCATGGACAACGCGGTTGGCGACATGACCAAGATCGCCGGTCAGAAGCCGGTGGTCACCAAGGCCCGCAAGGCCATCGCCGGCTTCAAGATCCGCAAGGACTATCCGATCGGCTGCATGGTCACGCTGCGCCGCCAGCGGATGTACGAATTCCTCGATCGCCTGGTGTCGATTTCGATGCCGCGCATCCGTGATTTCCGCGGCATCTCGAACCGAGGGTTCGACGGCCGGGGCAACTACAACATGGGCGTCAAGGAACAGATCATCTTTCCCGAGATCGACTACGACAAGGTGGATGCCCTGCGCGGCATGAACATCACCATCGCCACCACCGCAAAAACCGACGAAGAAGCGCGCGCCCTGCTCGCTGCCTTCCGTTTTCCGTTCAGGAGCTAGGACACATGGCCAAGACTTCCCTGGTCAACCGCGAGCAGAAGCGGCGCGACACGGTCAAGAAATACGCGGCCAAGCGCACCGAGTTGCTCGAAGTCATCCGCAATGGCAAGGCCTCCGAGGAGGACAAGGCGACGGCGCGCGAGAAGCTGCAGGCGCTGCCGCGCAACGCGAGCCCGACGCGCCTGCGCAACCGCTGCGCGCTGACGGGGCGCCCGCGTGGGTTCTTCCGCAAATTCGGTCTCGCCCGCAACAAGGTGCGCGAGATCGCGATGCGCGGCGAGATTCCCGGTCTGACCAAGGCGAGCTGGTAACAGGAGTTCAAGTCGATGAGCATGAGCGATCCGATCGCGGATATGCTGACCCGCATCCGCAACGCGCAGACCTCCGAGAAGCCCTCGGTTTCGATGCCCGCGAGCAAGCTGAAAGCTTCCATCGCGAAGGTGTTGAAGGACGAAGGCTATATCGATGACTTCGCGGTGCGCCCGAACGAAGGCAAGCCGACCCTCGAGATCGGCTTGAAGTACTACGCCGGTCGTCCCGTGATCGAGCGCATCGAACGCGTGAGCCGTCCCGGCCTGCGCATCTACAAGGCGGCGCGCGAGATCCCGAACGTGATGAACGGGCTCGGCATCGCCATCGTTTCCACCAGTCAGGGCGTCATGACCGACCGCCGGGCCCGTGCCCAGGGCGTGGGCGGTGAAGTGCTCTGCATCGTCGCGTAAGGATCGAGCGCCATGTCTCGTATCGCGAAGTATCCGGTGAATCTGCCCTCGGGCGTCGAGGTCAACGTCGCGGCCGACCAGATCGCCATCAAGGGCCCGCTCGGCAGCCTGACGCAGCCGTTGAACGGCGACGTGGTCGTCAAGAAGGACGGCGACAAGCTCACCTTCGTCGCAGCCAACGAAACGCAGCAGGCGAACGCCATGTCCGGCACGTTGCGCGCGCTGGTGTCCAACATGGTGCTGGGTGTGACCAAGGGGTTCGAGCGCAAGCTCACCCTGGTGGGCGTGGGCTATCGCGCCCAGGCGCAAGGCGATGCGATCAATCTGACCCTGGGCTTCTCCCACCCCGTCGCGCACAAGCTGCCCAAGGGTGTGAAGGCCGAGACGCCGACCCAGACCGAGATCGTGCTGAAGGGTACCGACAAGCAGAAGGTAGGGCAGGTCGCCGCCGAGATCCGCGCCTATCGCCCGCCGGAGCCGTACAAGGGCAAGGGCGTGCGCTATGCCGACGAGCGGGTCGTGATCAAGGAAACCAAGAAGAAGTAACGGGACTAGACATCATGCTGACCAAGAAAGAGGCGCGTATGCGCCGCGCCCGCCAGACGCGCCACAAGATCGCCGAACTGAATGCCGTGCGACTCTCGGTTTTCCGCTCGAACGCCCATATCTACGCGCAGGTGATCGATGCGACCGGTTCGCACGTGATCGCCCAGGCGTCGACGGTCGAAGCCGAGGTGAAGACCCAGGTGAAGCACGGGTCGACCGTGGAGGCGGCGCAGATTGTCGGCAAGCGCATCGCCGAAAAGGCCAAGGCCAAGGGTGTCAGCACGGTCGCGTTCGATCGTTCCGGATTCCGATTCCACGGCCGTATCAAGGCCCTGGCAGACGCGGCCCGCGAAGCCGGTCTCGAGTTCTAAGGGAAGACAAGCCATGGCGAGAAGCATGCAGCAGGTGAGCGACGACCGCGGCGACGGGATGCGGGAGAAGATGATTTCCGTGAACCGCGTCACCAAGGTCGTGAAGGGTGGCCGGATCCTCGGTTTCGCGGCACTGACGGTGGTCGGTGACGGCGACGGTGGCATCGGCATGGGCAAGGGCAAGGCGCGCGAAGTGCCGGTCGCCGTGCAGAAGGCCATGGACGAAGCGCGCCGCAAGCTGGTGAAGGTGAGCCTCAAGAACGGGACACTGCAGCACGCAGTCCTGGGCATCCACGGCGCGGCCAAGGTCTACATTCAGCCCGCCTCCGAAGGTACCGGCATCATTGCCGGGGGTGCCATGCGCGCGATCTTCGAAGTGATGGGCGTGACCAACGTGCTCGCCAAGTGCATCGGCTCCACCAATCCTTACAACGTGGTGCGCGCCACTATCAATGGTCTGCTGACGATGAACACGCCGGCTCAGATCGCGGCGAAGCGCGGCAAGACCGTGGAAGAGATCCTGGGGTAAGCCATGGCCAAGAGCGAAGCGAAGAAGACGGTCAAGGTCACGCTGGTGCGCAGCATCGCCGGCACGCGCGAGTCCCATCGCGCCACGGTGCGCGGCCTGGGCCTGCGTCGCATCCGCCATACCGTCGAGCTGGAAGACACGCCGGCGGTGCGCGGCATGATCAACAAGGTGAGCTACCTCGTGAAGGCTGAGGGCTGACATGAAACTGAACGACATCAAGCCGGCCGACGGCGCTAAGCACGCGAAACGCCGCGTCGGTCGCGGCATCGGCAGCGGACTGGGCAAGACGGCCGGCCGCGGCCACAAGGGTCAGAAGTCCCGCTCCGGCGGCTTCCACAAGGTCGGCTTCGAGGGCGGTCAGATGCCGCTGCAGCGCCGCCTGCCCAAGCGCGGCTTCGTATCGCTTACTGCGGACGACACGGTGGAAGTGCGTCTGTCGACGCTCGACAAGCTGGGCCTCGAAGCGGTCGACCTGGCGGCGCTCAAGCAGGCCGGCATCGTGCACTCGCTCGCCAAGGCTGCGAAGGTGATCCTGAACGGCAAGATCTCGCGCGCGGTCAAGCTGACGGGCGTCAAGGCGACCAAGGGTGCCAAGGCCGCCATCGAAGCGGCCGGCGGCAGCGTGGCCGAAGGCTGAACGGGACCGGGACGAACTCGTGGCAAACGACAACGGCCTCCTCGGCATGAGCGGCAAGTTCGGCGACCTGAAGCGCCGACTCTTGTTTCTGCTCGGGGCGCTGATCGTCTATCGGATCGGTGCGCACGTGCCGGTCCCGGGTATCGACCCCGACCAGCTTGCGGAACTGTTCAAGAGCCAGCAGGGCGGCATCCTGGACATGTTCAACATGTTCTCGGGTGGAGCGCTGTCGCGCTTCACCATCTTCGCGTTGGGGATCATGCCGTACATCTCGGCCTCGATCATCATGCAGTTGATGACGGTCGTGTCGCCGCAGTTGGAAGCGCTCAAGAAGGAAGGGGAAGCAGGTCGGCGCAAGATTACCCAGTACACCCGCTACGGCACGCTGGCGCTCGCCACGTTCCAGGGCCTGGGCATCGCCATTGCCCTCGAGTCCCAGAGGGGCCTGGTGATCGACCCGGGGCTTGCGTTCCGGTTCACCACGGTGGTCACCCTGGTCACGGGCACCATGTTCCTGATGTGGCTGGGTGAGCAGATCACCGAGCGCGGCATCGGTAACGGCATTTCGCTCATCATCTTCGCCGGCATTGCGGCGGGCCTGCCGCGCGCGATCGGCAGCACGCTCGAACTCACGCGTACCGGGTCCTATTCGATTCCGCTGGTGCTGTTCCTGTTCGCCGCCGCGATTCTGGTGACCGCCTTTGTCGTGTTCGTCGAGCGTGGGCAGCGCAAGATTCTCGTGAACTATGCGAAACGACAGGTGGGCCGCAAGGTCTACGGCGGTCAGAGTTCGCACCTGCCGCTCAAGCTGAACATCGCGGGAGTGATTCCGCCGATCTTCGCGTCATCGATCATCCTGTTCCCGGCCACGCTGGCCGGTTGGTTCGGGACCAACGAGAGCATGGCCTGGCTGCGCAGCATCGGTGCTACCCTGCACCCCGGCCAGCCGATCTACGTGCTGCTGTACGCCTCGGCGATCATCTTCTTCTGCTTCTTCTACACCGCCCTCGTGTTCAACCCGAAGGAGACGGCCGAGAATCTCAAGAAGGGTGGAGCGTTCGTTCCTGGCATCCGCCCGGGCGAGCAGACCGCGAAGTACATCGAGCGCATCATCATGCGGCTCACGCTGGCCGGTGCGCTCTACGTGACCCTGGTCTGTCTGCTGCCGGAGTTCCTGATCGTCTGGAAGAACGTGCCGTTCTATTTCGGCGGTACCAGCCTGCTGATCATCGTGGTCGTCACGATGGATTTCATGTCGCAGGTGCAGGCGTACATGATGTCGCACCAGTACGAGAGCCTGCTCAAGAAGGCCAACTTCAAGAGCGGCGCTTCGTTTCCGACGCGTTGAAGAGGGTGACGCTACCGTATGTCGAAGGAAGAAACCATTCAGATGCAGGGGGAGATCATCGAAACCCTGCCGAATGCGACCTTCCGGGTGAAATTGGAAAACGGCCACGTGGTGTTGGGGCATATATCCGGAAAGATGCGCATGCACTACATCCGGATCCTGCCGGGCGACAAGGTGACCGTCGAGCTGACACCGTACGATCTGAGTCGAGCCCGCATCGTGTTCCGGGCCAAGTAGGAGAACTGAAATGAGAGTCCAGGCAAGCGTCAAGAAAATCTGCCGCAAGTGCAAGATCATCCGGCGCAACCGGGTGGTCCGGGTGATCTGCGAGGATCCGCGGCACAAGCAGCGTCAGGGCTGAGAACAGCTCCGGCACAACCGAAAGACATTCAAGCGAACGAAGGTCACGCATGGCACGCATCGCAGGGGTCAACATCCCCAACCATCAACACACCGAGATCGCCCTCACGGCCATCTTCGGCATCGGTCGCCCGCGCGCGAAGAAGATCTGCGCCGATGCGGGCGTGACTCCGACCACCAAGATCAAGGATCTCTCCGACGCGCAGATGGACAAGCTGCGCGAGCAGGTGGGTCGCTACACGGTGGAGGGGGATCTGCGCCGTGAGGTGTCCATGAACGTGAAGCGCCTCATGGACCTCGGCTGCTACCGCGGCACTCGTCATCGCCGCGGTCTGCCGGTGCGCGGTCAGCGCACGCGCACCAACGCGCGCACCCGCAAGGGTCCGCGCAAGGCCGTGCGCGCGGCGTCGAAGTAACTTCAGATGCAGGATTCGAGGACAAGCTCACATGGCTAAAGCGCAGACCCGGGTGCGGAAGAAGGTCAAGAAGAACGTGGCGGAAGGTATCGCCCACGTGCACGCTTCCTTCAACAACACCATCATCACCATCACCGATCGGCAGGGTAATGCGCTGTCGTGGGCCACGTCCGGCGCCGCCGGATTCAAGGGCTCGCGCAAGTCGACCCCGTTCGCCGCGCAGGTCGCTGCGGAATCCGCCGGCAAGGCCGCGCAGGAATGCGGCGTCAAGAACCTCGAGGTCCGCATCAAGGGCCCGGGTCCGGGTCGCGAGTCCGCCGTGCGGGCGTTGAACAACGTGGGTTTCAAGATCACCAGCATCTCCGACGTGACGCCGGTTCCCCATAACGGGTGCCGTGCGCCGAAGAAGCGTCGCATCTAGAAGCAAGAGGTCATCGACGATGGCAAGGAATACCGACGCGAAGTGCCGCCAATGCCGACGGGAAGGCGAAAAGCTGTTCCTGAAGGGCGAGAAGTGCTTCACCGACAAGTGTGCGATCGAGCGCCGCAGCTACGCGCCCGGCCAGCACGGCCAGCGCAACACGCGCCTGTCCGACTACGGCGTGCAGTTGCGCGAGAAGCAGAAGGTGCGCCGCATCTACGGCATCCTCGAGCGCCAGTTCCGCAAGGGCTACAAGGAAGCCGAACGCCGCAAGGGCATCACCGGCGAGAACCTGCTGCAACTGCTGGAGAGCCGTCTCGACACGGTGTCCTTCCGCATGGGCTTCGGGGCTTCCCGTTCCGAGGCACGCCAGATCGTGCGTCACAACGGCATCCTGGTGAACGGCAAGCGCGTCAACATCCCGTCCTACCAGGTGAAGGTGGGGGACGTGGTCGAGGTCGCCGAGCGTGCCAAGGCACAACTGCGCATCAAGGCGTCGGTCGAAGCTGCCGAAGGCCGCGGTTTCCCCGAGTGGATCGACGTCGACGCCAAGTCGATGAAGGGCACGTACCGCGCGAAGCCGCAGCGCTCCGAGTTGCCCTCGACCATCAACGAATCGCTGGTCGTCGAACTCTACTCCAAGTAATCCGTTGAATCCGTTGCCGGTGCCTCATCCGGCACCGGCACGAAGCTTCCCAGCTTCCACCACAAAGGGTCCAAGCTCATGGCAAGCAGCGCTCTCCTGAAGCCCCGCATCATCGAAGTGCAGCACCTCGGTCCTTTCCATGCGAAAGTCACCATGGAGCCGTTCGAGCGCGGCTACGGCTATACGTTGGGCAACGCCCTGCGGCGCATCCTGCTCTCGTCGATGCCGGGTTTCGCACCGACCGAAGTGAAGATCTCGGGCGTCCTGCACGAGTACTCGACGCTGGACGGCGTGCAGGAAGACGTCGTCGACATCCTGCTCAACCTGAAGGGCATCGTGCTGAAGCTCCATAATCGCGAGCAGGCCGTGCTGAATCTCAAGAAGCAGGGCGAAGGCCCCGTGACGGCCGGTGACATCGAAGGCTCGCACGACGTCGAGATCATCAACCCGAACCACGTCATCGCCCACCTCGCGGCCGGCGGCAAGATCGACATGCAGATCACGGTCGAGGCCGGTACCGGCTACGTGCCGGCGAGCCAGCGCCCGATCAACCGCGAGAGCCGCAGCATCGGCCACGTGCTGATGGACGCCTCGTTCAGCCCGGTGCGCCGGGTGAGCTACGCGGTCGAGAGCGCACGCGTGGAACAGCGCACCGACCTCGACAAGCTCGTCATGGATGTCGAAACCAACGGCGTGATGGAGCCGGAGGAGGCGATCCGCTACTCGGCGCGCATTCTGCGCGACCAGCTCGAGACCTTCGCCGATCTCAAGGGCACGCCCATCGTGGCCGACGCGCCCAAGACCCCGCAGGTCGATCCGATCCTGCTGCGCCCGGTCGACGACCTGGAACTCACGGTGCGCTCGGCCAACTGCCTCAAGGCCGAGAACATCTACTACATCGGTGATCTCATCCAGCGCACCGAGACGGAGTTGCTGAAGACCCCGAACCTCGGTCGCAAGTCACTGAACGAGATCAAGGAAGTGCTCGCCTCGCGCGGTCTCACGCTCGGGATGAAGCTGGAGAACTGGCCGCCGGCCGGGCTCGAGAAGGCCTGACGGCGACTCGAACTGCGCCACGACCCAACGAACTAGAAAAGGTGCCACATGCGCCACCGCCTGGGACTCAGAAAACTCAACCGCACCAGCAGCCATCGCCTCGCGATGCTGCGCAACCTCACCAACGCGCTGCTGAAGCACGAGGTCATCAAGACCACGCTGCCCAAGGCCAAGGAGCTGCGCCGTGTCGCCGAGCCCATGATTACGCTCGGCAAGACGCCCACGCTCGCCAACCGGCGCCTGGCATTCTCGCGCCTGCGTGATCGTGACCTGGTGGGCAAGCTCTTCAACGAGCTTGGGCCCCGCTATGCGAATCGCAACGGCGGCTACCTGCGGATCCTGAAGACCGGATTCCGCGTGGGCGACAACGCGCCGATGGCTCTGGTCGAGTTGCTGGATCGTCCGGAATCAGCCGAGGAAGGCGCGGCAAAGAGCGCCTGAGACGTCGTTTCGTCGCAGCTCCGGAAACAAAAAGGCCGCTGAATCCAGCGGCCTTTTTGCTTATTGGGGACGGATCGAACTTTCAGCGGGACGCCCGCAGCGGCTTGGCTACCGGTCGCTCGCCCTCGTTCGTGAGCAACGTGATGAAATCTTCGGCCGCCAGCGGTCGGCTGATGAGGTAGCCCTGTACGTATTCGCATCCGCGTGCCTTGAGGAAGTCGAGCTGTGCCTCCGTTTCGACCCCCTCGGCCACAACTTCGAGCTTGAGACTGTGGGCCATCGCGATGATGGCGGACGTGATGGCGGCATCGTCGGCAGCGCCTGGCGTGTCCTTCACGAACGAGCGGTCCACCTTGAGCGCATCGAGCGGGAAGCGCTTCAGGTACGACAGCGACGAATAACCAGTGCCGAAATCGTCGATCGCGAGGCGCAGCCCCATATCCTTCAACTTGTGCAGCGTGGCGAGCGTGGTTTCCATGTCGTCCATCAACATGCTCTCGGTCACCTCGACTTCCACGCAATCGGGGCGAAGCCCGGTCTCGTGCAGGGTGCGGGCAACCATCGGCAGCAGGCCGCTGTGGCGGAAGTGCGGGCTCGAGATGTTGACCGCCACGTGGATCGGCGGCAGGCCGCGCGCCTGCCAGCGCTTGTTCTGATCGCAGGCAGCACGCAACACCCATTCGCCGATCGGCACGATGAGCCCTGATTCCTCGGCGAGCGGGATGAAGTCGATCGGCGGCACCATGCCGAGCTCCGGATGGCGCCAGCGGATCAGGGCTTCGGCCCCGGAAATGCGGCCACTGCGCAGGTCGAGCTTGGGTTGGAAGTGCAGTTCGAACTCGGAGCGCTCGATCGCCTTGCGCAATTGCGACTCCATCGCGAGCTTCTCGAGTGCGCGCGAGTTCATCGTCTTGCCGTAGAACTGGTAGTTGTTGCGCCCCTGGCTCTTCGCGTAGTACATCGCGGCGTCGGCGTTCTTGATGAGCGCTTCGGGCGTGTCGCCATCGGACGGAAACAAGGAGATCCCGATGGAGGTGGTCACGAACAGCTCGTTGTCGTCGAGTTTGAACGGCTCCGCCAGGGACTCGAGGATGCGGCGTGCGACCCGCGCGGCGTCGTGGAACTGACTGATCTCCGTCAGGAGAATGCAGAACTCGTCGCCCCCCAGGCGCGCCAGCCCGAGCGGCGCATCGCCGTCGGTGAGAGCGAGGGTGTCCTGCGCGCGAATGCCGTCGCGCAATCGCCCGGCCACCGCCTGCAGCAGCTTGTCGCCGATGGTGTGACCGAGCGTGTCGTTGATGCGCTTGAACTGGTCCAGGTCCATGGACAACACGCCCAGGACCCGTCCATGGCGCTTCGCGTGATGCAGCGATTTCGCCACGTTCTCGATGAAGAAGTGGCGGTTCGGGAGTTCCGTGAGACCGTCGAAGTACGCGAGATGGCGGATGCGTTCCTCCACCTGCTTGCTTTCGGTAACGTCCTGGATCGTGCCGTAGGCGTGCATTGGTCGGCCTTGATCGTCGCAACGCACTTCGCCGTGCAGCTTCACGTGTCGCTCCTCGCCGCCCGGGACCGTGATGCGGTGGGTGATCTCGACCATCTGCTTGCCGGACAGCAGTTCGCGGATTGCCTCGCGTGCCTGACCGCTTTCTTCCGGATGCACGCGCGCCAGATAGTTCTGGACCGAAGCGGGGACCGATCCCGGGTCATAGCCGAGAATGCGGAACGCCTCCTCGGACCATTGACCGCGTTCGGTGACGACCTCCCAGCTCCAGGAGCCCAGGCGTGCGATGCGCTGGGTGCTCGACAGCAGCGCCTGGCTTTCGACCAGCCCCTTGAAGGCTTCGGCCGCACGCAGCATGTAGCGCACCCGGTGACCAAGCACTGCCCAGTTGATCGGCTTGGCCGCGAAGTCGGTGGCGCCGGCCTCGTACGCGTGATTGATGGATTCGAGGTCGTCGAGACCGGTCAGCATCAGCACCGGGACATGGCGCCCGGCGTCGAGCTCGCGCAAACGCCGGCAGGTCTCGTACCCGTTGATGCCGGGCATGATGACGTCCAGCAGGATCAGGTCGGGCTGGTTGCGTTCGACAATCGCGAGCGCCTGCTCGCCGTCGCTCGCTTCGAGGATGCGGAACCCATGCTGCTTCAACGTCTGCGTCGCGATCATGCGGATCGTGGCGTCGTCGTCGACCACGAGCGCGAGCGGCAGCAGGGCGTTTGCTTCAGACGGGTGCATGGTTCATCTCCGGAATTTCACGCTCGAGCACGCCGACTGCGGCGGTGAACGCGATGCCGATGCGATGGATCAGGTCGGGGGCCGACTCGGTGCGTTGCGCCGCCGCTTCGGCTTCCAGCTGCTTCGCGAGGGTACTAAGCGCCATCGCCCCGACGTTGGCGCTGGACGATTTCAAGGTGTGGGCGGCGCGATGCAATTCCTTCAGATCGCCCGACGCGAGCGACGGTCCGAGCGATGCCACCAGGTCGCGCGCGGACGCGACGTACGTTTCGATCACTTGCACGACCAGGCCCGGTGCACCGCCGCGCTCGATCTCGCGCAGGTTGTCGAGAGCCTTCGGATCGAATTCGACGGGGGTGGCCGGCACATCAGCGTCAGCCGGTTCCGGCACCGCGCGATCGTCCGAACGCAGGTAGCGCCGCAGCATCCCCAGCATCTGCTCGCGGCGAAACGGCTTCGCGAGGTAGTCATCCATGCCCGCAGCCACGCAACGCTCGCGGTCGCCTTCCATGGCGTTCGCGGTCAGCGCGACGATGATCTGGTGCGTGCCGCTCGCGCGTTCGCGCCGCCGCCATTCGCTCGTGGCTGCGTAGCCGTCCATCTCCGGCATCTGGCAGTCCATCAGCACGAGCTGATAGCGGTTGCGCTCGAGACGCTCCAGCGCTTCGCGGCCATTGGCAGCCACTTCTACGATGCAGCCCGCGGCCTGCAGCATGGTCGTCGCCACCATCTGGTTGACGGCGTTGTCCTCCACCAGCAGCACCCGCGAGCCGGCAAAGTTGTCGGCCGCAGTCGCGTCAGCCCGAGTCGGCATGGCTCCCGGGAACAGTCCTTCGATCAGCCGACGGATGGCTTCGCGGCGCACCGGCTTTCCGATCCAGCCCTCGATGTCGAGTTCGGCCAGCAACGATCGATCGGCGGTCGACCCGGTACTGCTCACCAGGACGATGCGCGGCCGACGCTCCAGTGCCACCTGATCGCGCAGCATGCGTGCGACATTGAGGCCATCGCCGTCCGCCAGGCGCTGCTCGAGCAGCACCAGATTGCAGGGTGATGGCGACGCACGCAGGTGCTCGAGTGCTTCGGCGCCGGTGCGCACGTCTTCCGTGCTGACACCGAGCCGCGACAAGTGCTGCGCCAGCGCAGTGCGATCGTCATCGGACGGATCCACGATCAGCACCCGCGGGACCGCTTTGGTCCGTCCGGACAGGTCGAGCGGTGCCAGCGCCGCATCGAGCGCGATCTGAACGCGGAACGTGCTGCCCTGGCCGGGTTCGCTCGCGATCGTCACGTCGCCCCCCATCATGCGGGTCAACTGGCGGACGATGGACAGTCCCAGCCCGGTTCCGCCGAACCGCCGCGTCGTGCTGCCGTCGGCCTGCGAGAAGGCCTCGAAGATGTGCGCCTGGACCTCGGCGGGGATGCCGATGCCGGTATCGCGCACGGTGAGCTCGAGGCGTACGCTGAGGTCCTCACGGGACAGCACCGCCACGGTGACGCTCACCTTGCCTTCGTGGGTGAACTTGATCGCGTTGCTCACCAGGTTGGCGAGCACCTGCTTCAGCCGCACCGGGTCGCCGACGACGTGGTCGGGGACGTCGGCAGCGATGTCGCACGTGAGTCCTATGTCCTTGCGCCGCGCGGTTTCCGCGAACAGATCCAGCATCTCCGCGATGACCGTGCGCAGGTTGAACACGATGTGCTCGAGCTCGAGCTTGCCGGCTTCGATCTTCGAGAAGTCGAGGATGTCGTTGATGATCTGCAGCAGGTGCTCGCCCGAACGCTCCACGGTCTCGGCAAGCTCGCGCTGGTCCGGGTTGAGACCGGAGTCGAGCAGCAGTTCGGTCATGCCGAGCACGCCGTTCAGCGGGGTGCGGATCTCGTGGCTCATGTTCGCGAGGAACTGGCTCTTCGAGCGGTTTGCGGTTGCTGCCGCGGTGGAGGCGAGCTTCAACTCGTCCTCCTCGCGCTTCCTCTGCGAGATGTCGGAGTTGGTGCCGATGGCGCGCACCGCGCGACCGTCGACGTCGCGCTCCACGACCTTGCCGCGGCTCAGGATCCAGCGCCATTGTCCGTCGTGTGTGCGGACGCGATGCTCCACGTGATATTGCGGCACTAGCCCTTTCACCATCTGTCGCACTGCCTCGGCGACGTCCGGGACATCGTCGGGATGCGTGATCGCGGCGAGTCGTTCCATGGTGGTGATGCTCTGGCGCACGGTGCCGCCGAGGATCACGTTCCAGCGATCGCTCAGGAAGATGCGGCCGCTCCTGAGATCCCAGTCCCAGAGCGCGAGATTGGAGCCATCCAGGGCCAGTCCGAGGCGCTCCTGGGTGCGGGCGAGGTCGCGCGCGCGCTCGTTCAACTCGAAGGTGCGCTGTGCGACGGTCGCTTCGAGCGTTTCCTTCGCGAGTTCCACCTCCTCGCGGTAGCCGCGCAGATTGCGGATCATCGCCTGGAACGAGCGGGCCACATCCGCGATCTCGTCGTGGGTGCGCACTTCGATCTCGACGTCGAGGCGGCCATCGGCCACCTCGTGGGCCGCGCGGGTCAGCGTCTCCAGCGGGCGGATGATGCGCCGGGTGATGACCAGGGTCAGCACGATGCCGAGTACCGCGACCGCGCTGGTCACGAGGAAGATCCATTCGAAGGTACTGCGCAGATCGTTGCGCAGCCCCGCATCGCTGACACCCAGGCGCACGTAGCCGGCCACGCCGCTGCCGCGGCGTTCTGCGTCGACGTGCCGGATCGGGGCGACGAAGTCGAAATAGCGCGCGTCGCCGCGGCGGTCGATGCGGCCGAGGGCCAGCATGGCAGCGTCGCCATCGACGTGGTTCAACTGTGGCACGGCCGGCGGCGGTTCGTGTGGCTGGAAGGCGCGGCGCAGGACGGTCTTCCCGGTGGCATCGATCAGCTCCACGTAGGCCGCGTTGCGGTCGTTGCCCACCGCGCCCACGATTGCCTCGTAGGTGCCGGACCGGTCGGTCGGCAGGCTCTGCTCGACGCCGCGGGCCACCAGGGTCGTGAGGCGCCGCCCGTCTTCGCGCAGGGCGTCATACCCGGCCTCGACGCGCTCGTAGGCGACCACGCCCGCGACCGACAGTGAGGTAAGCACGATGAGGCTCGTGGCGAGCAGGTTGAGCTTGGCGGATAGGCCGAGTCGGCCGAATTTCAGCACGCGGGCCTCCCGGTGCCGCCGGCCATGGCGCGTGGCCGCGGGCCCCGGGCGACCCCGGTGCCTGACCTGCGTTCCAACGTCTTGATTGTGTGTATTTCCGACCTCCGCTCTTCCATCGGAAATAACGGCAGAAGAGCCGGAAGTTTGAGAACTCCCGGTGGCGGACCGGCGCAGTCTCGGCAGGGCAGCCGGGGCCGTGGACTGCTAAGGCCGCGGTCGCAGGGTGCCTTGCGGGGCGGGCGCCGGTGTCAGGGCGGTCCGCAGGTAGCGCGCGGTGTGACCGTCACCGTGTGCCACGATCATCTCCGGAGTCCCGGTCGCAACCACAGTGCCACCGCCGGCGCCACCCTCGGGTCCGAGGTCGATCACCCAGTCGGCCGTCTTCACCACGTCCAGATTGTGCTCGATCACCACGACCGTGTTGCCGTGATCGCGCAGCCGGTGTAACACCCCGAGCAGCAGTTCGATGTCGTGGAAATGCAGTCCGGTGGTGGGCTCGTCGAGAATGTAGAGGGTCTGGCCGGTATCGCGTTTCGAGAGCTCGAGCGCCAGTTTCACCCGCTGCGCCTCGCCGCCCGACAGCGTGGTGGCGCTCTGTCCGAGGGTCACGTAGCCCAGTCCTACCTCCATCAGCGTGGTGAGCTTGCGCGCGATCGCCGGGACGGCTGCAAAGAACTCCTGGGCTTGCTCGACGGTCATCGCGAGCGCCTCGTGGATGTTGCGGCCCTTGTACTGCACATCCAGGGTTTCGCGGTTGTAGCGCCGGCCGTGGCATACGTCGCAGGGCACGTACACGTCGGGGAGGAAATGCATCTCGACCTTGATGAGGCCATCGCCCTGACAGGCCTCGCAGCGGCCGCCCTTCACGTTGAAGGAGAACCGCCCCGGGCCGTAGCCGCGCTCGCGCGCGAGCGGCACGCCGGCATACAGCTCGCGAATCGGCGTGAAGAGCCCGGTATAGGTCGCCGGATTGGAACGCGGCGTACGGCCGATCGGGCTCTGATCGACGCTCACGATCTTGTCGAACTGATCGGCGCCGTCGATCTCCTCGAACGGTGCCGGATCGTTCCGCCCGCCGTAGAGGTGCTTCGCCACGGCGCGGCTCAGGGTATCGTTCACCAGCGTCGACTTGCCCGAGCCCGATACCCCGGTCACGCACACCAGCAGTCCGAGCGGCAACTCGAGGTGAACGTGCTTCAGGTTGTTGCCGCTGGCACCGCGCAGACGCAGCCAGCGATCCTTCTGGGGCGGGGTACGCAGTGCCGGCACCGCAATCTCGCGTCGGCGGGAGAGATACGCGCCGGTGAGCGACCCCGGCGCACGCATCACGTCCGCGGGGCTGCCCTGTGCCACCACTTCGCCGCCATGCACGCCGGCACCCGGACCCATGTCGACGAGGTGATCGGCACTCATGATCGCGTCGAAGTCGTGTTCGACGACGATGACCGAGTTGCCCAGGTCGCGCAGGCGCTTCAGCATCGCGAGCAGGCGGTCGTTGTCGCGCTGGTGCAGCCCGATGGAGGGTTCATCGAGCACGTACATGACGCCCGTCAGGCCGGAACCGATCTGGCTCGCGAGGCGGATGCGCTGCGATTCGCCGCCCGACAGGCTGTCCGCGGCGCGGTCGAGTGAGAGGTATTCCAGTCCGACGTTGACGAGGAACCCGAGGCGCGAACCGATTTCGCGCACGATCTTGTCGGCGATGAGCCGGCGCGCGCCATCGAGCGCCAGCGCCTCGAAGAACACCGCGGCTTGGTTGAGCGGCATGTGTCCGATGTCGTGGATCGTGCGGCCGGCGACGTACACGAAGCGTGCTTCGCGCCGCAGTCGCGTGCCTTCGCAGTCGGGGCAGGGTGCGACGGTCATGTACCCCGCCAGTTCTTCCTTCACCACCGGCGAGTCGGTCTCGCGCCAGCGTCGCTCGATGTTGGGCACGATGCCCTCGAACGGGTGCTCGCGCACATGCCGCTGGTTGCGCTCGCCGACGTAGTGGAAGCGGACCTTCTCGCGCCCCGAGCCTTCGAGGATCAGTTGCTGGACCGCCGGCGTCAGGTGTTCGAACGGTGTTTCGAGATCGAAACCGGCGTGCGCCGCGAGACTTTCCAGCATCTGGTAGTAGAACTGGTTGCGACGGTCCCAGCCTTTCACCGCACCGGAGGCGAGCGAGAGTTGCGGAAACCCGACCACGCGCTTCGGATCGAAGAAGCTCACCTCGCCCAGGCCGTCGCAGCGCGGGCACGCGCCCATCGGACTGTTGAACGAGAACAGGCGTGGCTCCAGTTCGGCCAGCGTGTAGTCGCACAGCGGGCACGCGAAGCGCGACGAGTACGGGTGTTCGCGTCCGCCGTCCAGTTCCACGACGATGGCGCGCCCGCTCGACAGGCGCAGTGCGGTTTCGAACGACTCCGCCAGTCGCTGCTTCACTTCCGGGCGCACCTTGAGACGGTCCACCACCACTTCGATGGTGTGCTTGCGGTTCTTGGCGAGCACCGGCGGCGGATCGAGTTCGGCCACTGCGCCGTCCACCCGCACCCGCACGAAGCCTTGCGCCCGCAGATCCTCGAAGACGTCGAGCTGCTCGCCTTTGCGCTCGACGATCACCGGCGCCAGGATCATGACCCGCATGTCCTCGGGCAACGCCAGCGCTGCATCCACCATCTGCGAGACGGTCTTCGCCGACAGCGCGATGCCGTGGGTGGGGCAATGGGGTTCGCCCACTCGGGCGAACAGCAGCCGCAGGTAGTCGTGGATTTCCGTCACCGTGCCGACGGTGGAGCGCGGGTTGTGGCTGGCCGAGCGCTGCTCGATGGCGATGGCCGGGGACAACCCTTCGATCAGGTCCACGTCGGGTTTTTCCATCAACTGGAGAAACTGGCGCGCGTAGGCCGACAGCGATTCGACATAGCGCCGCTGCCCTTCGGCGTAGAGCGTGTCGAACGCCAGCGATGACTTGCCCGACCCCGACAGGCCGGTGATCACGACCAGGCGGTTGCGCGGCAGGTCGAGGTTCACGTTCCTGAGGTTGTGGGTGCGAGCACCTCGGATGCGGATCCAGCCCGTGCCGGCGGCCTCATCGTCCGGCGCTGCCGGCGTGTCGCGCCCGGAGGCGTTTGCGCGATTGGTTCGATCCGGCATCGGCTGCGTTTTTTTGTGCGGGCGGCGGAAGGGCAATCGGCTACTATACTGCGCCCCGCCTCGCCGCCGATCGCATGACCGCGTTCGAGGCCCGCGCCAGCCTGATCCTGTCCGGCGTGGTGGGCCTGCGCATGCTGGGGCTCTTCATCATCCTGCCGGTGTTCGCGCTGTACGCGGAGAGCCTGCCCGGCGGCAGCGATCGCACCCTGGTGGGTGTCGCGCTCGGGGCTTACGGGCTGACCCAGGCGATCCTCCAGATTCCCTTCGGCTGGATGTCCGATCGCTGGGGGCGCAAGCCGACCATATATCTCGGTCTGTCGATCCTCGCGCTCGGCAGCCTCGTGGCCGGGTTGGCCGACAGCATCTGGCTGGTGATCCTGGGGCGAGTCATCCAGGGCGCTGGCGCGGTGTCGGCGGCCGTGGTGGCGCTCACTGCGGACTTCACGCGGGACAGCGTACGAACCAAGGCCATGGCGATCATCGGAACCACCATCAGCCTCACCTTTGCCGCGTCGATCGTCGGCGGGCCGATCCTGAGCCGCTGGATCGGCGTGCCGGGTATCTTCCTGCTGACTGGCGTGCTCGCATTGACCGCGATCGTGGTCGTGCGGGTGGCCTTGCCGGATCCACCGCCGGCAACTGCGACCAGAAGCGCCGAGGCGCCGCGGTTCGTCGACGTGCTGCTCGATCCGCGCCTGATGCAGCTCAATTTCGGTGTGTTCGTGCTGCACGCGGTGCTCATGGTGCTGTGGGTCGTGGTGCCCTTCGAACTCCGCGCGAGCGGGCTCGACGCGCCGGCCCACTGGAAGATGTACCTGCCCGTGATGATCGGCTCGGTGCTGCTGATGGTGCCCGCGATCGTGCTGTCGGAGCGTCATGGGCGCCAGCGCGCCACCTTCATCGGCTCCGTGGCGCTGCTCGCGATCGCGGAGGCGGTTTTCGCCCTGGCCGCACCGACTCTGGTGACCCTATTCCTCGCGTTGCTTTTTTTCTTCACCGCCTTCAACGTGCTCGAAGCCAGTTTGCCGTCGTTGATCTCGCGCACCGCGCCGCCGGCCGTCAAGGGTACGGCGATCGGTGTCTACTCGAGCGTGCAGTTCCTGGGCACGTTTGCCGGCGCGATCATCGGCGGCTGGCTATCGCAATATCACGGGCCGACGGCGGTGTTCGTCTTCTGCCTGGTGCTGACCGGGCTGTGGCTCATCGTGGCGGCACGCTCGGCACCGCTCGAACCGCGGGCGCTCGCCTCGCACGCCGCACGCTAGAATCACGTTTCACTTTCAAGAGGAGACCTGCGCAATGGCATCGGTCAACAAGGTGATCCTCGTGGGCAACCTCGGCCGCGATCCCGAGGTACGGTACACGCCGGACAACAGCGCCATCACCAACATCAGCGTCGCCACCACCGACACCTGGAAGGACAAATCGGGCGAGAAGCAGGAGCGCACCGAGTGGCATCGCGTGGCCTTCTTCGGGAAGCTGGCCGAAATCGCCGGCGAATACCTCAAGAAGGGGAGCCAGGTCTATGTCGAAGGCCGCCTCCAGACCCGCAAATGGCAGGACAAGGAGGGGCAGGACCGCTATACCACCGAGATCGTCGCTGATCGCATGCAGATGCTGGGGTCGCGCAGCGGCATGGGCGGCGGTGGCGGGGACAGCGCCGACATGGACGACCGTGGCCCGCCCCCGGCACGGTCCTCGGGCGGCAAACCCTCCGGCGGAGGGCAGAAGCCGGCCGGCAAGTTCGACGACCTGGAGGACGACATCCCGTTCTAGCGGTGTGTGAGGCCCCCACCGGGACGGTGGGGTTCGGAGGCTTGAGGGGGTCTGCACTCGCTCCAGGGACAGAAAAGGGCCGGTTTACCGGCCCTTTTTCATGGCCGAAGGCACCCCGCGCCGACAGGATGCTGGCTATACTCCACGCGGTTTCGGCGGGGTCATCCCGGACGAGACGCCAAAAAAGAGAAATCCGAGGGGAGGGGAAGTCGATGGAACTCTGGTCCCAGGTCTACGACCCGCTGGGCAACACGTTCCTGTCCACGCTGGTGTGCGCGATTCCGGTGATCGTGCTTCTGGGCGGGCTGGGAATTTTCCACATCAAGGCCCACATAGCGGCCGTAGCGGGCCTGGTGTCGTCGCTCGTGATCGCGATCTTCATCGTGGGCATGCCCACCGAGATGGCGGGGCGCGCCGCGCTGTTCGGCGGCCTGTTCGGCCTGATCGGGATCGTGTGGATCATCATCAACCTGATCTTCATGTACCGGCTCACGCTGAAGGCCGGGCTCTTCAAGATCCTGCAGGACTCCATCGGCGGCATCTCGAACGACCGCCGGCTGCAGCTCGTGCTGATCGCATTCTGCTTCGGCGCCTTCTTCGAGGGGGCGGCCGGGGGCGGCACGCCGGTGGCTGTGACCGGCGCGATCCTGATCGGCCTGGGATTCTCGCCGCTGGCGGCCTCGGGCCTGTCGCTCATCGCCAACACCGCGCCGGTGGCCTACGGTGGTCTGGGCACCCCGATCATCGTGCTGAACAGCGTGACGCAGAACACCGACGAGTACCTGCTCACGCTCTCGGCGATGGTGGGCCGGCAACTGCCGTTCTTCTCGGTGATCGTGCCGTTCTGGCTGGTGATCACGTTCTGCGGCTTCCGTAACACGCTCGCCATCTGGCCAGCGATCCTGGTGGCCGGCGTCAGCTTCGCGATCCCGCAGTTCCTGATCTCCAACTACCACGGCCCGTGGTTGGTGGACATGCTCTCGGCCATGATCTCCATGGTGGTGCTGGCCTGGTTCCTCACCAAGTGGAAGCCCAAGCAGGTCATGACGGCGGCCGACGGCAGCGCGGGCAGCATGGTTTCCTTCGAGGAAGCGCAGCGCAACAACACCGGGCACGGCCACAGCAAGGACATGGTGATCAAGGCGTGGTTGCCGTGGATCATCCTGACCTGCGTGCTGGCCCTCTGGGGCATCCCGTGGATGAAGAACCATGTGCTCAACATCCCCGGCATCACCTTCTGGAAGTGGGAGATTCCCGGGCTGCACAACATGGTGCAGCGGGTCGCGCCCGCGGTGGCGAAGGTCCACACCGAAAAAGCGATCCTCAACATCGGCATCCTGTCGGCCACCGGCACCGGCATCCTCATTGCCGCGTTCATCTCGGGCAAGCTGATGGGCTTCAAGGTGAAGGAGATGGTGGGGTCGTGGTTCGAGACCATCGTCGTGATGAAGTACTCGATCCTCACCATCGTCGCCATGCTCGCACTCGGTTACACGACCCGCTACTCGGGCATGGACGCGACCCTCGGCCTGGCACTCGCCAACACCGGCTGGCTGTATCCGTTCTTCGGCACTCTGATCGGCTGGATCGGCGTGGCCTTGACCGGGACCGACGCGGCGTCGAACGCGCTGTTCGGCAGCCAGCAGCAGATCACCGCCAACAAGCTCGGGCTGTCGCCCGAACTGATGGCGGCCGCCAACAGCTCCGGCGGCGTCATGGGCAAGATGATCGACGCACAGAGCATCGTGGTGGCATCGGTCGCGACCAACTACGTCGGCAAGGAAGGCGTGATCCTGCGCTACGTGTTCTGGCACTCGATCGCGCTTGCGGCGCTGATCGGGGTGTTCGTGATGCTGCAAGCGTACGTCTACCCGTTCACCGAGATGGTGATCGCTGCACCGGCCGCCGCCGCCCACTGACCTCGAGGTCGATCAAGCACGCGGCGCGTCCAGCAAGGCGCGCCGCGTGCATTTTCAAGGGTCCTTGACGGTCTGGAAATCGGCCGGCAGCACGATCTCGATCAGCTCGAGATCGTCGGAATGGCCGAGTTCCGTGTGGCGGATGCCGGGCGGCTGGTGCACGCACGATCCGGCCTCCAGCGTGACTTCACCCACGCCCTCGTAGTGGAAGCGGATCCAGCCCTTCAGCACGTACACCATCTGGAATTCCACTTCGTGATGGTGCCGCTCGGGCTGGGCCGGCACGCCCGGTTTCGCACGGATCACGTGCGCGACGAATCGGTTACCCGTGGCATCGCGGATGCCGAGATCGCGGTACTGGAAGAACGGCCGCAGGCCGTCGTCACGGAATGGACTGGCGGCGGCGTGGCTGACGGAAAAGTGCATCGCGTGATCCATGATTCCCCCTGGTCTTCCGGCTACGGCATCTGGATCTTGCCGCCACCACCGAGGCCGCCCATGCCGCCCGGGCCCATGCCGCCGGCGCCGCCGCGCGGAATCACGATGGAGGAGGCGGCCTGGCGACGATACTCCTCCAGTTCCCGGACGGTGCGCTCCACGGCTTCCTTCGCCGCGGGAGCGTAGCCGGCCACGGCCTCGTTCAGCGACCGGGCCTCGATCTCGAACGACAGCGGCAACGTGCCCATGGTCGTGTACATCTGGGCTTCGCCGACGTACACGGTGTCGCGGGCAGCATCCGCCGACCCGTCGGACTTGACCGGATGCAGGATGCGGATGGTGCCGACCTTGCGGTCGGTGATGATCTCTTCTCGGTACAGCTCCGCCGGATCCATGGTCGGTTCCGGCAGGCGGGCGTCGCGCTCGGCCATGATCGCCTCTCTCATCGGGTGTTGACGTATCCGTTACTTTACCGCGGCCCATGGGCTGCGGCCACGCGTGGCGCGATACACTCGAAGCCCGTTCTCGCCGGAGGTTTTCCATGAGCGATCTTCCTGCTGTACTGGCGCGCTTCTCCCTGGCCGGACGGCGCGTGCTGGTGACGGGCGCCAGCCGTGGCATCGGTCGCGCCTTGGCAAAGGGGCTGGCGGAAGCCGGTGCGGCGGTGGCGCTCGCCGCCCGTACCCGTACCGACCTGGAATCGGCGGTCGCCGAGTTGCGGGAGGCGGGCAGCAGCGCCTTCGCGGTGGAACTGGACGTGTCGTCCGTCGAAGGATGCCGGCAGGGTGTCGCCGCGGCGGTACAGGCGCTCGGCGGGCTCGACGTGCTGATCAACAATGCGGGTGTGGAAGAGGTCCGTCCGGCACTCGAGATCGACGAGGCACTATGGGACCGGATCGTCGACACCAACCTGAAGGGTGCCTTCTTCTGCGCCCAGGCGGCCGCCCGGCACATGCCCGCCGGCAGTGCCATCGTGAACCTCTGTTCGCTGACCTCCGGCGTGGGCGTTCCCACCGCGGTGCCCTATGGATCGTCGAAGACGGGGCTGCTCGGCATGACGCGGGCATTGGCGGCCGAATGGGCCCCGCTCGGCATCCGCGTGAACGGCATCGCGCCGGGCTACTTCCGCACTGCCATGACGGAAGGGTTCTACCAGGATGCGGCGTGGGAGCGCTCGATGCTCCAGCGCATTCCGATGCAGCGCTTCGGCCAGCTCGACGATCTCGTGGGTACGGCCATCTTCCTGTCGAGCGGTGCTTCGGGCTACGTGACCGGAGAATGCCTGTTCGTCGATGGCGGGTTCATGGCATCCATCTGACGTCCGCTCCTGCCGCACACCGTGTCGAGCGCAGTAGCCGGGCGCGCCGCCGGGTATCATCGGGTTTCCCCTGAGCCGACCCTTCTCGAGCCGTGACTGTCCTGGCGTCAGCCGGTGCCCACCACTTACCCTTGACCGACGCCCGCAGTACGGCGACCGCAAGCATGGTCGCGGTCGAAGGCGTCAGCAAGACATTCGGTGCCGCGACGGTGGTGGCCGAGGTGAGCTTCACGGTGGCACACGGGCGCTTCCTCACCATCCTCGGCCCCAGCGGGTCGGGCAAGACGACACTGCTGCGCATGATCGCGGGCTTCATCGAGCCGACGCGCGGCGAGATCCATATCCACGGCCGGCCGGTATCGGCGGTGCCGCCGCACCGACGCTCCATCGGCATGGTGTTCCAGCGCCTCGCACTGTTCCCCCACCTTGATGCGTGGGACAACGTCGAGTACCCGCTGCGCATGCGCGGTTTCGACGCCGCCGAGATTCCGGATCGGGTCGCCGCGATGTTCGGCATCGTGCAGTTGCAGGGTTTCGAGCGGCGCCGCATCCAGCAACTCTCCGGCGGGCAGCAGCAGCGCGTGGCCATCGCGCGGGCGCTGGTGTTCGAGCCGGACCTCGTACTGCTCGACGAGCCCCTGGCCGCCCTCGACCGCAAGCTGCGCGAGGAGATGCAGCTCGAGTTCCGTCGCATCCAGCAGGAACTCGGGGTCACCACGATCAACGTCACGCACGACCAGCGCGAGGCGTTGGTCATGTCCGACGACGTGATGGTGATGGATGGCGGTCGGATGCAGCAGCTGGCGGCGCCGGCGCAAACGTATCGCCACCCCGCGAACGCGTTCGTCGCGACGTTCATCGGCGTCACCAATTTCCTGCCGGCGCGGGTTGCGTCGCGCACCGGCAGCACGTTGCGCGTGCGCATCGGCACGCTTGAAACGCCGGCACGATGGGCCGATCCGCAAGCACCGGTACCTGCGCACGACGCGCCGGTCGACTGCGCGTTGCGTGCCGAGCACGTGCGATTGTCGCCGACCCCGCTGACCGATACCGACTGCAGCATCGCCGGCAAGGTTGTGCAGTGCATATTCGAGGGTGACCGCGTCGTCTACGAAGTCGCGGTGCCCGCGCTCGATCGGGCGGCGATTCGCGTCATCGATCGTGCCCCGGAGGCGCATCTGCTGTTCGCCCCCGGCGCGGAAGTCCATATCGGTTGGCATGCGCGGGACCTCATCGTGTTTCCGCGTTGACATGCACGGCAGTTCCATTACCCACGACAGGAGACCACCATGAAGCGAAATACCATCGACCGGCGCACCTTTCTGCAAGGTGCCGGCGCCTTCGCCGCCACCTTGCCCTTCGGCCGCTTCGCGCTGGCCGCCGAGCCCGCCAAACCCAAGGAGCTGATCGTGCGGGTCTGGGGAGGCGAGTGGAAGGATGCCATCGATGCGGGCGTTTCGCAGAGCTTTGCCAAGGCGACCGGTATCGCGATCAAGTACGACGAGACCGAAGACAACGAACTGCAACCGAAGCTGTGGGCCGCGGTCAAGCAGAAGCGCCGCCCACCGGTGGCCGTGAACTGGGACACGACCACCAACGCCACCAAGTCTGCACTGAAGAAGATGGGCGAGGATCTCTCGGACCTGCCCAACCTCAAGGGCCTGCTCTCGGTCGCACAGCCGCTGGGTTTCGAGGGTTACCCGCTGGTCAACGTGTACAGCTATGTCTACGTGCTCGCCTATCGTACCGATGCCTTTCCGCAGGGCGCGCCGAAGAGCTGGAAGGTGATGCTCGACCCGAAGTTCAAGGGCCGCATCGCGCTCTACAACGACGGTATCGGCTTCCATCCCGCCGCCCAGGTGGCCGGTGGCGGCAAGGTCGAGGACATTCCGAAGAACATGAAGGCGGCGTGGGACTTCATCGGCAAGCTGAAGGCACAGAAGCCCTTGCTCGGCGAGGATCCGGATTTCACCAACTGGTTCCAGAAAGGCGAGATCGATCTTGCCTGCACCATCGTGACCAACGCGCGCGGCGCCAAGAAGAACGGCGTCAAGGTTGCGTGGACCATTCCCGAGGAAGGCGCGAAGGTGGACACCGACGCGCTGTGGATTCCGAAGGGCCTGCCCGCCAACGAGTTGTACTGGGCGAAGCAGTACGTGAATCACGCGCTCTCCACCGAAGCGCAGCAGGGCTGGTGCGACGGTCTCGGCCTGCCGGGGGTGAACCCGAACATCAAGCCGCCGGCCGACATGGTGGGCGATCCCGCGTACCCCACCAAGCCCGAGGACTTCAAGAAACTCCTGCGCGTGCCCAACAAGATCCAGGTGGAGAACGAGAAGGAGTGGTTCGGGAAGTTCAAGGCGATCATGCAGGGGTGATTTTGGTCGCTTCGCGGTCGCTGGCCCCCATCCCGACCTTCCTCCGGCGTCGCCGGGGGAAGGAGCGCCCGCGCTTGCCGGATGCGAGACGCATGCGCCGTACATCCCCTCCCCCGGCTTCGCCGGGGGAGGGTTAGGGTGAGGGCTGTCGGTGCTACTCGACACACTCGAAGCTGTCCGTGCCCTCCTGTGGCCGCGCACGATGCGGCGTTACTCCAGTGCGGTCCTGCTGCTGCCGGCCATCGCACTGGTCCTCGTCCTGGTTGCAGGCCTCGCCTGGATGGGCGAAGCGAGCCTGCACCTGCTCGATACCGAAACCTTCGATACGGGCGAGGATTACACGGCGGCCAACTATCGTGAGATCGGCGCACAGTCCACGTACTGGATCGTGCTTGGCCGCAGCGTTCTCGGGGCGGCGATCGTCACGCTGGTCACTCTGATCCTGGCGTTTCCCTACGCGTACGTGATGGTGCGGACCGCGTCGGCCTGGACCCGCAAGGTGCTGCTGGTGAGTCTGTTCCTGCCCTTCTTCATCGGTCAGGTGGTACGGGCCTACGGCTGGCTCATCATCCTGGGCCGGGAAGGTCTGCTCAACACGGTGTTCGGTGCCGTCGGCCTCGGCCCCTACAAGATGATCTACAACTACCCGTCGGTGCTCTTCGGGCTCGTGCAGTACCTCCTGCCGTTCGCGGTCCTGCTGATCGCGCCGGCGGTGACGGCCATCGATGAGGAGATCGAACTCGCGTCGGAGTCCCTCGGAGCCCACTGGCTGCGCACGTTCCGCCACGTCACCCTGCCGATGGCGCGACCGGGGCTGGTCGCGGCCGCGCTGGTGGTATTCACGCTGGCGCTCACCGACTATGCCATGCCCGTGATTCTCGGCGGCGGCACCAATGACTTCATCGCGAACGCGGTCTACGACGCGTTCTTCCGCATCTCCGACAGCGGCCTCGGGTCCGCTGTCGCGATCGTGCTGGTGCTGATCGCGACAGCGCTCGCCGCGGTGATCCTGACCGTGCTCGGTGCAGGGACCCTCGGCTTTTCCGACGAGCGCCGATGAACGGCGCGCGCAGCAAAGCCGTGGTCCTCTGGACCGTCGTGGCGGTGAACCTGATCCTGCTGGCTGCGCCGACCCTCATCATCCTCGGTGCGTCCGTCACCACCGGCAACATCATCACCTTTCCGCCGGACGGGTTCTCCCTGAAATGGTACGGCAAGGTGTTCGGCTCGGCCGTGCTCCGCGATGCCTTCGTGCGTTCGCTCTGGGTGTCGCTCGTCTGCACCGTCATCGCCGTGCCGGCTGGAACGCTGGCCGCACTCGCGTTGGCGCGCTCCCGCATCCGGTTCGCCAAGCTGCTGCAACTCTATCTGCTGCTGCCGTTCACGGTGCCTCTGATCGGTGCCGGCATGGGCATGCTGATGCTGTTCGGCGAACTGGGTATCCTCGGCGAACTGTGGGCGGTGGGGCTCGCCTGCTGCGTCATCAATCTGCCGTTCATGATCTGGGCGGTGCTCGCCAGCGCGAACGCGCTCGACGCCGATCTCGAGAACGCCGCGGCAAACTGCGGAGCGGCGCCGCTGCATGCGTTCTGCACGGTGACGCTGCCGGCCGTCGCGCCGGGCATCATCACCGGTGCATTGCTCATGTTCGTGCTTGCCTTCAACGAATTCCTGGTAAGCCTGCTGCTCACGGACGCGAACACCGTGACTCTCCCGGTGTCGATCTACAATTCCATCCGCAACGTCATCACGCCCGATCTCGCCGCCGTGTCCGTGGTCTACATCCTGGTGGCGACGGCGGCCATCGCGTTGCTGGACCGCTGGGTCGGACTCGAGATCTTCCTGAAGAGCAAGTGAAACCATGAACGCCCCTGTCGAGAAGAACATCGCTCTGCACGATCTCACCGGGCTCGACGCCGCTGGCCGGGCGCAGTTGCTGCGCCGTGCCGAGTCGGATCTCACGCCCTTCCTCGACAAGGTGAAGCCGATCATCGAGGCCGTCAGGACCGAGGGCGATGCCGCGATCGTGCGCCTCGCGCGCGAGATCGATCGCGTGGACATCGATCCGGCGCATATCGCGGCGCGCCCGGCGGACTTCGATCGTGCCTTCACCCAGGTCGATCGCGAAGTGATCGCCGCGATCGAGTACGCGGTCGAGAACATCCGCCGTTTTCATGAGGAACAGAAGCCCGAGTCGATGTGGATGAAGGAGATACGGCCCGGCGCCTTTGCCGGTGACCGATGGCTGCCGATCCCGTCGGTGGCGTGCTACGTTCCGCGCGGCAAGGGGGCTTTCCCGTCGGTCGTGATGATGACCACGGTGCCGGCCGTCGTCGCCGGCGTGCCGGAAATCTGCGTGGTGACGCCACCGGGGCCGGGCGGCGATTTCGACGCAGCAACGCTGGTGGCGGCGCAGATCGCCGGTGTGAGGACCGTGTATCGCGTCGGCGGTGCCGTGGCGGTGGCGGCGGTGGCCTACGGTACGAAGTCCGTGACCCCGCGCGTCAAGATCGTCGGCCCCGGGAGTCCCTGGGTGGTGGCCGCGAAGCGGTTGCTGGCCGGCGTGCTCGACACGGGAACGCCCGCCGGGCCGAGCGAATCCATCGTGCTGGCGGACGAGACGGCCGATGGCCGCATCGCGGCACTCGACCTGTTGATCGAGGCGGAGCACGGTCCCGACTCTTCGGCGTTTCTGGTCACACCCAGCCGCACCGTCGCGGATGCCGCGATCGCAGCGATTCCCGGATACTGGCAGCGCATGGGTGCGCAGCGCGTTGAATTCTCGTCCACGGTCCTCGGTGGTCCGCGTGGTGGCGTGGTGCTCACGCCCGACATGGACGCGGCTTGCGCGTTCGTGAACGACTACGCGCCCGAGCATCTGCTGATCCACGGCGACGAACCGTTTCAATGGCTGGGCCGCATCCAGCACGCCGGGGAGATCCTGTTGGGCCGGCACACGCCGATCACGCTCGGCAATTTCGTGCTCGGTCCCAATGCGGTGCTGCCGACCAGCGGCTGGGCGAAGACCTTCTCGCCGCTGTCGACCTTCGACTACATGAAGCGTACGGGCATCGGTTATGTGACCGGGGCCGGCTATCCGGAGCTGGCGAAGCATGCGCGGGTGCTCGCGACCTACGAAGGGTTCGAGGCGCATGCGAATGCGGTCTCGGAACTGCGCGAGGCCCTGCTGCGTGGCGCTCGCTAGAGCGCGGGTCGCCTGCATCGCGATGCCCGATTCACCCGCCAATCCGGACTACGCGAAGCAAGTGCGCGAGGCCGTGCTCGCCATGCCCGCGGCGCAACTGTTCGGCTTCGATTTCACGTGCATCGAGCCCGGACGCACCGAGCTCACGCTGCCGTATCGCGATGCGCTGAGCTTCCGACCCGGATTCTTTCAGGGGGCGATCATCGGATCGCTGGCGGATTTCGCCGGTGCCAGTTCGGCCGGGACGCTGCTGCCGCCTGGCTGGTTCGTTTCCACCGTCGACTACGACGTGCGGATCATCGCACCGGGCCAAGGGGAGCGCCTGATCGCGCGCGGGCGCGTGGTGAAGCCCGGTGCGACGCTGTCGTTCGCGCAGGCCGATGTCTTCGTCGTGCGCGAGGGTCGCGAGACCCAGTGCGCCATGGCGTTCGTCACGACGCGCAACTTCGAGGTGCGCTGAACGGCAGGGCTGGCGCGTCAGCGCGCGTCCGCCGGCGCGCCGTCTTCCATGAAGCCCGTGTCGCGGAACTTCCAGACACCTCGATAGCGCGCCTTGACCAGGGCGAGCAACTCCGCCCGCATGGTCTCGGGCTCGTACCGGGGTTTGCCGCAGACGTCCCCGGTCGGCCGCGGGCAGATGCGAGTGTCCGACTGGACGTAGCGGATGAACGACTCGGAGAGCGAGTGTCCGGGGCACAGTTCCGGCGTTGCATCCGGCTTGCCGGACGTGCCGCAGGCCGACATCACCTCGCGATAGAACAGTTCGTACTGCCCGCTCAGTGTGCCGAGGTCCTTGGTGTCGTACCGGTTGAGATCGGTGCGCAGCGACAGGATGCTGAGCACCACGTCGGTCAAGGGCAACTGGGAGATCGCCAGTTCGTCCAGGTCCGTGCCGTCTTCGGCCAGTGCGAGGGTGCCGGCGAGGGACAGCAAGCCGATGATCAGGATGCGGCGGAATCCACGGATGAGTCTCATGCTCGACGCCTGCGACGAGAGCGGATGACGCAGTGCAGCATAACACGGCACGCGCCGTCCGCAATGCGGTGGGTTTCGAAGGCGGCGGCCGCTTGCGGCACAATTCGGACTGGAATCGTCAGCCGGAGACATCATGCGTTCCCTTCTCATCGTTGCAGCGGGTCTGCTCCTAGTGACAGGCATGGCGCGTGCCCAGGACGACGATCGCGTCGTGCCGGCCCATGAGGAACCGCGGCACGTGCCGAAGCTCGTCAACGAATGGGTGCGCGTGGTGGACGTCGCCATTCCGGAGGGCGAGCGCACCATGTACCACGCCCATTCGCTCGACTATCCCTATCTGATGGTCACCAGCGTCACGCTGCAGAACCAGGTCTACGGGCAGGAGCCGAAAGACGTGAAGATCGAGCAGGGCGTGGTGGGCTACTACCGCGCCGTGCAGGGGACCTACACGCACCGGTTCATCAATCGCGGCCCCGGTACGTTCCGTGCCATCGGCATCGAGCTGCTGAAGAGCGGCCCTGAATCCATCACCGTCACCGCGCCGTTGCCGGAGATGCCGGGGCTCGTGACCGTGCTCGACAACGAACGCGTGCGGGCCTGGCGCGTGACTGTGGCACCCGGCAAGTCGGTGGGCCCGATCACCATTCCCGGTCCGAGCCTGCGCGTCGCGGTGAATGCCGGCACCCTGGTCGAACGTATCGAGGGCAAGGGTGGAGCAACCACTGCGCTCGTGCCCGCCGGCTTCGCGTTCCGCGAGCAGTCGTACACCGCGACGTTCGCGAACGACGGCGACGCCCCGATCGAGTTCGTGGAGTTCGCGCTGAAGTGAGGCGCATCTGGCCGCGGTTGGGCCGCGCCCAGCGAAGCTGGGGCGCACAGCCCTTCGATCGTGTCGAGGGGCGATGGGTGAGGCGCATCTGGCCGCGGTTGGGCCGCGCCCAGCGAAGCTGGGGCGCACAGCCCTTCCGTTGTGTCGAGGGTCGATAGGTGAGATGCGCGGCGCGCGGATCCTCCGCGCGTCCGGCAGAGGATCCGCGATGACGAACGAGGTGGCGACCGCGGACCGGAGCGGGCTCGACAGGCTCCGATCGCTGTCGCTCGTCGCGCAGTTCGCGCGACCCTACCGAACGCGGTTGATCGTCTTCACGATCGCCCTTTTCATCGGGGCCGCCTGCTTCCTGGTGCTGGGACAAGGTCTCAAGCTGGCCGTCGACAGGGGCTTCGCCGCCGGCGATCCGAAAGGGCTCGACCGCGCGCTGGTGTTCCTGCTCGTGGTCGTGGTGATCTCGGCCATCGTGACCTACGTGCGCTTCTACCTGATCTCGTGGCTTGGCGAGCGCATCGTGGCCGACGTACGTCGCGCGGTGTTCTCGCGCGTGCTCACGTTGTCGCCGGCGTGGTTCGAAAGCACGCGAACCGGCGAGATGGTGTCGCGGCTCACCACCGACACCGCGCTCATCGAACAGGTGGTCGGCACCAGCGTGTCGATGGCCTTGCGGCAGGGGCTCATGGGGCTGGGCGCGCTGGTCATGCTCGCGATCACCAGCGTCAAACTGACCGCGCTGGTGCTGCTGCTGGTGCCGATCGTCATGGGGCCGATCGTGGTATTCGGGCGTCGCGTGCGCAAGCTCTCCCGTGCCAGTCAGGACCGGGTCGCCGACATCGGCGTGCACATCGACGAGACCCTGCACGAGATCCGAACGGTGCAGGCCTATGGTCACGAGACCGAGGATCGGCGGACCTTCGGCAATACCATCGAGGCGGCGTTCCACACCGCGAGGCAGCGCATCGGGATGCGCGCGGGGCTGGTTGCTTCGGTGATCCTGCTGGTGTTCGGCGGCATCGGCGTGATCCTGTGGATCGGTGGGCACGACGTGATGGCGGGGCGGATCACGCCGGGCGAACTGTCCGCGTTCGTGTTCTATGCGGCGATGGTTGCGGGTGCCGCCGGGGCAGTGAGCGAAGTGGTCGGCGATCTGCAGCGGGGTGCAGGTGCGGCCGAGCGGTTGGCCGAGATTCTTTCGACCGAGCCCGACATCGCCGCGCCGCGCGATCCGATCGCGTTGCCTGCGCCCCCGGTTGGTCGCGTCGAGATCGATGCCGTGAGTTTCGCCTACCCGTCGCGACCGACGCCCCCGGCGCTCGACGGTCTGACCTTGCAGGTCGAGCCCGGCGAACGCGTTGCACTCGTGGGGCCATCCGGGGCCGGCAAGTCCACGGTGTTCCAGTTGCTCCTGCGCTTCTACGATCCGCAGCAAGGCGTGGTGCGTCTCGATGGCGTCGATCTGCGGTGCGCGGACCCTGCCGCCGTGCGCGCCCGCATCGCGCTCGTCCCACAGGAGCCGGCGATCTTCGCCACGAGCGTGCGCGAAAATGTCCGCTACGGCCGTCCGGATGCGAACGATGCCGCTGTCGAAGCGGCGTGCGAAGCGGCGTTCGCCCGGACTTTCGTCGAGGACCTTCCGGAGCGCTACGACACCTTTCTGGGCGAGCGCGGCGTGCGACTCTCCGGTGGTCAGCGGCAACGGCTGGCCATCGCGCGGGCGATCCTGGCAGACCGGCCAGTGCTGCTGCTCGACGAAGCGACCAGTGCGCTGGACGCGGAATCGGAACGCATGGTGCAGCTCGCGCTCGAACGCCTGATGCGCGGACGTACGTCGCTCGTGATCGCGCATCGGCTGGCGACGGTGAAGAACGCCGATCGCATTGCGGTGATCGATGGCGGGCGGCTGGTCGGCGTCGGCACACACGAAGCGCTGCTCGGCTCGAGTCCGCTCTACGCGCGGCTCGCGGAATTGCAGTTCGGCGCCTAGATGCTGCACACCCTCGCGGTTTCCGGCTATCGATCGCTGCGCGATCTGGTGGTGCCGCTCGATCGATTGACCGCAGTCACCGGACCGAACGGCGCCGGCAAGTCGAACCTCTACCGGGCGTTGCGCCTGTTGGCTGACACGGCACAAGGCCGCGTCGTGGCATCGCTGGCCCGCGAAGGCGGCCTGCCATCGACGCTATGGGCGGGTCCCGAAGCTTTCGCGCGTGCGGTGCAGCGCGGTGAACATCCGGTGCAGGGAACGGCACGCAAAGGGCCGGTGCGATTGCAGATGGGATTCGCCGCGGAGGACTACGGCTATGCGATCGACCTCGGTCTGCCGACCGACGCGGCGTTCCCGTTCGATCCCGAAATCAAGCACGAAGTGCTGTGGAGCGGGGCGATGCTTCGTCCTTCCGCAGTGCTCGCGGAGCGCCGCGGGGGTTTGGCACAGATCGCGGGCGACCGTGATCGCGTGACGCTGAGTCAGCACGTGCCGGCGTGGGACAGCATGCTGACCCATTGTGCTGATCCACGTGCCGCGCCCGAGATGATCGCGCTGCGCGAGCGCATCCGCGCGTGGCGATTCTATGACCAGTTGCGCAGCGATCCGGATGCGGGCGCGCGGCGGCCCCAGGTGGGAACGCGCACGGTCGCGCTCGGCCACGACGGCTCCGATCTCGCTGCGGCGCTCCAGACCATACGCGAGATCGGCGACGCCCAAGCCCTCGACGCAGCCGTCGAGGATGCGTTTCCGGGCGCGGCGGTCGAGGTGACCCAGGCCGACGGCTGGTTCGAAGTGCAACTGCGCCAGCACGGACTGCTGCGAGCGTTGAAGGCGGCGGAATGGTCGGACGGAACGCTGCGCTACATTTCCTGGATCGCGGCGTTGCTGACACCGCGCCCGCCGGAGTTGCTGGTGCTGAACGAACCCGAAACGAGCCTGCATCCGGATTTGCATCCAGCCCTCGGAAGACTGGTGTTGCAGGCCGCGAAGTCGTCGCAGGTGATCGTCGTCTCGCACGCGCCGCGGCTACTGGCGACGCTGCAGGAGAAGGGTGGGTGCGAAGTGCTGCGGCTGGAGAAGCGGCTGGGCCAGACGCGGTTGGAGAACGAGGACGAACTCGACGTCCCGGGATGGAAATGGCCGGCGCGGTGACTCCGAGGCTACAACACCCGGTCCGCCACCATCGCCTTGAACACCAGATCCACGTACTTGTTCAACGTCGCCCCCATGTCGTCCTGCATGGACGTCTTGACCGTGCCGCTCCACACCGGGGCCTCGGAACCGACGTCGAACAGCCTGGTGGACGACATCAGCCAGGTGGCGCCCTCCACGTCCCGTGGTGCAACCTTGGTCGCTTGCCAGACGCCCGAGTAGTATCCGTACATGCCGACGACGGTCCCCGTGTACACGGTGCCCCCGGACACGATCGTGCTCGACTGCTCCTCGGCGCCGGGGCGGGAAATCATGACTGCGTCCGCGCCGCTCTTCGCGACTGCCGCGCGCAACTGCGCTTCCTCCGCGGGACTCTCGCTGGTGATGATGGTGTACGCCGGCACGCCCTGGATGCCGCGGCTGCCGAGCCGTTCGACCATGCGGTCCTCGAAGACCCGGCGCAGCGTGGCGTCGTAGGTGACCGCATAGACCATGACCTTCTTCGGTGGCTTGCCGACATGGGCGGGGTTCGCCTGGTGCGCGACCAGTTGGTTCGCGGCACACCCGGCCAGGAGAACGGAGGCGATCAATGCGATGGCGGCAACGATGTTGCGAGTTGTGATGGGCATCGTTCGAATGGGCGAGAAGGGAAGTGCGGTACGCGGGACGGACCGGATGCTGCGCGGGCAGTATACTCGGGCGACCTCAGGGGGAGACCGACATTGAAGACCACGATTACCCGTTTCGCATGGGTGCTGTCGCTGCTTGCAGCGCTTGCCCTCGGCGCCTGCGCCATCCAGGACCGCACCAGCCTCGACGCCAGCTGGTCGGCGCCGGACCGACCCGCCAAGCACTTCAAGAAAGTGCTGATCATCACGGTAGCACGCGATGAGTTCGTGCAGACCGAGCTGCAGGACATGCTGGCGAAGCGATTGCAGGCCGAAGGCATGAACGCCGTGGCGTCGCATCGGTATTTCACGCGCTATGTGCCGGAGGAGAAAGAGCGTTTCCGCGAAGCGATCGAGGCCACCGACGCGGACGCGGTGTTCGTGCTGCGCGCTACGTTCGTCGATACGGAGTCGCGCACGTCGGCGGACTACCCGATCTATACCTATCCGACCAACATCCGGACGGCACCCGACTACACGCTGACGGAACTCGGATCCGAGGCCACGCTGTTCGAGCGCAAGGGCCAGAAGCGTGTCTGGAGTGCGCGGCTGCTCACCGAGAACGCCGGCACGGGGGATCGCGAGAAGGCGATCAACCAGTACCTCAACGTGCTCGTGGCGGCGATGAAGAAGGACAAGGTCTTCTGAAAGTGCATTGAAGTCTTGCCGGGTACGGCCTCGCCGGAAGCCGCCCCAGCTCTGGAGGTATATCAGTGCCGCGACCTCCCGCGGCGCAGCGCGAAGCCGACCGTGACGAGCCCCACGGCCAGCATCGCCCATGTCGACGGTTCAGGCACCGGGGCTGCGCTCGCCAAGTCGTAGGTGAAACTCACTTCGCCCTGTGGCATACCCTTCGGATCCAGCTTGGCGGCAGTGAGCGTGATTCTGTCGAAGGTGAACGAAACGGATTCGACCGGTTGCCCCGGCGCACCGCCGGCATGGGAGACCGACGTAAACAGAACGTCGTCGAACTCATACGAGTACAGCGCCTCGGGTTTGGCACCGACTGTGACGATGTCGAGCTGTCCCTTCCGGATGATGGTGCCTTTCACCAGATGCTCGAAGATCTTCGGGCTGGCGGCATCGAGCAGCTTGGTGAACGAGAGGTCGGAAACGCTCACGTCGAGCGAGCTCGAACCCCCGCCGGAACCGCCGCCTGTGGCCGCGGCGCCGAAGCTGTACGACATGATGTTGATCCAGCGTTCGTAGGGCCGCGCGGTGACGTCCCCGTCGATGCCATCCAGGTGCAGGTAGTAGTCGAACGCCGCTCGGGCCGGCGTGGACAGGCTCAGGGTCGCGAACAGTAGAACTGCAAAGGTGCGGACGGTGTTCATGTTGCCTCCTGTTGGTGAGGACGAAGCGCGCCGGAACGCCGGTGACGACCGACCTGCCGCCGCGAGGGTCAAGGGTACGCCCGGGTTCACGGCGGCGTCCCCGCGGGCCCTCAGCGGGGCCGGCGCCCGCCGGGGTCGCTGTGCCCCAGGAAGAGTTCTGCGAGTGCCGGGGTCTCGCGGAAAGTCCGCTCGAGCGCCTCGATGAAGTGGCGCACACGCAGCGGCACCAGATTCCCCGGGGCATACAGCGCGTGAATGTCGAGGGCCGGCGGACCGTATCGCTGCAGGACCCGCTTCACGCGGCCTGCCTTCATGTCGTCGAAGTAGAGCCAGACCGGCCCGATCGCGATGCCGTTGTCGCCCAGTACCGCAGCGCGAATCGCACGCAGGTTGTTCGCGCGGAAGTTGCCCTGCACGCGGGTGGCGACGTCGCCCTCCGGGCCCTCGAAGTGCCAGTCGTTGGTGTAGGGGATGAAGCTGTTCACGATGCAGCGGTGCGCGGCAAGGTCGCGCGGATGCTTCGGGGTGCCGTGCTCGGCCAGGTAGGCCGGCGACGCGAAACAGCCCTGGGGGCTCGCGCCGATCTTGCGCGCCACGAGCCGCAGGTCGGGCAGGGGGCCGAAGCGGATGGCGACGTCGATGCGTTCTTCGATCAGGTCGATGAAGCGGTCGGTCAGCACGAGGTCGATGGTGAGCTGCGGATTGACTTCCGCCAGGCGCAGCAGCACCGGTGTCAGCCAGGTTTCTCCGAACGAAGCGGGACAGTTCACCCGCAACGTACCGCTCACGCTGCCGCGCAGGCGGCCGAAGCTCGATTGCAACTCGTCGACATCCTCGACGAGCTGCTTCGCCCGGGCGTAGCAGACCTCGCCCGCTTCGGTCAGACGCAGCCCGGAAGCGCCGCGGGCGAGGAGTTGTGCGCCGAGGGCGCGCTCCAGGCGGGCGATCTGGCGGCTGATGGTGGGCTGCGTGGTGCCGGACTGGCGCGCCACGGCCGAGAAGCTGCCCGCTTCCACGGTGCGGGCGAACAGGCGCATGAGGTTGAGAAGATCCATGGTCAGGGGTATGCCTTGGCAAGCATGGGCGGTATGTTACCGGGTGTCGTTCCCCCAGGCGGCAGCCCTGCCTAGCATGCGCGCCAGAGCAGAGTCCTGCCCCACGGAGCCAAGATGAAAGCCTACGAACTGCAGCACAAGACCGGCCTCGACAACGTGACCCGGGTCGACCGAGCCGATCCGAAGCCGGGCCCTGGACAGGTCCTGATCCGGACCAAGGCGTGGTCGCTCAACTACCGGGATCTGCTGGTGGCCAAGGGCGGCTACGGCGCGCCGCCGCCCCAGGGCCGCATTCCGTTGTCCGACGGGGTCGGCGAGATCGTCGAGATCGGCGCGGGTGTCACGCGGGTCAAGGTTGGCGACCGGGTGGCAGGATGCTTCATGCAGGCGTGGATCGCCGGCATCGTTCCGCCGGAAGCGCCGATGAGCGCGCTCGGCGGTGCGATCGACGGCATGCTGGCGGAGTACGTGGTGCTGTCCGAACAGGGCGTGGTGAAGGTACCGACGCATCTCACCGACGAGGAAGCCGCCTGTCTGCCCTGTGCCGGCGTGACCGCCTGGAATGCGTTGATGCGGGAAGGCAGCGTGAAGGCGGGCGATACCGTCGTGTGTCTCGGCACGGGTGGGGTTTCGATGATTGCCCTGCAGTTCGCGAAGATGCACGGGGCGCGCGTGATCATCACTTCCTCGAGCGACGAGAAGCTTGCCCAGGCGAAGCAGCTCGGGGCCGATGAAACCATCAACTACCGCACGCGGTCCGACTGGGACAAGGCGGTGGCGGAACTGACCGGTGGTCGCGGCGCCGACATCGTGGTGGAAGTGGGTGGCAGCGGCACGCTGGATAAGTCCATTGCCGCGGTAAGGTTGGGCGGCTACGTCGCCCTCATCGGGGTGCTCACCGGTACCGGTGGGCAGATGAATACGGCGGCGGTGTTGCGGCGGCACATCCGCGTCCAGGGGATCTATGTGGGTTCGCGCGAGATGTTCGAGGAGATGAACCGGGCCATCGCTCTGCACGGCATGCGCCTGCCCATCGGCCGCAGTTTCGGCTTCGAAGAGGCGCGCGCAGCCTACGACCACCTGGATGGTGCAACGCACACGGGGAAAGTGACGATCAAGATGTGAGATGCAAGCCCCCTCCCTCCGGACGAGGGGAGGCCGCTCCCTTCTCCCTTGGGGAGAAGGGTTGGGGAAGAGGGGAGCCACCATTCCACCCCGCAGGGGTCAGCGTAGCCGACCCCTCTCCCTCCGGGAGAGGGGTCGGGGTGAGGGAGATGCGGTGAAAACCCTCCCTCACCCTCTGTCCCTCTCCCGGAGGGAGAGGGGGTACAGGCGGTATAGTTAGCAGCTCATCGACGAGGAACTCTCTGGAACCATGGCACTGCTCGACGTTTCGCTCTCGGACAAGTACACCCTCGACAAGGGGCGCGTATTCCTCACCGGCACGCAGGCACTGGTCCGCCTGCCGTTCATGCAGCAACGGCGCGATGCCGCCGAGGGCTACAACACCGCCGGCTACATCTCCGGCTATCGCGGCAGCCCGCTCGGCGGCTACGACCAGCAGCTCACCGCGGCCTCGAAGTTTCTCAAGGACCACAACATCCACTTCCAGCCCGGCGTCAACGAAGACCTCGCGGCCACCGCCTGTTGGGGCACGCAACAGGCGCATCTCTCCGGCGACAACAAGTTCGACGGCGTCTTCGCCGTCTGGTACGGCAAGGGACCGGGCGTGGACCGCACCGGCGATGCGTTCCGGCACGGCAACCTCGCGGGCACGGCGCCGAAGGGCGGTGTCATCGCCCTGATGGGCGATGACCACACCTGCGAGTCGTCCACCACCGCGCACCAGAGCGAATTCGCGATGGTCGATGCGATGATGCCCATCCTCAACCCGGCCGGTGTGCAGGAGTTGCTCGACTACGGCATCTACGGCTGGGCGCTGTCGCGCTATTCGAGCTGCTGGGTGGGATTGAAGTCGATGAAGGACACCATCGACGCGACCGCTTCGGTGGACGTGGATCCGGCGCGCGTTCGCATCCGCATCCCGGAAGACTTCAAGATGCCCGAGGGCGGAATCAACATCCGCTTTCCGGATCTGCCGCTCGATCAGGAATCGCGGCTACACAACGTCAAGATCGAGGCGGTGAAGGCCTTCGCGCGTACGAATCGCATCGATCGCGTGGTGATCGATGCGCCCAACGCGAAGCTCGGGATCGCCACCTGCGGCAAGTCGTACATGGATGTGCGACAGGCGCTCCAGTACCTGGGCATCGACGAAGCCGAGGCGCAGCGCCTCGGGCTGCGTCTCTACAAGATCGGCATGACCTGGCCACTCGAGGCCATGGGCGCGGCGGCGTTCGCCGAAGGGCTCGAGAAGATCGTCGTGGTGGAAGAAAAGCGTGCGCTGATCGAACCGCAACTGAAGGATGTGCTGTACGGCAAGGCGAATGCCCCCGTGGTCATCGGCAAGCTCGACGAAACCGGCGCGCAGCTCTTCCGCAGCAACGCGGCGCTCGATCCGAACGAGATCGCCATCGCGATCGGCAAGCGCATCCTCGAGCGCATCGACGATGCGCAACTGCGTGCCCGCGTCGCTGAACAGGAAGCGCTGGAGACTCGTGCCGTCGAGAAGCCGGCCATGGATCGCACGCCGTATTTCTGTTCCGGCTGCCCGCACAACACCGGTACCAAGGTGCCGCCCGGCAGCCGTGCGATGGCGGGCATCGGCTGCCACTTCATGGCGCAGTGGATGGATCGCAACACTGCCGGCTACACCCAGATGGGCGGTGAGGGTGCGAGCTGGATGGGGATGGCGCCGTTCGTGAAGACGGCGCACATCTTCCAGAACATCGGCGATGGAACCTATTTCCATTCGGGTTCACTCGCGGTGCGCGCGGCGGTCGCGTCCGGCGCGAACATGACCTACAAGATCCTGTACAACGATGCGGTGGCCATGACCGGTGGCCAGCACGTCGACGGCAATCTCTCGGTGCCGCAGATCACGCAGCAGATGCATGCCGAAGGCGCGCGCAAGATTGCCGTCGTGACAGACGAGCCGGAGAAGTACGGATCCGGTGCGCCGTTCGCGCCCGGCGTGACGGTGCACCACCGCGACGACTATCTCGCGGTCCAGCAGGAGTTCACCAAGGTCGAAGGTGTCAGCGTGATCGTCTACGACCAGACCTGTGCCGCCGAGAAGCGCCGCCGTCGCAAGCGCAATCTGTATCCCGATCCGCCCAAGCGCGCCTTCATCAACGATCTCGTCTGCGAAGGTTGCGGCGATTGCGGTGTCAAGTCGAATTGCGTGTCGGTGACGCCGCTCGAGACCGAGTTCGGTCGCAAGCGCAAGATCGACCAGTCCGCCTGCAACAAGGACTATTCGTGCGTGAAGGGGTTCTGCCCGAGTTTCGTCACGGTGCATGGCGGCGGGGTGCGCAAGGCTGCGCCGTCGAAGCCCGCGGGCGAGAACACCGAAGTGCTGTTCCCCGCCGTTACCGAGCCGGCATTGCCGGCGCTCGACACTCCCTACGGCATCATGGTGACCGGTGTCGGTGGCACGGGTGTCGTGACGATCGGTGCGATCGTCGGCATGGCTGCGCACCTCGAAGGCCGGGGCTTCGGTGGCCTCGACATGGCGGGTCTCGCGCAGAAGGGTGGCGCGGTGTGGAGCCACTTGCAGATCGCGCGGCATCCCGACGACATCAAGACCGTGCGCCTCGGGGCTGGCGGTGCCAACCTGGTGCTGGGCTGCGACCTGGTGGTCTCGGCGAGCCAGAAGACCATGGAGACCACGCGCCCCGGCACGCGGATGGTGGTCAACACGCACGAGCAGATGACCGGTGCGTTCACGCGCGACGCCAACTTCAAGTTCCCCGGTAGTTCGTTGCGCGAGACCATCGCGCACGGCGTCGGCAAGGACAACGCGGAGTTCGTCGACGCATCGCGCATCGCGACGGCGCTGCTGGGCGATTCCATCGCTACGAACATGTTCATGCTGGGTTTCGCGTTCCAGCGCGGGCTCGTGCCGGTTTCGTCCGAGGCACTCAACAAGGCCATCGAGTTGAACGGCGCCGGCGTCAAGATGAACCAGGCTGCGTTCCTGTGGGGGCGTCGAACGGCGGTCGATTCCAAGGCGGTCGCGAAGCTGATCGCGCCTAGAACCGAGCAGGCCACGAGCATCAAGGTGTCCGAAACCTTGGACGAAACCATCGCGCGGCGCGTGGCGTTCCTTACCGACTATCAGGACGCCGCGTGGGCCGATCGATATCGGAAGCTGGTCGACGAAGTGCGCGCGGCAGAGTCGGCGAAGGTGAAAGGCGAAGCCAAGCTCACCGAGGCCGTGGCTCGCTACTTCTTCAAGCTGATGGCCTACAAGGACGAATACGAGGTGGCGCGTCTGTATACGAGCGGCGAGTTCCGCAAGAAGCTCGATGAGCAGTTCGACGGCAACTTCAAGCTGCGCTTCCACCTGGCGCCGCCGCTCTTCAGCAAGCGCGACCCGGTGACGGGCGAACTGCAGAAGCGCGAGTACGGTCCGTGGGTGTTTGCCGCCTTCAAGCTGCTCGCGAAGATGAAGGGACTGCGTGGCGGTGCGCTCGACATCTTCGGGCGCACCAGCGAGCGCCGGACCGAGCGCGCGCTGATCGGTGAGTATGAGACGACCATCCGCAGCCTGCTATCCAGGCTCGATCGGGACAATCTCGCGACTGCGGTGCAGATTGCGTCGATTCCAGAAGAGATTCGCGGATTCGGGCACGTGAAGGAGCGCAACCTGGCTGCGGCCAAGGAGAAGGAGGCGAAGCTCCTGGCGGGGTTCGGGGTGCCGGTGGAGAGGAAGGCGGCGGCCTGATCTGCAGGGAGCGCGTCATCGGAGTGGCCGCTGCGCACTCCTGGCGATCGGTAAGTCATCTGTAAGCAGCAGGAAGTCAAACTTGGAAGACGAGCCCGGTGAGGACGGACGTACTGTCTACCCCGGGGATCCGGAGTCCTTTGCGCCATCGGAGGTTTCGTGCACCCCCAGCCGCGGCCGAAGCGCCGCAATGCACCGACCCCGCTGCGAATCGCCGAGCGATCGAGCGACTACCCAGGGATCGAACCGGTCGCGATGGGTGCGAAGGCCGGTGCCGCCTTGATGGGATTCCTTCCAGGCCTCGAGACCGAGGGCCTGGTGGGGGTGTTGCGCGAGTTCGATCCCACCTTGGACGTTCAGCTGCACGCTGACATGTCGACGCTCGCGGTGAGAGACGGTAGCCCGCCCGAATTCGCCTGGATCCTGTTCGATGCAGACCGCCTCGGCATTGCGACCGAAGCCGGGATCGCGGTGCTGCGCGAGCGCCTGCCCAACGCGCACCTCGTGGTATTCGGCAGCTCGGAGGCTGCCCCGGCAGCCGATCACCTGTTGCGCCGTGGTGCATCCGCCTTCGTGCCGCGCCGGTTCACGCACGATGCCATCCTTGCCGTGCTGGCGCTCGTGGGAGCAGGCGAGCGTTTCAGGCCGGTGCCGGAGGACTTCGCAGAGAGCGGTGCCATCGAGCGGCTCACCGACCCGGCCCCGTCAGGAACGCTCCACGAATTCGGACTGACCAAGGCTGAGCAGCGCGTCCTCATGCTCGTGGCCCAGGGCAAGACCAATTTGCAGGTCGCGCTAGAGTTGGGCAAGCGGGAGGGGACCGTACGCGTGCAGATGACTGCGATCCTCGAGAAGCTCAAGGTGCCCAATCGGGCTGCGGCGATCCTGGTGGCGATGCGCGACCCGTCGATGATCAACGCCCAGATGGCGCGTGTGCAGGAGCGGCCCCTGGATCTCGACTGGCTGTATCCACACATGGAGTTCCGCCGACATCGGGCCGGGGATGTGCTGTTCCGCAAGGGCGATCTTGGCCGCGAGATGTTCGTGGTTCAACGCGGCTCGGTGAGCCTCACACAGCTCAAGCTCGAGATGCGCGAGAACGATATCTTCGGCGAGATTGCCATCTTCTCCCCGAACCACAGGCGCACTTCCACTGCGGTGTGCGCGACGGATACCGATCTGTTCGTGCTGGGCGAGGACCAGGTTAAGCAGATGCATTACGTGAATCCCGCATTCGCACTCACGGTGCTGCAACTCATCACGAACCGCTTGCTGGCGGATCGGCAGCGCGGTCGCTGATACCGGGTTTCGCGAGATCGGCGTCCGACAGTTCGCCAAGCAGATCGGCCTCGATCGCGTTGCGTTCCAAGGCCTGGGCGTAGTGCCGTAGCTGGACTCTGGAGTCGCTACGCGAGCCGGCCAACGGCAAGGATGCCTATGAGCACACGCATATGCCGCCGCTCAGACAGACAGGCCGCATTGCGGCGTGCACGATGCGACATACACGCAAGCGACGTCCTGATTCTGGAGCGCTCGCCTCGCGCAGCCACGGTTGGTTCCCGGGATCGTGGTCAGGCGGCCCCACAGCGGTTCGCCGGAGTCCGGGTCTCATCGCAATGGAGGCTCAAATGATCGAAGTTCTGAAGTCGTTCCAACGCCTGGCGTGGTCGATTCCGGCCATGGCTTTGGCCGCCGGTATCGCGGCCTACACCACTCCGTCTGTCGTGGGCGCTGCCGATAGCATCTGGGGCAACCCGTGCGACGTGCGCGACACCTGCAGTTCGGATCCGGGCAAGTATGCAGCGCACCGCGAGAACGTCACCGTGAAAGCGCGTGAATACATTGGGGAAATGCGCTGGGGTACGGGAGGTGCGCCAGACGACGTCTACGTCATCTCGAAGACGGTGGGTTCGCGCGATTTCGCTGGAGCCAAGCCGTGCGAAGTGCGAGACAACTGTGGTGCCGAGCTGAAGACCTGGAAAAACGTGCGCCGTGGTCCGTCGGTCCACGATGTGGCCCCCGTTGCCAATGACGATGGCCTCATCCTGGCGAACACCACCTCGCAAGAGTAGTTCCTCTCCTCGCCCTCCCCACAACGGAAGGGTTGCCCCGACGGCCCTACAAGGACCGTCGGGGTTCTTTGCTTCCCGCGCCCGCCTGGCGGCCATGCCCGCGGCATTGAACGAATGGCTATCTACCTCTGGGGAATTCACGAACGGGTGAGCCCTCCCGACAATTCGCCTCGTACCCTCATCGTAGGAGGCGGATCATGGATGAGAAGCGCATTCTCTTGTTGCTGGAGCCGGGACTGTTCAAGGAACGTCTGGCCAATCTGCTCGCCGAACTTGACGGCGGATGCCGAGTGCTCGAGACGCACGATGCCTCCCTGATCGCACTCCGGGAGAAGGACCTGCATGGAGTCTCGCTGATCGTGGTGGATGTCGACCGGATCGGAGCAGAGACGGCGGTCCAACTCAAGGCGCACGCAGTCCGCGCACCCGCAGTGCCCGTCGCCGGTTTCGGCGCCTCGGAGAATCGGGAAGACATCGATCGTTCGATGGCCGCCGGTCTCGTGGGCTACGTACCCAAGCGATTCGGGAGCAGTGACACTCTGCTTGCGTTCGCACTGATTCTCTCGGGCGAGATCTATCGACCGGACGCGAGCTTCGCCTCGTCTCCGCGCGAGGCACATGCGCCGCGTCGTTCGGGGACCGGGGCACGCGCGGAGTTCGGGCTGACCGACGCCGAAGCGGAAGTTCTCGCTCTCCTCGCGCGTGGCAAGACCAATCGTGAGATCGCGCACGCTCGCGGTACGCAACCCAGCACCGTCCGCATCCAGCTCACCCCGATCTTCCGCAAGCTTGGCGTCCAGTCGCGCGCGCAGGCCATCGTCGTTGCACTGCGTCACGGCCTGCTCCATGGACCTCCCGCCACGCAGCAGGTCCATCATCCGCTGGACCTCGCGTGGTTGCTACCCCACATGAAACACCGGCGCCACCGGTGTGGTCACGTGGTTTTCCGCAGGGGTGACGTCGGCAAGGAACTGTTCCTCATCCAGCGCGGTCGGGTGGCCATCTCGGATATCGATGTGGAGCTGAAGGAGCACGACGTATTCGGGGAGATCGGGGTTTTCACGCCCGATCATCGCCGAACCAACAGCGCCACCTGTACCACCGACGTGGACTTGTGGGCGCTGCCCGAAGACAAGGCGCGTCACCTGTGCATTACCGACCCGACCTTCGCGCTGCGGATGCTCGATCTGGTGGCGAGCCGGCTCTCTGCCGATCGGATGCGAGCAGCATGAACGGCTGCTGGCGGACCATCTCCACGGCTCTACCCGCGGTCGGCATTAGCCAATAGTCTAGTTGCGGCGGGGCATCGGGTAGCGCTACTGTTGTCCCGCCGTCGGGCCGCAAGAAGTTTGGCCCGGACCGCTTCGTGAACGGTACAGCCGCATCCGTGAGTCGCCGCTCCGGGCCACGGTGCAAGAGGAGACTGCCTCGTGCAGGTATCTGCAGCCTCGTTGATTTCCGAAGGCGAGCGGTCGATCCGGGCGATCGTCGATGCCGGACGGCTGGAACTGCTGTGCAACCAGACGATCCGCATTCCGTTCGTCGCACTCATAACCTCGGCCTACGTCGTCTATCTGCTGAGGGACTACTACCCCCTGGCGTGGCTGGTGGCCTGGGCTGTGGCCACAGTCGGGCTGTTGTTCGTCCGTGCCGGCATCTGCCGCAGGCTCCTGCGGCACCCACCGCTGGCCGAGCAAGTCGGACATTGGATCAACGTCCTGACCGGACTCGCGTTGATAAACGGGTTTGCCGGGGGTAGTGCCGGCTGGCTGTTCTTCGATGCGAGCCCGCTCGAGACCAAGGCATTGCTTACATTGATCCTGGGTTGCTGGAGCGCCGCTGCAGTTTCAATCAGCGGGGCCATTCCGAAGGTCTTCTATGCCTTTCAGGTGCCCTTCCTGATACCGCTTGCACTTTGTTGGATGATTTCCGGGACGGCAGTCGGCGTGCCGCTGGGAAGTCTGCTGCTGCTCCTGGCGGTGCTCGAGTTCCTGTTCGCCCGCGACAACGGACGCATGGTGGAGAACACCATTCGCATCCGGTATGAGAAAGAGGAGTTGATCGGGCAGAAGGAACAGCTCATCGAGCGTCTCAGTCAGAGCGAGGCGGAAGCGACTGCGGCCCGCGATGCAGCAAAGGAGGCCGATCAGGCGAAATCGCGGTTCCTGGCGGCAGCGGCTCACGATCTGAGACAACCCCTGCATGCGTTGTCTCTCTTCGTCGCCGCGCTCAACGAAACGGCGCGGCGCAAGTCGGACCAGGACATTGCCGGTCTCGGGTCGAAGATCGCCCTCTCGGTGGATGCGCTGGCCAGTCTGTTCTCTGAACTGATCGATATTTCCCGTCTCGATGCCGGCGTGGTGCCGCCCCGCATCGAAGCAGTCAGCGCTCGTGACGTGGTGGAGCAGGTGGCCCGCGATTGTCGCCCGGACGCGATCGCCAAGGGTTTGCGCCTCGAGGTCGACGCCATCGGAACGCCGGTAATGACGGACGCAATCTATCTGCAGCGCATTGCGCGCAACCTCGCGGAGAACTCGATCCGCTACACCGAACGGGGCCGCATCGATATCAGGGTCCGCATCGAATCATCGAGTGCGTTCCCCGGCTACGATGGCGAAGCGCACGATGTCTTGGTAGTTGAGGTGGAAGACACGGGTGTCGGCATTCCTCTGGAGCTTCAGGGCCAGATCTTCGAGGAGTTCTTCCAGATCGGGAATCCGGGGCGGGACCGACGTAAGGGCCTCGGGCTCGGATTGGCCATTGTTCGGCGGTTGGTCGACAAGCTTGGCGGTACCATCCGTGTCCGGTCCGCGCCAGGCGAAGGATCGACCTTCACCGTGCGATTTCCCGTGAAGGGGGCAGTGGTGCCGGACCGGCCTTCAGGTGAGGACATTCACGAAGCGCTCAAGTTGGATGTGCGGGGAGTCGGCGTAGTCGTGATCGACGACGAGGCCGACATTCGCGAAGCCATCACACTGTTGCTCGAAGTGTGGGAATGCAAGGTGATCGCGGCAGCTACCGAGGAGGAGGCATTGCAGCGCGCCAAGTTGGTCTCCTGGAGACCCGACATCATTTTGTCGGATCTCAGGCTGGCCGAAGGGCGCAGCGGCATCGATGCGTTGCGGAAGTTCGCGGAGCATTTCCCCGGTGTCCCTTCCGTCCTTGTCACGGGAGACATCTCGGCCGAACGTCTGAACGAACTCGAAGAAGCGGGCTACCCGGTACTCCAGAAGCCGGTGACGGAGTCCGTGCTGCGATCTACGATTGAGCGGCATGTACCCAGGGCGAAGCGAGGGTTCGATCGGGTGGCCGGCGGGGCCTGAGCCGACGTTCGGGGCGATGTCGCTGTTCGTCCGCCACCTTGCGGGCGACGACGCAGGTGTATCGGTAAGTCATCGGTAGGTTTCCGCATGCCAACATGCACGCTGCAGGGAGGCTCATGGACTGGCTATCGCGGGGCGTCGAAGTCCTCATCGAAGAGGTCGATGCAGGCAAGGACGACTATGACGTGATCATCGTCGGGTCCGGCTACGGCGGGGCAGTGGCGGCGTCGCGACTCGCCCGTTCGGGGCGAAGCGTTTGCGTGCTGGAGCGCGGCCGTGAGTATCTGCCGGGCGAGTTCCCCAATGACGTCGCTCACCTGCCCAAACACGTTCGGGTGTCCCGATCCGACAAGAGCGAAGTCATAGGCGAGGCCGATGCGCTGATCGATATCCGGATCGGCAAGGACGTGAGCGCGATGGTGGGTTCGGCGCTGGGTGGAACCTCCCAGCTCAATGCCGCAGTGGCGGAAGAGGCGCGGCCGGAGGTGTTTGCCAGCCCCCCTTGGCCGTCATTCATCCGGCATCGACCACACTTTCTGAAAGACGACTACCAGCTCGCTCGAGAAATGCTCGGTGTATCAGCGTACGAGCGCACGCCCGCCCCGCAGAAGCTGACGGCGTTGCGCAAGCTGAATCGCGAGATTGCGGTGGACGGTACCGATGACAGGACGCGTTGTCGTCCACTGGGTGTCGCCATTCGTCAGCCTGGAATCACGCCGGTAACGGCGGCGCTCGCTCCCCAGCAACCCTGTCGCCAGTGCGGAGATTGTTGTTCCGGGTGCAACTTCTGGGCGAAGAACACACTCACCATGAACTACCTGCCCGATGCCAGGGCACACGGTGCCAGCCTGTACACGGGCGTCAGTGTGCTTACGGTGGCTCGGAACCGTCGGTGGCTGGTCAATTTCCGGCCCACCGCACGCCAAAACGACAGCAGCTACCGCAAAGTTCGCACACTCCGGGCCGATACGGTCATTCTCGCCGCCGGCTCGTTCGGTAGTACCGAGATCCTGCTGCGCTCGAAGCGCAGGGGCTTGATCAAGGCCTCCGACCAATTGGGCGCAGGGTTCAGCTGCAATGGTGACACGCTTGCGTTCGGCTACGATCAGGACGCGCCCGTCAATGCCATCGGCTGGGGCAGCGCGGGCCCGGATCGGCGGCCAGATCCAGTGGTCGGACCGATGGCGGCAGGAATCATCGACCTGCGCGATGCAACCTGCCCCGACCAGCGGGTGGTCATCGAAGATGGCGCGATTCCCGGGCCGCTGGCGCATCTTGCCGGCGAGCTGCTCACGACTTCGGGCATGCTCGCGCAACTGTCCTCGTTCCGTCTCAAGGGCGATCGCATAGGCCGAAGCACCGATCCCCTCGCCATCAGCCGGCAGGCCATGGAGCGCACCCAAGTGTTTCTCATCATGGGTCACGACGACGCGGCCGGCCGCCTCGAATTCGGCAAGCAAGGTGACGATGTTGAAGGAACGATGCAAGTGAAATGGGAGGGCGTCGGCGACCAGGCGGTGTATCAGGCCGTAGAGAACATCCTCGATGCCGCACGCAATCTGGGCGGCATCCCGATTCCGAACCCCATCTGGAAGCCCTTGCCGGACTCGATGTCCAGCGTACTGTCCGGACCATCGCCGCGGGGCAGTCTGGTAACTGTCCACCCCTTGGGCGGATGTCGCATGGCGGACGAGTGCACCACCGGTGTGGTGAATCATTGGGGCCAGGTGTTCGACACACGCACCTCCACAAGCGTCCACGAAGGACTCTACGTCATGGACGGCGCCATCGTTCCATCGGCGTTGGCCATCAATCCGTTGCTCACGATCACGGCGCTGGCAGAACGTAACGTAAGGGCGTTGGCGACGGCCCGCGGTTGGGTCATCGACTACGGCAAGGCGGGCGACCCACTTCCGCCGGTTCCGGACGTCGGGCCGCCGTATCGGGCTCGCGAAGACGAATCGGTGGATGTGCGCCTGCGGGAGAAACTGGTGGGGAGTGTCCGTGGCGACGACCGGCCTTTCCGGACGGAGCCCAGATGTCGCAGCGAGCCCGCACGCGGTTGGGAAACCCGACTAGGCCGGTGGCTCGGTGACCCTGCGAAGTACGAAGGCGGCTGCAATCCAGAACAGATACACCTCGAACTGGAACTCGAGTTCCCCGTTCGGGACGTAATCGCATCGCTGCAAGAAGAGGATCGACGCTTCCCTGTTACTGGGAAGATGTTCGTGGTCGAGGTGACACCGTCGAATCCGGGTGACGAGGTGCATTGGCATAACGATCCCGGTGGCGGCGCAGACTCCAGATTGCTCGAAGGTCCATCTCCACCGTCGACCGTGCGCAGCGGCGGCAAGATCGACGTCGAAGGCTCGATCGCCATGCTGCATCGCGACCATGATCCCATCCTGTGTCGCATCGTCAGGGCGATCCGCTACTGGTGGAAACTCCGTGGTGAGGAAGAAGCGTGCCGGGAGATCAACTGTTCCGAATCGAAGGACAAGCCCGCGGGCGAGCGCATCATCGAGATAGCAAGGCGGTCGTGGTCATTGATAAAACTTGCCGCCCACGCGGGTGAACGGCGCTACATGACCTACGAGCTCGCGTTTCGCGGGCGCGACAACGTGGAATATGTGCTGCTTGGCCGCAAGACCATCGCATTCGCCGAGGGCATCAACGTCTGGCGTTCGCTTGTGGATCTCGACGTCGTGGTGAAGCATCGGTCCGGCACGCGGTGTCCCGCTTCGGGTCGGGTCACGATGAATTTTCTCGACGCAGTGCGCAACCGACCGCCGCAGATCGAGAAGCAGCCCCATGCAATGGCGGGATGGACTGCGCTTGCCGCTCTGGCGTTGTTCGTCGCACGTCTCGTCATCAAGACCTATCTCTGGCATTTTCGCGCGCCTGACTACCCGCCGGAACCCGTGGAAAAACTCCAACGCCCGGGGCCAGTCGCGGGCGTAGTCGGACCGGAGCAGCACTGGATCACCACGGCCGACGACGTCAGGTTGCTGGTGTCCCACTACTGGGATCCGGCTCACCGCGACAGTAAGCTCGTTCCGCTGGTAGTCACGCACGGCTTTGCGCATTCATGTGCGATCTTCACCTCACCCACGCTGGAGCGATGTCTGGTGAAACACTTGTGCGAGTGCGGATTCGACGTCTGGCTGGTTGAGTTGCGAACCAGCACTGCCCTCGACTCGTGCCGACACCAGTGGTCCTTCGACGAAGTCGCGAGCTACGATCTGCCCCGTGCCGTCAAGAGAATTCTCGAACTGACCGGCAGCGAGCAGGTGGACGTCCTGGCGCATTGCATGGGCGCAGCGGTGTTCAGTATGGGTGTCCTGCTGGGCGAGTTCGATTCCGGAAAATGGATTCGCGCTGCCGTGATGAGCCAGATCGGTCCCTTCATCGTCGGATCATCGTCGAACCAACTGCGGGCGGAACTCGCCGCGTTTCTCGAAGACGTGGTGGGACTCGACCACATCGATGTGTCGGCCCATCAGACCAAGGACTGGTTGCCGATCCTCGCCGACCGTATCGCGGCCACATATCCGGTCGAGCTCTCGGAAGGCCGTGCACACGATGCCGTGCTGCCCTGTCCACCTCGAACGGATCTCGCCACGTGTCATCGAATCACGGCCGTCTACGGCCAGAATTGGCCCCATGGCAATATCGATCGGCGCACCCATGAGGCGATGGGCGGCCTGCTCGGTGCGGCCAACATGAAGACCTTTCGGCAGATCACCGATTTCGTGCAACGCGGTCGTGTCGTATTCGAAGGGGGCATCAACGAGTATTTCCTGGACCACTCGATCGAGAAATACATGACCTTTCCGATCGCGTTCCTGCATGGCAAGCGCAGCGATGTGTTCGATCCCGAGACGTCTCGAAGGAACTTTGCGCGCATATCGCAGGTGCAGGGCGGACGTACCCATTTGTGTGTGGTCAAACAGGATTTCGGGCATCTCGACCTGTGGCTCGGCTGCGACGCGCATCGTGAAGTGTACCCGTGGGTGGACCGCTTTCTGACGAGCAACCTCATCTCACAGGATCCCGGGCCTGGCGAGGTCCCGACCCTGAAGCCTGCTGTTCGGGGCCCTGTCCTGGGCTGGACGAGGCCGGTATTCACTGCAGGTGTCGTTCCCGGTGTCTATGTGCGAATCTGGTGGGAAATCGATACGACCGAGACCGATCCACCGAAGTATGGGGTCGTGTTCGCAGTGGACGAAGGTGCCCCCGATAGCAAGCCCTCGGGGGACTTGATCGGCGTGTGGACCAGCTGGGAAGTGCGCACCGACCGAGGCGAGCGCAAGGAGATCTCGTTGACCACTTACGCCATCGCCGACGTGCCGGTGGATCGGCTCATCGGAAAGTCCCTCTGGGTGGGCAGCCTGCACCTGCCGGTCTTCGCGATCGGTGTGGCCGACGGGGGGGCGGACGAGCGCGAGTACGTCGATCCCCTGAAGGAAACGGCGCTCGGTACATTCCGTCCGGGCGGCCACAAGCCTGAGCAGCCACTGACTTTCGCCCTGATCAAGGATGCTTTCAGCGCGCTCGAGGCTCACCGCATTGTCGACAACCTGACCACGCCGAATCCGGATCACTTGAACGCCCTCGGGTCGAACAGCGACCGCCTCGCATTCCTGATCGGTTCCTGCCGCTACCCGGGGACGATGTTCGAGAACGAACGGGCCGATCGGCCTTTCCTGCGGATGCACGAGCGCATGGCGGCGGGTGATCCGGTCGGCATGGTCTTGATGATCGGGGACCAGATCTATGCCGATGCGACCGCGGGCGTCCTCGACACGGAGTCGGCGCGTTCGCGCGTCGTGAGCCGCTATCAGAAGGCATGGAGTAGCCAGGCGTTTGCGACCCTCACCGGCAATCTACCGGTCTACTTTGCCATCGATGATCACGAACTCTGGGACAACTTCGAACCAACCCACGATGGCATCACGGATCCGTTGAACATTGTCGAAGTCTCGCGGGAAGCCTGGGCGCGGCTAGCCTATTCCGTTTATCAGGCCTCCGTGGGCCGGCTCGGACCGGTGAAGCCCCGGGTTCCGCCAGCGGACTTCAGCTACGAGTTCGCCGCGGGAGGGTTCCGATTCTTCTGCCTCGACAGTCGCACGTCGCGAGAGTCCAGGAACATCGACACCGGTACACGCAACTATCGCATTGCGGCGAAGGGTCACGAGGCGCTGATCGCCTGGCTGAAGAGCCAGAGAAATGACGATCGTCCGAAGTTCGTAGTGTCGGGAAGCGTACTGGCGCCTCTGACTCGGGACGGCGCCGATCGACAAAAGGCCTATCGCCGCCGCGAAGACGGTTGGGGGGGCTACTTCGGTTCGCTGAACGAAGTCATCGATGTCATCGCTACCGACGAGATCCGCAATGTGGTTTTCCTGAGCGGTGACTCGCATTGCTCCATGACGGTGGGGTTGGAGTTTCGTTCCGCGGACAACCCGCAAACTTCCGTGCGCGCCATTGGCATCAGCGCTTCTCCGTTCTATGCACCGATTCCTTTCGCAAACGGAAGACGAGCGGACTACGCGGAACGGACAGCGGTCGTCACCCCGAACGGCAATCGTTTGACCTACCAGGCGCTCGACTTCGTCGAGGTCGATGGAGAGCAGGGGTTCCACGACGGGGGTTACTCGCGCATCTCGGTACATCGAAGGACACAAGGATGGCGGATCGTGGTCAGGACATTCGACGCGGGGAACCGTGCAAAGCCGCTGTCGCGCCGGACGTTCCTGCTGCCATGAGTCGCCCGCAATCAACTTCGGGATCGCGTCACCTCGCTCATCAGGCGTTCCAGTCTGACCACTGCCTGCAACCGGGTTTTCACGTTCAATGTCTCGAAGATATGGCTGGCGTGCGCTTTGACGGTGTGTTCGGTGATCGACAGCTTGCGGGCGATTTCCTTGTTGGACAGGCCTTCGAGCAACAGGCGGGCCACCCGCGCCCGGGCTTCCGTGAAGCCCTGTTTGCGCAATGCGTCGGAGACCTCCACAGGGTGGACGACGATGGGCTCATCGGTGGCTCGACTGAGTGCGGTGCGACGACTTTCGGCGGCCTGATGAACCGCTTCGCGAGGGAGATAGACGTTACCGGCGAGGACATGACGCAAGGCCGTCAACCCGCGGTCACGGTCATGGCTCTTCGGGATGTATCCCATGGCGCGATGCTCGTTGATCGCGTCGAAGACGATTCCCTGGAACCCCTCGTCCTGCTCGTCGGTGCCGGAGATCACGACCACGGGCACATCAGAATGACATTCTCGGAAGCGTCGCAAGGTGGCGAGCCCCTGGGAATCGGGCAAGCCGAGGTCCATGAGCACGAGATCGGGCGGCCCGTCGGATTCGATCGCCGCCAGGGCGTCCGCGAGCGTCGCTGCGAACCGCAGTTCGCAATTGGGATCGATCAGGCGAACGACGGCTTCGAGTGCGTCGTACACCAGCCGATGATCTTCGATCGCGATCACGCGCATCGAGCATTGCCCCCTGGATCCGCCGTTACTGCCGCGCGGGACTTCCTGAACCTTACCGCCATCAAGGATGAATCAAGATGGAAATGCTAACACCGGACGCGCAGTGTAGACATGCCAATCGGATGGGCGTCGCCGGGTTGAAGTGGGCCACGCTGTTGATCGCAGGGCTGTCCATGCCGAATTCCAATGCCCAGAACGTGACCGATGCGGTGACGATTCCCCAACTGTCGGAAACGGACGAGGCGACTCTCGTGATCAGTCGGCGCCAACGAGCATCCGGTGGTGCTTGCGTCTGCAGCCATCAGATCCGGGCTGTCATGGGGCCTGGACCGATTGACGTTTCTCCGGAACTGGGTGCCCGACGAGCGCCATGCGGTCACTCACAGATATTCGCGCTTGCCGTGAGGAAAGGGGTAGGCAGCAATACGATGCCTCTCGATGGCGAAGATGGGCCAGGCTGGCGCGACGGGCGCGACTCTATGGGGGTATCACTGAAGAACAGACCAACGTTGAAACTAAAGGTCTGGATGGCGAAGGATGTGCAGCCATCCGCGGGGACGATGAAGAGCCGGGTAGACCTCGATGTGAATCGAGCGGTGGAGTTGTTGAACGAGAGGAAGGGTTGCGGCATCGAGATCAAGCTGCAGGTGAAGGAGGAACTCGATCTGGGCAATCGCCTGGAGTGGGGTCAAGCGACGGCAAGTGCATTGATGAAGCCGCCTCTTGGAAGATATGAAACAGGAAGCCTGAACGTCTACTACGTGTTGAGGGATCCAGCGGATCCGGCTCGCCGCGGGAATTGGATCGAACTGACTACCCCGGACGGGAATCGCGGGATCATCCTGGTGTATGCAAAATCCACCAATGCCGAAACCCTCGCGCACGAGATCGGCCATGCCCTGGCGCTGGGCCATATGATCTGTGCGGGTGACAGTTGCACCAAGAACGTGATGCACCCCGACGCCGATCTCTCCGACGATCCGAGAGAGCGTTTTGAACTCGGTCAATGTATCCGTATGCATTTCCGCAAGATTTCATGGATCGCATCGGGTCGCAACAAAGAGGGGGAATGGTGTGACGACGGTATCGAGTTCCCTTGTCCGCCGATCGACCTGAGCTCCGACGGATGCCGGTGAAGGCCGCCATGAATGCAGCTTCAAGGAGGAGACGATCGTGAATCGCTTCTTGTCGGTGGTGCTTCTGTTTGCGATGCTTTCGACCCAAGTCGGTGCAGCCGATTGCACTTTCGTGAACCGTCCGGAAGTAGGCGATGCGTTTCGTGCGTGGCTGCACTGCGAGGAATGCGACTCGTCTGCGCTCGATGCGCTCGTTGCCAGCGAGGATCTGGCGCTTTGCTTCGACGAGGTACTGACGGCGCTCGATACGGAGATCGCGGCGCAGTATCGCCCAGCCCTGGAGACTGCATACCGGAAAATGGCGATGTTCTACCAGGAGAACCCGGATCTGGTCGTGAGTGGGCCCCTTGTTTCGGAAGAGGACTACGTAAGCATGGAACTGGCAAATCGCATAACGCGGGTCAGGATTCGCGCCGCGGCCGCGATCGCCGCCTACCCGAGCGAAACGAGTGCCCCGATCCTCGAACGCGCAAGTGAGCGCTTCGGCAAGACGAAGACCCCTGCAGGACTGTATCTGCAGGAGTTTGTCGACCAGAAGCGCCACCCCACTCGCTGACCCCGATCGGGGGGCGATCCGGAGTCATCGCTCTTGGGCCCCGGAGCGGATATGAGCATCGGCCTATGCCTCTTGGTGAAGAGACTGGACAGCACCGGGATCGCAGACTGTCGGCACGTGCAGCAAGGTAGGCGGCGATTCGGCGATCGGATCGCGCAGCCGCGCTGCGTGACGGTGTCGCGACCTCAACCCGGGATCGTGGCGCCGCGATCCCACGAGGGTCGACGACGTCCGGGTAGCCAAGGTTCAGGAGGCCAGCATGAAAGTGTTCACACAGCAATTCGACGGTTCCGCGATTCAGTTGTCGTTCGCGGCGGTCGCCATAGGCGTCGTCACGTGCCTTTCCCAGCCGGTTGGCGCTGGCGAACCGACCTCGCGCTGGAGCAATTCCTGCGACACCCGCGACACCTGCAGCGCCGACCCCGGCAAGTACGCCGACTATCGCGACAATGGACCGGTCAAGGCGCGGGAGTATGTCGGCGAAATGCGCTGGGGCACCGGAGGCGCGCCGGATGACGTCTACGTAGTGACGCGCACCGTCGGCTCGCGCAACTTCGCCAGCGCCAAGCCGTGCCAGGTTCGCGATGCATGCATCACCGGCCACGAAGCCCCGAAGGTTGTGCGCGGCGGTCCTGGCGGCTCGGAGCCCCCGATCGCAAAACAGATCGATTCCGTGCAGATCGCGAACCATCCAGAGAAGAAGTAGGTCGACTCCTCCCCCCTCTCCCTGCTTGGAGAGGCTGCCCCGGCAAGCCGCTTGCGGCGGCCGGGGCTCTTTTTCCGGGCAAGGGCTCGCGCGCTGGCGGGTATCGCCCTTGGGGCGAATGCTATCCTTCTCCCCTCAAAACAAGTGGGTGAGGAGACTTCAAGCATGAGCCGCATCACCAAGGTCGAGGTCCACGTATTCCAGTTCGACGCCGCCAACCTCGGCATGACCCGCGCCGCCAGCGTCGGCGCACTCGAGTACGTGAAGGGTGCCAAGACCCGCCTCACCAAATACGCGGTCGCGGTGATGACCGACAACGGCCTGCGCGGCGAATACGTCACCCACTGGGTCGGTTCCGCGGCTGCTCTCGGCTCCACCATCATGCTGGCCCCGTTCCTGGTCGGGCGCGAAGCCGAGCAGCGCGAAGCGATCTACGACGACCTCAAGCGTGAGTCGCGACAGTTCGATCACATGGGGCATGGTCCGCTGGATATCGCGCTGTGGGATCTGGCCGGCAAGAAGTACGGCGCTTCCGTGGCCGAGTTGCTGGGAGGCTACCGGTGGCGCCTGCCGGCGTATGCCAGCACCTATCACGCCCAGCATTCCGGTGGCCTGGATTCGAAGGAAGCCTTCGGCGACTTTGCGCTCGCATGCCGCGAGCTGGGTTACACCGCGTTCAAGATCCACGGCTGGCACGAAGGCGACAAACGCAAGGAAGCGGCGAACGTCCTGCACGCACGCAAAGTGGTGGGCGACACCATGGAACTGATGATCGATCCGGCCTGCGAGCTTCGGACCTTTGCCGACGCGCTGTACGTCGGGCGCGCGTGCGACGACGCCAATTTTTTCTGGTACGAAGACCCGTTCCGCGACAGCGGCGTTTCGCAATACGCTCACCGCAAGCTGCGCGAGATGATCCGCACGCCGATCCTGCAGACCGAACACATCCGCGGCGTCGAGCCCAAGGCGGATTTCCTCATCGCCAACGCCACCGACTTCCTGCGCGTGGATCCGGAATACGACATGGGCATCACGGGCGCGATGAAGATCGCCCACATCGCCGAAGGTTTCGGTGTCGATGCCGAGGTGCACGCGTGTGGCCCTGCACACCGGCATTGCATGGCAGCAATGCGCAACAGCAACTACTACGAGATTGCGCTGGTGGGGCCGGACATGCCCAATGCGGTCCCGCCGGTCTATACCTGCGGCTACAGCGACGCTCTCGAAGCGGTCGGCGACGACGGCTGTTTCACGGTACCCACCGGGCCGGGCCTGGGTGTGACCTATGACTGGGATTTCATCGCGAAGAACCGCGTGGCCCTGCACGAGTTTCGTTGAGCCGCTTCGGCTGCCGCGTCCGGAGAGGTGCGGCGAGTCATGTTCCGGTAACAATCAGCCGCTAACGTCCCGACCTGTCGGGCGGCTCGACCGCTCGCCTTGAAGACGAACCTGATATCCCTGCCATTCAGCCGGGTGCGTGCGCCCGGCCTCGATCCCGATTCCGGCATTTGCCGGAGAACGGGAGCGGTTTTGCGGCGCGAGCGGTGATGGAACAGGTCCGGTCGATCTTCCTGTCGGACATCCACCTCGGCACGCGGGCGTGCCAGGCCGACCAGCTCCACTCGTTCCTGAAGCACTACGAGTCGGAGTACCTCTTCCTGGTGGGCGACATCATCGACTTCTGGTCCATGAGTCGCGGCATCGTCTGGTCGCGTGCGCAGAACACGGTGGTGCAGAAGATCCTGCGCAAGGCGCGCCATGGCGTGAAGGTGATCTTCGTACCCGGTAATCACGATGAAGCGTTGCGCGAATACGTCGGCACTTCGTTCGGCGACATCGACCTCGTGAAGGAGTACGTGCACACCGCTGCCGACGGCAAGCGCTACGTACTGCTGCACGGCGACGAATTCGACCAGGTCACGCGCTATCACCGCTGGGTCGCGGTTCTGGGCGATGTGCTCTACAACTTCCTGGTGCGCGTGAACGTGCTGCTGTCGCTCATTCGCCGCACGTTCCGCATCTCCGGCTACTGGTCGCTGGCGGGCTATGCCAAGCGTAAGGTGAAGGGGGCGCTGGAGTTCATCTACAGCTTCGAGGCATCGGTCGTGCACGCGGTCAAGGAGCGCGGCCTGGACGGCGTGGTCTGCGGCCACATTCACGCCGCCGCCCTCAAGACCATCGACGGGATCACCTACATCAATTGCGGCGACTGGGTCGACAGCTGCACGGCCATCGTCGAGCATCCGGACGGCCGGATGGAGTTGCTGCACTGGAAGGGTGATCCCGTGGGCGCGGTCGCCGGAGGCGACCTGTCGCTCGAAGAGGCGGCTTAGCGCGTCAGGGTTCAGAGGTCAGGGATCAGGCATCGGAGGGTGTTCCAACCCGTCGCATTGCCTAGGTACCGTTGGGTCCCTACCATGAGGCAATGCGTTCTCTCGTCGCTCTCGTGGTTGCGCTCCTGTGCCCGTATGCATGGGGTGCCGATCGCCTGCCCGCACTGTCCGCCGAACTGAGCGAAACCTCGGTCTCCGGTCTCTCGTCCGGAGCGTACATGGCGGTGCAGTTTCACGTTGCCCACGCCAGTGTCGTGAAGGGCGCGGGCGTCTTCGCCGGTGGTCTCTGGGGGTGCGCCAAGGGCAATGCCGACCGCGCGACGGGCGAATGCTCGCACGGCTCGCCATCGGCCAAGCCGTTCGTCGATGCGGCCAGGGAGGCCGCGCGCCAGGGCAGGATCGATCCGCCGACGGCGCTGGCGCGCTCCCGCGTCTGGCTGTTCTCGGGATACAACGATGGCGTCGTGCGCCAGTCGGCGACCGATGCCCTGGTGGATTTCTACCGTGCCCTGCTGCCCGGGCATCAGGTCTTCTATCGCAACGATCTCAATGCCGGCCATGCTCTGGTCACGCTGGACCGCGGCGACCGGTGCGACTTGACGGGCGGGCAGTTCATCGCGGCCTGCGGCTACGACGCGGCCGGCGCGCTGCTGCAGTTCATCTACGGCCGCCTGGCACCGCCGGGAAATCCATCGGATGCGAGTTTGCGTGCCTTTGATCAGACCGAGTTTGCCGCTGGCAGCGCGCGCTCTTCGGCGCTCGCCGACGAAGGCTACGCGTATGTCCCGAAAGCATGCGTGAGTGCCGGCGGTTGCCGCATTCACGTGGCCCTGCACGGTTGCCGCCAGAGCGCGGAGTCCGTCGCTGACGCCTTCTACCGCTACGCCGGCTACAACCAATGGGCCGAGACGAACCGGATGATCGTGATCTATCCGCAGGCACGGGCCACGTGGGGCATGCCGCTCAATCCCTATGGCTGCTGGGATTGGTGGGGTTACACCGGATCGGGTTATCTCACGAAGGCGGCGCCACAGATCGCGGCGATTCGAGGCATGGTGGATCGCGTGGCGAGCGGCTCGGCTCAGGCGGGTACCGCACCGGTCCTGCCCCTGGGGCCGACGGTGATCGACGCATCGTCGACGACGCTGGCGGTCGCCTGGAGCCCCGTTGCGGGCGCGGCGCGCCATGAACTGGCGGTCGCCGGCCGCACCATCGGTGTGCCGGGCCCGCAGGCAGCGGCGGCCGTCGACGGACTGCCTCCGGCGACTCGCAACGTGCTGATGTGGCGTGCGCTGGGCGCGGCGGGTCAGGTGATCGCGGAAGGGCGCCTGGATGGAACGACGAAACCGCGCCCACTGGCATGCGATCCGTGGCTGACCAACAACGTGGCACACGTCCGTGCCGGGCGCGCCTATGTGCTCTGGGGCCTCACCTACGCGCTTGGTTCGAATCAGCCGATGGGTTGGTGGAACATTTTCGCCACCACGCAACTCCATCGCATTCCGGGGGGATTTTCGGTCGGCCCGTGTCCTTGACCGAGGTCAATTGCGACCGCCGCGCCCGGGAGGATAATGCTTCGGTCGCATCCCCATCGACGTGCAGCGAGGAGGCCAGCATGAGCAAAGACGATCTCAAGTCCGGCGCCGCGAAGTCGGTCGCCGACGGTGTCGACATCCGTGCGAAGGTGCGTGACATGACGCTCGCCGCGATTCGCGATCATCGCTTCGACTTTACCGGCATGCGTGAGGTGATGTCGCAGATGGCCGATGGCATCACCGTGGGCGCTGAGAAGCACGGTACCGACATGCGGCAGGCGCTGTCGCAGGCCTTCGCGGGGCTGGACGAGGCCTTCACGAAGTCCGCGCACGCGACCCAGTTGGCACTCTCGGAGCTCACGTCGAAGACGAAGGAGTTCAACGATACCGAACTCAAGGCCACCCTCGAGAACTTGAAGACCATGGAGAAGGATCTCCTCGGCAGCATGGCCAAGGCGGCCGAACGCACCGGCGGCCAGGTGAAGAAGGAGATGCAGGAACTCGCGGCGCACGCCACCCGAACCGGCACCGACACCGGGGCGGCGGTCGCCAGGATCATGGGCGAGTTCTCGAGCCGCGTCGCGAACACGGCGGGCGAGAGCACCGCTGCCAGTTTCGATGCGGCGCGCAAGATGAGCGAGCGGTTCGCCCAGGTGGCGAGCGGCTTCCTGGCCGGGATGTCCGAGGCGCTCGCCAACAAGGATGCCCCCAAGAAATGACCATTCCCGATACGCACGAAGGATTCCCATGCCCCATTACCACGCCGTAGTCTGGCTCGATCACGCCGAGGCGCACGTCATGCATTTCACGTCCGAAGACGTGGAGAAGTTCAGCGCGCACGCGTCCGATCGCCATCCGCATCTGCACCACAAGCGCGGTTCGGTGGGCGCCGGGCACCAGGCCGGAGAACCGCACTACTTCGATCGCATCGCGGCGCTGCTGGCCGGTGTCGGCGAGATTCTCGTGGTCGGTCCCGGAAGTGCGAAACTCGAACTGGTGCGGCATCTCGATCGCCACCAGCCCGAGCTCGGTGCTAAGGTGCTCGGCGTCGAGACCGTCGACCATCCGACCGACGCGCAGGTCGTGGCGCACGCGCGCAAGTACTTCATCGCGAAGGACCGGATGCTGGGTCACGTGAAGTGACGGGCGGGCAGCGCGGCTAGCACCGTGCTGATCGAAACCCTGCACGCGATGCGCGATCTGCCGCGTTTGCGGGAGCTCGCGGGCATCCTCATCCGCCACGGCTTCGGCGATGTCGTGCGGCGCGCCGGTGTGGGCACGGTGCTCGAACGCGCTGGCGAGATGCTGTCGGTCGGTCAGGACCACAGCCTGCGCGAAGTGGACCTGGCCGTGCGCATCCGGATGGCGCTGGAGCAGATGGGGCCGACGTTCGTGAAATTGGGCCAGGTGCTCGCGACACGGGTCGACCTGTTCGCGCCCGAGTGGATCGCGGAGTTCGAGAAGCTTCAGAACTCGGTGCCGCCGGTGCCGTTTGCCGACGTCCTGCCAGAGATGTTGCTGGCGCTGGGCGGTCGTTCACCGCACGACGTATTCGTCGATCTGGAGGAACGGGCGCACGCGGCCGCGTCCATCGCCCAGGTGCATCGGGCCAGGCTGCCGGACGGCACGGCCGTGGTGCTGAAGGTGCGACGGCCGGCGATCCGCGCGAAGATTGACGCCGACCTGCGCATCCTTTCCGCACTCGCGACGGTGGCGCAAGCGGAGCTGCCGGAGTTGAAGCGCTTCCAGCCGGTGGAGATGGTGGCGCAGTTCGGCAAATCCCTGGCGCGCGAGATGGACCTCGCGGTCGAAGCGCGCAGCCAGGAGCGGTTCGCTCGCAATTTCGCGGACGAAGGCGCCATCGTGATCCCGAAGGTGTACTGGGAGTTCACCGGAGCGTCGATGAACGTCCAGCAGTTCATCGACGGCGTGCCGGGCAACGATCTCGAACTGGTGGAGCGGGCCGGCCTCGACCGCAAGGTGCTGGCACAGCGCGGCGCCGGTGCCGTGCTCAAGATGATCCTGGTCGACGGGTTCTTCCACGCCGACCCGCATCCGGGCAATGTGTTCTACCTGCCCGGCAACCGCCTGTGCCTCATCGACTTCGGCATGGTGGGCCGGTTGTCGAACGAGCGGCGCGACCAGATCGTCGATCTGCTCGGCGCGCTCGCGCGCCGCGACGACGAGGGCATGATGTCGGTGTTGCTCGACTGGACCGGTGATGCGCGCGTGGACGAATCACGCCTCGCGTCCGACCTGGGTGACCTGGTGTTCAACTACGAGCACCTGCCGCTCAAGGACATCAACCTCGGTCAGCTGCTCTCCGACATCACGGGCATCATGCGCGATCACCAGATCGTGATGCCGTCGGACCTCACGCTGCTCTTCAAGGCGCTCATCACTCTGGAAGGTCTGGGCAGGCAGCTCGATCCGGACTTCCACCTGATCGAGTACATCGATCCGTTCGTCCGCCGCGTGATCCATGACCGCTATCAGCCGAAGGCGGTGGCGCGGCGCGCGCAGCGCGGCATCGCAGGCGCCATCGCCGCGATCACCGGTTTGCCCGACGATCTCGCCCGACTGCTGCGCGATGCGCGCCGCGGGCGGCTCACCATCGAGCTCGACCTGAAGCGGCTAGACCGTTTCGGCCACCAGCTCGACCACAGCGCCAATCGGTTGACCATCGGCGTGGTGACCGCCGCATTGATCGTGGGGTCGTCCATCGTGATGACGGTGCGTGGTGGTCCGGAATTGTTCGGCCTCCCGCTGTTCGGGCTGCTCGGCTTCGTGATCGCCGGCCTGAACAGCCTCTGGCTGATCTGGTCGATCCGGCGGTCGAACAAGGAATAGCCGCCGTCCGGCGTGCGGGCTACTTCTGCTCGGGGCTGTCGGTGCTCGAGGGAAGATTGATCTGGAGCCTGCGGATCGCCTCGTCGCTGCTCTGCACGCTGTCCAGCTTGCAGCCGGTGTAGGTCTTCTCCTTGACCTCGAATACCACCTCGTCGCCCTTGTTCCAGTAGCTGGCCTTGTCGCTCGCATACTTGGTCCCGGTGGCTGCCTCGGCAGGTTTCAGGACGTAGCGGTTGGGGCCACGTGCCAGCTCGACGCGGTTCTTGTCCATCTCCTTGACCGCGAACCGCGAGGTGTCGCTGCAGCGGTAGTAGTAGGTCTTGTAGACGGGTTCTTTCTTGGTGGCGCAGCCGGGTGTGAGCACGGATACGGCCAGCAGGACGGTCGCAGCGATTCCCGGTGTCGAATGCGTAGCCATGGGGCCCCTCGGGTGTCTGGGTGCTGATTTCGAGTCTACATCGTTGCCCCCATCCCAGCCTTCCCCCGGCAGAGCCGGGGGAAGGAGCCGTACACCCCTTCCCCCACGCGAGTGGGGGAAGGTCGGGATGGGGGCCGCGCAACGTGTCGGGCCTCCCCTACCGTCCACCCCCCGTCAGAAAATCCGCCCGGATGTCCCGCAACTCATCCGTCACGATCGCGTCCACCCCCATCTCGAACAGCACATAGGCCCGTCCCGGGTCGTTCACGGTGTACGCCAGGATACCCAGCCCGGCTTCGTGGGCGGCCTCCACCAGGGTGGCGGTGATGCCATCGTGGCGGCAGTGCAGGGCACGGCACCCGAGCGCCTCGGTGCGCCGGCGCCAGTCCGCCGGCGGGTCCTCGACCAGCAGGGCCCGGGGCAGTTCGGGTGCTGCCTCGCGGGCGGCCGCCAGCGCGCCTTCCGCGAACGAGGAGAGGAGGGGCGCCGGGCTTGCATCCTTCCAGTAGCGTGCGGCCAGACCAGCGACGATCCGGCCGGTTTCTTCCGGGTTGTCGGCGTCCGGCTTGATCTCGACGTTCGCCCAGAGACCCAGCGACCGACACAGGTTGGCGGCGGCGTCGAACGTCGGTACGTGCTCACCTGCGAACTCGTTGGCGAACCAGATGCCCGCGTCGAGCCCCCGCAACTCGGCTGCGTCGCGCTCGACCACCGGGCCACGGCCATCGGTCGTCCGGTCCAGGGTGTCGTCGTGCATCAGCACCGGGACCCCGAAGCGGGCCAGTTTGACGTCGAACTCGACCCCGCCGAACCCCAGGGAGGCCGCCACCCGCAGGGCGACCAGGGTGTTTTCGGGGGCGACGGTACCGCCGCCGCGGTGGGCGATGATGCGAGGGTAGGGCCAGCGAGTGGTATTGAGCATCCCCGGATTTTAGCGGTGCGTGGCTCTTGGATTGCCGGGGTGGTGTCCCAAAATGACGCTCGAGTGCGCCGCACCGGCGCCATGGGTATAATTCCGCTTCATTTTCCGGGAGATATCATGCCGATCTACGAATACCGCTGCGGCAGTTGCGGGCAGGAGAAGGAGTTCCTGCAGAAGATCAGCGACGCTCCGATCGCGGTCTGCCCGGCCTGCGGTCAGTCCACCATGACCAAGCTGATCTCCGCCGCCGGGTTCCAGTTGAAGGGCAGCGGCTGGTACGCGACCGACTTCAAGGGCGGTTCCAAGCCGGCTGCGGCCAAGACCGAGGGTGGCGGTGAGACCAAGACCGAAAGCAGCGGCGACAAGCCCAAGGCCGACGCAGCACCCGCGACTGCGTGCGGCGGCAACTGCGCCTGTCACTGAAGTCTGCTGACCCGCGCCTCGGCGCGACACCGACGACACCAACGCGGAGGGTGTGACCCCACACCTTCCGCGTAATTGTTTCCATGCGACGCTACCTCATCACCGGCCTGCTGATCTGGGTACCCCTCGGCATCACCCTGTGGGTGCTGCACGCCCTGGTCACCACCATGGACCAGAGTCTGCTGCTGTTGCCGGCCGCGTGGCGGCCGCATGCCTGGCTGGGCTTCGACGTGCCGGGCCTCGGCGCGTTGCTGACGGTGCTGATCGTGCTGGTGACTGGCGTGTTCGGCGCCAACATTCTCGGCCAGCGGCTGGTGCATGTCTGGGAGTCGATACTCGGCCGCATCCCGGTGGTGAAGTCGATCTACAACAGCGTGAAGCAGGTCTCCGACACGCTGTTCTCGTCCAAGGGCGAGGCTTTCCGCAAGGCGCTGCTGGTCGAATGGCCTCGTGAAGGTATGTGGACCATTGCCTTCCTTACCGGCACGCCGGGCGGCGACGTGGTGAATCACCTTGAAGGCGACTACGTGAGCGTCTACGTGCCCACGACGCCGAACCCCACCGGCGGCTACTTCGTGATCCTGCAGCGCAAGGACGTGATCGAGCTCGACATGAGCGTCGACGAGGCTCTCAAGTACATCATTTCCATGGGCGTCGCTCCACCGCCGGTGCCGCCGCGCCGCGCGCTGGCGAAGCCCTGAACCACACCCATCCCACCCATCGAGTATTCATGCGTACCAACTACTGCGGACTCATCGACAAGAGCTATCTGGGACAATCCGTCACCCTGTGCGGGTGGGTGCACCGGCGGCGCGACCATGGCGGGGTGATCTTCATCGACCTGCGCGATCGCGAAGGTCTGGTCCAGGTCGTGATCGATCCCGATACGCCCGACACCTTCGCCGCCGCCGATCGCGTGCGCAGCGAGTTCGTGGTCAAGGTCGAAGGCAAGGTGCGCGAGCGGCCGCAAGGCACCACCAACGCCAACCTGAAGAGCGGCGAAATCGAGGTGCTCGCGAAGAGCATCGAGATTCTCAACACCGCGCTGACGCCGCCGTTCCAGATGGACGACGAGAACATCTCCGAGACCATCCGCCTCGAGTATCGCTATCTCGACCTGCGCCGTCCGCCGATGCAGCAGAACTTGCGGCTGCGCTACAAGGTTGCGATGGCCGTGCGCCGCTATCTTGATTCGCAGGGTTTCATCGACGTCGAAACGCCGATGCTCACCAAATCCACGCCCGAAGGCGCGCGCGACTACCTCGTGCCTTCGCGCGTGCACCACGGCGAGTTCTTCGCCCTGCCGCAATCGCCGCAGCTCTTCAAGCAACTCCTGATGATGTCGGGGTTCGACCGCTACTACCAGATCACCAAGTGCTTCCGCGACGAAGACTTGCGCGCCGACCGGCAACCCGAGTTCACGCAGATCGACATCGAGACCTCTTTCCTCGGCGTGGCAGAGATCACCGGGCTGATGGAAGAGATGGTGCGCGCCATCTTCAAGGAAACCATGGGCATCGAGCTCGTGGATCCGTTTCCTCGGCTCACTTTCGCCGAGGCGATGTCGAAGTACGGTTCCGACAAGCCCGACCTGCGCGTGCCGCTCGTGCTGACCGAACTCACCGACGTCATGCGCGACGTGGACTTCAAGGTGTTCCGCGAGGCCGCGATCATGCCGAACGGCCGCGTCGCCGCGTTGCGCGTGCCCGGTGGCGGCACGCTGTCGCGCAAGGAGATCGACGACTACACCCAGTTCGTCGCCATCTACGGCGCGAAGGGGCTCGCCTACATCAAGGTCAACGACTGGACCAAGGGTGTCGAAGGCTTGCAGTCGCCCATCCTCAAATTCCTGACCGAGCCGGTGATCGCCCGCATCATGCGCGAAACCGGTGCGGAGAACGGCGACCTGATCTTCTTCGGCGCCGACAAGGCCAAGGTCGTCAACGATGCGCTCGGCGCGCTGCGCTCGAAAGTTGGCCACGACCGCGGCCTCGCGGTGAAGGAATGGAAGCCGCTGTGGGTCGTCGACTTCCCGATGTTCGAATGGAACGAGGACGAGAAGCGCTGGGATGCACTGCATCACCCGTTCACCAGCCCGCAGGACGGGCATGAGCATTTCCTCGACAGCGATCCGGGCAAGGCCACGGCGAAGGCCTACGACATGGTGCTGAACGGCTGGGAGATGGGCGGCGGTTCGGTCCGTATTCACCGGCAGGAGATCCAGTCGAAAGTCTTCACCGCGCTCGACATCGGTCCGGAAGAGGCGCAACAGAAATTCGGCTTCCTGCTCGATGCGCTCCAGTACGGCGCTCCGCCCCATGGCGGCATCGCTTTCGGCCTCGATCGGATGGTCACGCTGATGACCGGGGCGGAGTCGATCCGGGACGTGATCGCGTTTCCCAAGACGCAGCGGGCGCAGGACCTGATGGTGAAGGCGCCGAGCCCGGTGGACGAGAAGCAGCTACGGGAACTGCACATCAAGGTGCGGTAGGAAAGGGCAAACCGCTTTCAACACGAAGGACGCGAAGGACACGAAGGAACACGAAGGAGGGCGACAGGATCGAAGGCAGTCTCGGCGGTGCCTGGCATGGATCGCCGGAGAGATTTCCTTCGTGGACCTTCGTGTCCTTCGCGACCTTCGTGGTTCAAGATGTGGTTTCGATATGCCCCACAAGATCCCCCGCTCCGTCCTCGTGGTCATCCATACCCCCGAACTCGAAGTGCTCCTGATCGAGCGCGCGGATCACCCCGGGTTCTGGCAATCGGTCACCGGCAGTCTCGAGAGCGAGGACGAGCCGCTCGAGGCGACCGCGGCGCGCGAGGTCATGGAGGAAACCGGCATCGATGTTTCGCAGCATTGCCTCACCGACTGGCGTTACCAGAACGTCTACGACATCTACCCGCAATGGCAATGGCGCTATGCGCCGGGAGTGACGCGCAATACCGAGCACGTGTTCGGCCTGGAAGTGCCGGCCCGACTGCCGGTCCGGCTGGAGCCCCGCGAGCACCTGAACCACGTCTGGCTGCCTTGGGAGGAGGCGGCGGAGCGTTGCTTCTCCTCGAGCAACGCGGCCGCCATCCGCAAGCTTCCCGAGAAATCCGGCCCCCCCAGCTAAACGCTGGCACGGCATCGTGGTCCTAAGAGCGATGCAGCGAGCGGCTGTGCTGACCCTTTCCCCGTGGCTCTGCCTGGCGGCACTGTGCGCTTCGCCGCCCGTGCAAGGGCAGACCATCACGGCGCACCGCGATGGCGCTGCAGTGGTCGTCGAGGCATTCCATGAGCTGGAAGCCACACCCGAGCAGGCCTGGGCCGTGCTCACCGACTATGAGGGGCTCACGCGCTTCATTCCCGACATGACCGAAAGCCGTGTCATCATGCGCAACGGCAACAACGTCCTGGTGGAGCAGAAGGGGGCGGCGAGTCTGTTCCTGCTGCGCCGGTCGATCGAGGTGCGGCTCGAAATCGTCGAATTTCCTTACGAATGGGTGACGTCGCGGGCCGTGGCCGGCAGCTTCAAGGAAATGGACGGGCGCTACGATCTCAAGAACGAGGGGGGCACGCTGCGATTCACGTACACAGGCCGCATCGTGCCCGCATTCTGGCTGCCGGACCTGGTCGAGACCGCGGCGGTCAAGCGGGCGATCGGCCGCCAGTTCACGGCCATGGTGAAAGAGATCCAGCGCCGCGTGGCGCTCGCCCGGCCATGAGTCCGTTGCGCTCCGTCGCTGCACTGGCCGGGTTGCTGATCCTGGCTGCTTGTGCGGCCACGCCGGCCTATCGCACCGCCCCGTTTCCGGCCCGCACGCTCGACCACGATATGCAGATTGCCGCGTGCGCGCGCCTGGTTACGGCGACCGACGAGGCGGTCGATGCCGCCAAGGTCCGGGATGGCGGCGTCCATGCCGTGCCCGGATTTCCCTACCTCCGTACCGATCGATTCACCGCGGCCCAGGCCGGCCGGCTGTCCGCCGATGAGTGGTACGGCCGGATGCGGGACTTCGATCGAGACGCGCGACGGATCGAGCTCGCCAATCTCCCGGCCGACCGGCAGGTCCCTCTGATCGCCCGCGCGGACGTCGCTTTTCCCGACGTTCCCTTCGATGCTGCTCTCGATGCATGCGGTGATCGCCTGCTCGCGGCCGCTCGCGCCGACGGCAGCGCGCCGACCACCGTGCAAGTCCCGGACGACTACCAGACCTGGAAGCGGGTGACCGGCGTGTACGCGCTCACCAAGTACCCGTTCGCTTCGGGCGTGCGCAAGTACCAGCGCGAGACCGTGAAGACCTTCTCGACCCCGCTCGACCAGCTGCCTCTGCGTGGCCCCGTGGAACGCTATGTTCCCCACGGCGGGTCGATCGCTTCCCTGCCCGGGGTGGATCCGGCGCTGTCGGGGGAACTGCAACGTCACGCGCCGGTGCTGGAGATCGAGACGGTCACCGACCACGACCGGATCGGCAACCCGGCCCTCGATGATGATGGCGCACCGCTGGTCGACATCGCTCATCCCGTCACCTACGCGCGAGTGGCGCACACCATGGTCGGCGACCAGGTGTTGACGCAACTCGTCTACAGCTTCTGGTTCCCCTCGCGCCCGAAGACCAGTCGGGCCGACATGCTGGGCGGCCGGCTCGACGGCATCATCTGGCGTGTCACCCTCGGACCTGACGGCCGCCCCTTGATCTACGACTCGATCCACCAGTGCGGCTGCTATCACCAGTTCTTTCCGACCCCGCGCGCAAGCATGAAGCCCGCACCGGACACGACCGATGAGTGGGCCTTCGTGCCTCAGCAGCTTCCGGACGTCGGCCCGAACCAGCGCATCGCCTTGCGCATCGCGGCCCGTACCCACTACCTGCAGCGGGTGAGCGTGATCGACGGCAATCCGCCGGGCATCGGCTTCGGGTTCGCCGCCGATGCCGACCTGCGATCGATCCAGTTGCGCGATGGCAGTCACCGCAGCCTGTTTCGTCCAGACGGCATCGTCGCCGGGACCGAGCGCGGCGAACGCTGGTTTTTCTGGCCAATGGGCGTGAAGGAGCCGGGTGCGATGCGGCAGTGGGGACGGCATGCAACGGCGTTTGTGGGGCGCAGGCATTTCGATGACTCGAACCTCCTGGAGCGGTACTTCGAGTTCCAGCCGTGATGCTGCGAGCACTTGCCATCGAAATGCCTCTGCCGCGCTGCCCGCACCAGGCGCTACGCGCCACCGTGTCCGCGCGGCATTTCGATGACTCGAACCTCCTGGAGCGGTACTTCGAGTTCCAGCCGTGATGCAGCGCTAGCTAGCTTTCCTCCGCTTGGCTTTCCGCGACAACTGACGCATGGAAACCCTCCACGTCGTCACCTTCAACATCCACAAGGGCTTCTCGCAGTTCCAGCGGCAGCTCACCGTGCACGACTTGCGCGAGAAGCTGCATGCGGTTGGTGCCGACCTCGTGTTCCTGCAGGAAGTGCAGGGGCTCCACATGCACCACGCGGCGCGCCATGCCAATTGGCCTGCCGCTCCTCAATACGAGTTCCTCGCCGATACGCTGTGGCCGGAATTCGCGTACGGCCGCAACGCGGTCTACGATCACGGCCATCACGGCAACGCGATCCTCTCCAAGTTTCCGATCGCCAACTGGGACAACGAGGACATCTCGATGTCGACGCTCGAGCGCCGCGGCCTGCTTCACTGCGAGATCGAGGTGCCCGGCTGGTCGCAGCGATTGCATTGCATCAACGTGCACCTGGGTCTGTTTGCCGTGTGGCGCCATCGCCAGGTCGAACGTCTCAAGGAGCGCATCGATCGCCTGGTGCCACCGGGCGCGCCGCTGGTCGTGGCCGGCGATTTCAATGACTGGACACGGCGTGCCGGTCATCGGCTCGCCCACGACCTCAAGCTGGCCGAGGTGTTCGAGGCGGTGCATGGTCGGCCGGCAGCGAGTTACCCGGCGCGCATGCCGATCCTGAACCTCGATCGCATCTACGTCCGAGGCTTCCGCGTGAAGATCGCGCACGCACACCGCGGCCGGTCGTTCTCCAAGCTGTCCGATCACGTCTGTCTCTCGGCTCTGCTCACCAAAGCATGACGCAGTGGGTCGAAGGCAACCGCATCACGCTGCTGACCACCGGCGACGAGTACTTCCCCGCGCTCGAAGCGGCCATCGACGCGGCCCGCGAAGAAGTTCACCTCGAAACCTACATTTTCGAGAACGATCTCACGGGGCAGCGCATCGCTGAATGCCTCGCCCGCGCTGCGCGCCGAGGTGTGGCGGTGCGACTGCTGGTGGATGGGTTCGGTGCGTCGAACCTCGTGCAGCCGCTACGCGACATTCTCGAAGCAGACAAGGTGTCGATCCTGGTCTTCCGCCCCGAGCTTGCGAAGGGCCGGTTCCGCCGCAACCGACTGCGGCGCATGCATCGAAAGCTCGTCGTCGTCGACCGGCGCATCGGTTTCTGCGGTGGCATCAACATCCTCGACGATCGCGACGGAACCGGCGAAGGCGCGCCGCGGTTCGATTTTGCGGTCCGTGTGGAAGGTCCGATCGTCACCGACATGCACGCCGCGATGCGTCGACTCTGGAAGCTGGTCGAGTGGACGCGGGTCGGCCGGCGCGTGGGGCCGCGCATGGACGCCTGCCCGCCGCCGCCCGCCTATCCCGGGGGCCAGCGTGCGGCATTCCTGGTCCGCGACAATCTGCGCAATCGCCGGACAATCGAAGATGCCTATCTGGAAGCGATCGAAGCTGCCCAGCGCGAGATCCTCATCGCCAATGCGTACTTCCTTCCGGGCCGGCGGTTCCGCCGCGAACTGCGCGTGGCAGCGCAACGGGGCGTGAAAGTGCGGCTGCTGCTGCAAGGCAAGCGCGAGTACTTCTGGGTGCACTACGCGATTCGCGCCTTGCACGGTCGCCTGCTGGCGGCCGGCATGGAGGTGCACGACTACACCGCCACGTGGCTGCACGCGAAGGTCGCCGTGATCGATGGGCACTGGGCCACCGTCGGTTCCTCGAACATCGACCCCTTGAGTTTGCTGATGGCGCGCGAGGCCAACGTGGTTGTCGATGATTCGCGCTTCGCAGCCGAATTGCAGTCGATACTCGAAACAGCCATGGTGAAGGGTGCCGAACCCGTCGTGACCGAGTCGCTCGCCAGGCGTCCGTGGTTCGATCGGTTGCTGTCGTGGACGGCCATCGCCGTGGGGCGCATTGCGGCGGGGCTTATCGGTACGTCGCGGCTCGAGGGGCGGTAGCTCGCCCCCATCCCAGCCTTCCCCCACCGTTGGCGGGGGAAGGGGCGTACGGCTTCCTCCCCGACCGAGTCGGGGAGGTGTTTACAGCTCCTTCCCCCGGCTTTGCCGGGGGAAGGTCGGGATGGGGGCCAGCGATATCCCCTCACCCCTCCCGCGCGAGCATCGCGTCCTTCTCCATTCTCACCATCGGGTGATAGCACTCGACCGGTTGCGATCCGAGGTGGCCGATGCACGCATTGCACTCCACGCAGCGTGGCCCTGGCACGCCGTCGCGCAGATGGCGATAGAGATAGGGATCGGCGATGAACGCCCGCCCTGCGGAAACGGCGTCACAACTGCCCTGTGCGAGGGCTTCCTCCATGGCCACTCGCGAGCGGAACCCGCCCACACAGATGACCGGGATCTTCAGACGCTGTTTGAACCGGCGCGCGTAATCGAGATTGAAGCCCTCGTACGGACTCCACAGCAGATTGGCACCAAGAGCGATGAGCGGCCGGAACGTGCGGAAGAGCCAGCGCCGCATCGGCGGCACGAAGTTGAGCGCGCCGTCGACCATGTTCCGCATGCACATCTGGAATCGGCCTCGCGCCATGCAGAAACCGGATTCGTAGTGCCCGACGGTGATCTCCACCGCGTCCACCCCTTCGCGCTCCATGATCGCGGCCACCTCCACCAGTTCCGCGGTCTTCAAACCGTCGCGCAGCACCAGTTGATCGGAGCCGTTCATCTTCATGATGATCGGAAAATCGGGCCCTACGCGTGCGCGGATGGCGCGCAGCACTTCGCGGCAAAAACGCGTGCGTTGCTCCAGCGAGCCGCCGTATCCGTCCGTGCGGCGGTTGGTGTACGGCGTGAGGAACTGGCTCAGCAGATAGCCGTTGGCAGAATGCATCTGCACGCCGTCGAAACCGGCACGCTTGCAGCGCTCGGCGGCAGCGGCAAACTCCCCCACGATGCGCTGGATCTCTGCGGTGGTCAGCGCGCGCGGGCGCGTGCCGGTCATGAGCTCCTTCACCTCCGACGCGGACACGGCGCCCGGCGAGCCGACGAAGCGAGGCACCAGCTGGCGGCCGCAATGATTGAGCTGCGCGATGAACTTCGCTCCATGCGCGTGGACGGCGTCCACTAGCCGCGTGAGACCCGGGATCTTGTCGTCGTGATCCGCGCCCACTTGGCGCGGCGCCGATTTCGCCTCGAGGCTGATGTAGATGTTGCCGGTAATGATGAGCGGCGCACCGCCCCGGGCGATCGGCAGGTAGAAGTCGATCACATCCTGGGTGATGAATCCGTCGTTGGTGGCCCGCGTCTCCGCCGTGGCGGTCTTGAAGAGGCGTCCCGGCAGCTCGAGCGTGCCGATGCGGATGGGCGTAAAGAGGCCTGCGCTACCAGCAGCCATGGTGACCCCCTGGCGATGGATGGAACTTCGGCCCCCCGAGACCGGCGTGAGCAAGAGGGTAAGCCGATGCGCGGGGCGCCGCAACTTCGCAGCGCGCGGCGAAATCTCAGTGCGTCACGAACACGGTGCGGATCGAGAATGCGTTGATCTAAAGTAGCGATCCTGCAGCACTCACCGAAGGAGCAGCAATGGAGTACGTGAAACTCGGTTCGACCGGACTGGAGGTCTCCCGGATCTGCCTGGGCTGCATGAGCTATGGCATCCCGGATCGCGGGCCGCACCCCTGGACCCTGAAGGAAGAGGACAGCCGCCCCTTCATCAAGCAGGCGCTCGAGGCCGGCATCAACTTCTTCGATACCGCCAACGTCTACTCCGACGGCACCAGCGAAGAGATCGTCGGGCGGGCGCTCAAGGATCTTGCGAAGCGCGAGGAAGTGGTGATCGCGACCAAGGTCCACGGTCGCATGCGTCCGGGTCCGAACGGGCAGGGGTTGTCGCGGCGGGCCATCCTGGCCGAGATCGACCACAGCCTGCGCCGCCTCGGCACCGACTACGTCGACCTGTACCAGATCCACCGTTTCGACCCGACTGTGCCCATCGAGGAAACGCTCGAGGCGCTGCAAGACGTGGTCAAGACCGGCAAGGCGCGTTACATCGGGGCCTCGTCCATGTACGCCTGGCAGTTCGCGACCATGCTCCACACCTCCGCGCGGCACGGCTGGACGCGTTTCGTGACCATGCAGAACCACGTCAATTTGATGCATCGCGAGGAGGAGCGCGAGATGCTGCCCTTGTGCCGCGCGGAAGGCATCGGCGTGCTGCCATGGAGCCCGCTGGCACGCGGCAAGCTGACACGGCCCTGGGGCGAAGCCACGGCGCGCACCGAGACCGACGAATTCGGCAAGAAGCTGTACAAGGGTTTCGACGACGCTGACAGCCGTGTGGTGAATCGCGTTGCAGAAGTTGCCGGCAAGCGCGGTGTGCCCATGGCACAGATCGCACTCGCGTGGTTGCTGCAGAAGCCGGGGATCACGGCGCCGATCGTCGGCGCCACCAAGATCCGGCATATCGAGGACGCCGTGAAGGCGATGGCGGTCGAATTGACTGCCGAGGAAGTCACTGCTCTGGAAGAGCCCTATGTGCCGCACCCGGTGGCGGGATTTTCGTGAAGTAGGGTTGGGGCGGCGTCACGACCGTGTCGTAGGTTTGGCGTGGGTTCTCACTGCTGTCACCCGCCAGCGCTTCGTTGCTGCAGCGGGGCGTCGTCGCAGATGGAGGCCCCATCCCAACCTTCCCCCGCATATCGCGGGGGAAGGGGTGTACTGCGCCCTCTCCCGGCTTTGCCGGGGGAGGGAGTCTAGGCTCCTTCCCCCACCTTCGGTGGGGGAAGGCTGGGATGGGGGCGGTTGTTGTCTGGCGCGCCTACCGCAGCCCGCCGCGCTCCAGCATGACCCCCATGGGCTTGGCGGAAGCGAACTGGCGAAACGCCGGTGAACTCTGGACCGCCTCCAGGAAACTATCGATGGAAGGCCAGTCCGCCGACGTGGTCGAGAATGCGGCAATCTCCGACTTGCTGCTCGGTTCGAACAGGAGCGTGATGCCCGCGACGCGGTCGGCGCCTGCGCCTGCCCGGCGCAGCAGGCTCAGCTTGAAGCCGGTCGCGCAGCCTTCGGACCAGCCGCCGTAGCGGTACTGCAACGTGTCGCTCACCGCATTTCCGTCGACCGCGCGGGCGGAAGCGAAGCGATACCAGTCGATCATCACCGCGACCATCTGGTCGGCTGTCAGATTCTCGGTGGCAATCCTGCGCTGGCGCAGGAACGTCTCCAGCTCCGCGAGCAGGTTTGACGGGACGGCCATCGACGTCGGGTCGGCGGAAGCGATCGCATCCGCATCGGCGGCGAGCGAGGGGCCGGATGCCAGTGCGATCAGGAGCGTCGCGACGGCGATCAGGATTGCGCGCGTGTGTCCGACGTCAGAGGCCATGCGTGCTATTTCGCGAACAGCTTCGAGGGATCGGCGAACGCCTTGAACTCGAGCGCATTGCCGCATGGATCGAGAAAGAACATGGTGGCCTGCTCGCCCACCTGCCCCTTGAAGCGGATGTGCGGCTCGATGACGAACCGCGTGTGCGCGGCTTTGAGCTTCGCCGCCAGGGTGTCCCATTCCTGCATCGACAGCACCACGCCGAAGTGACGTACCGGCACGTTGTCACCATCCACCGCGTTGGTCTGCCGGTGGCCCGCTTCATCGGGCGACAGGTGCGCGACGATCTGGTGGCCGTATAGGTCGAAATCCACCCATTCATCCGACGAGCGCCCTTCAGGACAGCCCAGCAACCCGCCATAGAAGGTGCGGGCCTGGTCGAGGGACGTGACGGGGAAGGCGAGGTGGAACGGGTGCAGCGCGGCCATGGGAGTTCCTGCGATCGGATGGTCCATTGTCGCAAGAAACCGGTCACTCGTCCGGGGTTGGCGGGTCGTCGCACCGTTTGCAGGCCAGCACCCGCCCCAGCATGGCCTGGCGGCCCTTGGCGCTGGTGACCCAGGGGCGACTGATCCATGGCGGATCGTGACGGACGTGCTGTCCGTGGCCGCATTCCAGCTCTGCGACCCAATGCAGTTCGTCATCCTGGTGAAACCCGACGATGCGCCGGTCCATGAGTCGTCTCGATCGGGAGATCCTGCGGTATCGTACCGCCCTCCATGCATCCGGAGTCAGAACGTGATCGTCGTCATCTTCGAGTCGTTGCCGCAGCCCGATCGGCGCCATGCGTATCTGGATTCCGCGGCGCATCTGCGCCCGCTGCTTGCCCAGGTCGACGGGTTCATCTCGATCGAGCGCTTCGAGAGCCTGACGCAACCGGGCAAGATCCTGTCCATGTCCTTCTGGCGCGACGAGGAGGCTGTGCACCAGTGGCGCAATCTCGAGGAGCATCGGCGCGTCCAGGGCATGAGTCGCAAGTCGATCTTCGCCGACTATCGTTTGCGCGTCGCCAGCGTCATTCGCGACTACGGCATGAACGATCGTCGCGAAGCGCCGGATGATTCGGTCGCGCTGCACGGGTAGCGAGGCCGGAGCCGGAGGCGACTCAGCGCCGACCCGGTTGGGCGCTTTGCCGCGTCAACCAGCCGGCACGATCCAGGCGGTAGACGAAACACTCGTCCGTGCCGAAGCGGCGGCGCTCGAGCAAGCGAAACTCGAACCGCTCGTAGAACCGATGCGCTCGGACGTTGCTCGCCAGCGGATCGATCAGAACGGCCGTCACCGTGGGCACCGCGAAGCAGCGATCGAGTGCCAGCTGCATCATCTGCGAGCCGTAGCCCTGGCCCAGGTCGTCCGCTTCGCCGATCCACAGATCGACCGCTCGCAGATCCGGCGGGACGTCGCCCCAGTAGTGACTGTCCTCGCGTGCCGGATCGATGATCTGCACGAAGCCGACGGCACGGGCACCGACTTCGGCGATGAACTGCTCGCGCCAGTCGGGCGACTGACCGAGCTCCGTTTCCCACTCCCAGTCATCGTTGGGGTCGGACGCCAGGACGTGCGGCTGGGTGTCCCAGTGGCGCAGCAACGCGACGTCGGCCGGCACGGCGGGTCGCAGGATCACAGCCGTCGATGAGCCGGCCGCAGCAGCGGTGCGGCGGGGCGGTGCCATGTGTCGGTTCTTCCAGTGGGAACAAGTACGTTGCCACGGTCAGCGGAATGTGCCTCGCGCGGATGCTACAACTGCACGCCGCTCGTGAGCGCCCCGTCCACCACCAGATTCGCGCCGTTGACGAAACTTGCGGCCGGGCTCGCCAGAAACGCCACGGCCTTGCCCATCTCGAGCGGCGTGCCCATGCGACCGAGCGGGCAGGCAGTGATGGAAGCTTCGTAGGTCTTCGGATCTTCCGCGCGGATCTTCTCCCACACACCGCCTTCGAAGTAGGTGTCGCCCGGTGAAACGGAGTTGGCGCGAATGCGTTTCGCGCCAAGGCGGAACGCAAGGCCATGGGTGTAGTGCACGATCGCGGCCTTGAAGGCCCCGTATGGACCGGCGGTGAAATCGATGTCGCGCGCCGAGATGCTGGCGATGGTGACGATGGCGGGCCGGGAACTCTTCTCGAGATAGGGCAGGGCTGCATCGACGAGACGTACGGTGCCCATCAGGTCGACGTCGAAGCCGATCCTCCACGCGGCCTCGTCGTTGTCGAGCGCGAGAGCGCTGACGTTGGCGACGATGATGTCGATGCCGCCGAGCGCGGCAGCGGACTCGTCCACCCAGGTCTTGAGGGCTGCGGCATCGGCGACGTCGAGGGCTTTCCCGAAGCTTCGAACCCCGGTCGCGCTCAGCGCCTTCACGGCCGCAGTCACTTCGCCAGCATTGCGGGCGCAGATGGCGACGTCCGCGCCCTCGGCCGCCAGCGTATCGGCGATACCGCGACCGATGCCCTTGGTGCCCCCGGTCACGAGCGCGCGCAGGCCCTTGAGTTCGAGATCCATGTAACCCTTTCGTCAGACTTTGGTGGTGGCCGAGGCCGGTGCAGCCGAGAATGCTTCCGCGAACACGCGATGCGGTGGAATGCCGGCCTGATCCGTCACCTGTCGTACCGCCTGGATCATCGGCGGCGGACCGCACAGGTAGACATCCACATCGTCCCTGAAACGGGTGAGCTCGCCGGCGAGCGGCAAGTCGGTCACGCGCCCGCGTACGCCGACCCAGGTGTTGTCCGCTTCCTGCATCGCTACGGCAATTCGTCTGTCGGTGAAGTTCGCCAGCAGGGCTTGCACTTCATCGAGCCCGTAGAGATCGCCGCGAGTGGTCACCCCGTGCAGGACGGAGACGGGGCTATCCACCTCGCCCCACGCCACCAGGTCACGCAGCATCGCCACGACCGGTGCCAGGCCGGTGCCGCCGGTCACGAATACGCGAGCAGCGGGACGGCGCCGCAGGTAGAAGACGCCGAGCGGTCCGCGCACGTCGAGCAGATCACCCGGCTTGGCACGGTGCTGGAGGTAGTCGCTCATCGCGCCGCCGGGGATGATGCGCACGTGCAGTTCAACTTCGTTCGGCGTGGAAGACGCATTCGCCATCGAATAGCTGCGCCGGCTGCCGTTGTCCGGCACCTGCACTTCGAGGTATTGACCGGGCATGAAGACGAGTTTGAACCGGCCGCGGATGGCGCCGCGCAGGGCCATCACCTTTTCCGAGAGCGGCGCCACCTCGAGGATCTCCAGAACCATCTTCCGCGCCGGGCGGACCGCAGCGCGGGGATAGCCGAAGACGATCTCGACGTCGTCCGAGGCTGGTTCGCCGATGCAGCAGAGGACCTCGTCAGCCGCGAGTGGAGCCAGGCGCAACGTACGCTCGTGCCGCTCGGCATAGCGGACCCGACCGTTGATCAATCGTCCCCGGCACGACAGGCAGGTGCCCTCCCGGCAGTCCACCAGCAAGGAAACACTGTGGCGCTCGGCGGTCGCCAGCAGCGACTCGCCGGAGGCCGGAACGGTGTCGAACGTCTCGCCGTCGTCGAATACGAACCGGCAACCCATCGTTCAGCGATGCAGCAGCGTGCGATCGGTGCCGACGATCGCGTGCGCGACGTATTGATTGAGCTGCCAGATCGCCTTCTCGAGATGGCTCAGACGCCCCGATTTGACGAAACCGGACTTGGCGCCGATCTGCTGCTTCGCGTTGACGGAGATGTCCTCCAGGTTGATCACGTCGAAGGTCTTGTCCTGAATCTCCATCATCCTCGGGAAATCCGGCAGCGCCTTGGTCTCCGGCTGCAGCATCTGGTGGCAACGCAGCAGGGTCACGTCCGGGCCGACGGGTTGCGCCTGGAACCACACGACGCGATCCGGGAACGTGGCGAGCATGAGGAACGGGTAGACAAGATACAGACCGAAGGCTTCGCACTCCTTCGCATTCACCTTGGGAAAGCGCGGCAGGCCCACTTCCCACACGCCGGGAACCACCTCCGGTCGGGCGACGCCAAACCCGCGTGTCCACGCGAGGCGCGAGTCCTCCACATAGCTGATCTTCGCCGGGAAGTCGGGCTCGAACGTATCCACGTGCGGTCCGATGTGGTGGTAGCACTCCATGAAGGTCTCCACCATGATCTTCCAGTTGAACTTGCACTCGTACTCGAGCACCGATCCCACCACGAGGCGATCGAGCTGATAGTTGGCGAGCGCTTCGGACATCTCGCCGATGGTCGGCTTCAGCGGCTCGGCGCTGTTGTCCAGGTTGACGAACACGAAGCCGTCCACCACTTCGGACCGGAACTCCGGCAGCGTGCAGCTATCCGGATCGAACGACTCGGCCTGGTCCATCAGCGGCGCGCCGATCAGACGACCTTCGAGCGTGTAGGACCATTTGTGGAACGGGCACACGAAGCTGCCGGCGTTGCCCTTGCCTTCGCAGATGGGCGCCCAGCGGTGCAGACACACCCGCGACAGCACGCGGATGTGTGCGCCGTCGTTGACCACCACCATCAGTTCGCCGAGCCAATTGAGCGAGAGGTAGTCGCCCTTGTTCGGCAATTGCGAGACGTGGGCCACGCACATCCAGCCGGGTTTGAACACGCGATCCACTTCGAGTTGGAAGAAGTCCTGGCTCGTGTACGCCCCGGGCGGCAAGGTCTCGGCGCGTTCGAGCGGTAGAGCGCCGATGCGCGCCACTTCCTTCAACAGCGCCTCGAGGTCGCCGACGGTCCTTCGTGTTTCCTTCGCTGCAAGCATGGGCTTCTCCTGGATGCGAACCGACCGGGTCGGACTCAGAAATGCTTCAGATAGCGATTGCGTTCCCAATCCGTCACGGCGGTCTGGAACGAATGCCATTCGGCGCGTTTGTAGTCGATGAACGACTTGAACATCACCGGTCCGAACACCGACTTGGCGAGCGCATCGGCTTCGAAGGCGTCGATGGCCTCGCCAAGGCTGCGCGGCAACCAGCTGATGCCCTTCGCGGCCAGCTCCGCGTCGGAATAGAGGTACATGTTCTCGGCATGCGGCTCGCCCGGATCGAGGCCTTCGCGAATGCCTTCCAACCCTGCTGCCAGCATCAGCGCCGCACCGAGATAGACGTTGCAGGAGCTGTCCGCGGCACGGCATTCGACCCGGCCGCCCGCGAGCGGGATGCGGAGCATGTTGGTGCGGTTGTTGTTGCCGTAGCACACGAATACCGGCGCCCAGGTGAAGCCCGACATGGAGCCGCGCCGCACCAGCCGCTTGTAGCTGTTGACCGTGGGCGCGATGACGGCGCAGATCGCCGGCGCATGGCGCAGCACGCCGGCCACGAACTGGTAGCCGAGCTTCGAGAGCCCGCAGCCGCGTGGGTCGTTCTGTGTCGCGAACAGGTTGGTGCTGCCGGCCAGGTCCGCCAGCGACATGTTGAAATGCGCGCCGCTGCCGGTGCGATCGTGGAACGGTTTCGGCATGAAGCTCGCGAACCAGCCACGCTTGCGCGCCATCTCGCCGATCATCAAGTGCAGGAAGGTGATGCGGTCGGCCATGGCGAGCGCATCGGCGTACATGAAGTCGATCTCGAACTGACCGTTCGCATCCTCATGATCGAACGAGTAGACGTCCCACCCGAGATCGTTCATGGCCGACACGACTTCGTCCACGAACGAGTAGCTGTCGAGCAGACCCTTCACGTCGTAGCAGGGCTTGTCGAGCACGTCGCGTTCGCTCACCGGAACGACGGCGCCGGTCTCGTCGTGCTTCAGGATGAAGAACTCGGGTTCGATGCCGAGCATCATCTTGTAGCCCATCGCCGCAGCTTGCGCCTGCACTTTCTTGAGGATGCCGCGCGAACATGCCTCGAACGGTTTGCCTTCGAGGTACAGATCGCTCGGCGCCCATGCAAGCTCCCGGTTCCACGGGCAGATCATCATGCTGTCGATATCGGGGTGAGCCGAGACTTCCTCGTCGTTCACCTCCTGCGGCACGCCGTCGAGCGCCGCCCCGGTGAAGAGCTCGGAGCCCGCGACCATCTGGCCGAAGTGCGTGAGCGGCACCGCCTTGGCCTTGTTGTTGCCGTGCAGGTCCACGAAGCTCGCGAGCACGTACTTGACGCCCGCCTCCTTCAATTCCTGCACTTGCGGGGTCGCGATGGGGTCGTGGCGAGCATTCATGGTGAGGTCCGGTGGTCAGTGATGAAGGAATGGATTGGTGATCATTTGCGCCGTGCCGCAGGTCGCGACGTTCGTTGCGGCAGCAGGCCGCGCAACATGCTGTTGGTGGCCTCGACGTGCTGTGCCATCACGTGGCGTGCTTCCTCGGCGTCCCGCTTGGCGATCGCATCGAGAATCTGCGCGTGATAGTCCGTGGAGTGCGAGAGGGCACCCTTGGTGGAGGGGATGAAGCGCATCAGCTCCGACAGGCGGGCGTGCGTCTGCGCGACCCACGTCTCCAGTCCGCCGGAGCCCGTCGCGCGTGCGAGCCCCAAATGGAACATCGTATCGAGCGGCCGGTAGCGATTGAGGTCGTGCTCGAAGCTCTTCATCTCGGCGTTGAGGTCCACCAGTGCCTGGATCTGGGATTCGCTCGCCTTCTGTGCGGCGAGCTCCGCCACGCCTACTTCGAGCACATGCCGCTGCGAGATCCAGTCCTCCAGCACATCGGGCGCGATGTTGAGGGCGGCCTTCATCCGCCGCTGCTTGTCCGGCTTGGGTACCGATTCCGCCACGAACGTGCCGCCGTAGCGACCGCGCTGTACCGTGACGAAGCCGGCTTGTTCCAACGCCCGCAACGCCGCGCGCAACGTGAGACGGCTCACGCCCATCAACGCGGCCAGCTCCCGTTCCGGCAGAAGTTGGTCGCCGGGCGCGAAGAGGCCCATCTTGATCGACGAGCCGAGCCGCTCGACCGTGAGTTCGAACGGGTTGATCGAAGTTCCATCGCCGCGCAGCAGCGCGTTGGCAGCTGTGGAGATGCTTGCCGAGCGGCCGCGCATGATCGGTATTCGCGGGCTGCTCTTCGCGATGATGTTCGTGCCTGGAATTGTGGTTGTCATGTTGGTGTTCCTCCGTGGACTGCGGTGCTGCGGCGTGTGTGGCACGCTTGTTCGATTGCGAGGCGGTTGGCCCCCATCCCAACCTTCCCCCACCAGAGGTGGGGGAAGGGGTGTACATATGGTGTACATCCCCTCCCCCGGCGCAGCCGGGGGAGGGTTAGGGTGGGGGCCAGCAATATCCCATCGTCGCGCGACCAACAAACCAGCGCTCATCTTTGCCTCACCCCATCCCCAAATGCCGAGCCACCGCCGCCCGCACGAACGCGAGATCCGCCCCACCATGCCGCGGATTCCCCGCCCGATGCCCCCAGATGGATGGAATCGGCGCCATCACCACATTGCGCAGATGCTCCGCCTCGATCTCGTTATCGCGCACGCGAAAATAGAGATCGGTCTCGCTCGGCATCAACAGCACGGACGCTTGGATGTCCAGCAGCGCCGCCTGCCAATTGCCGCCGTACGCCGGATGACGACCCACATCCGCCTCCTGCCACGTGCGGATCTGCGCACACACATTGTTCGGATTGCGTTGCGAGAACGGTTCCACCCAGGAGCGCTGCAGGAAATCCTCCAGCGACGAGTAGCCGCCCTCGATCCACTTCTGCTCCCGATACCAAGCCTGCGACAGCGCCCAACCTGCGTACACCCGGGCCATGGCCGCCAAACCGCGACGGGCGGGGCCGTGGAACCAGCCATCGCGGAAATCCGGATCCGCCTGAAGCGCGGCCTTCACGCCCTCCAGGAACACGTAGTTGTGGGTGGCGCAGCGGGCCGATCCGCACACGACGGCGATACGGCGCACGACGTCGGGAAACGCGCTCGCCCAGTGATATGCCTGCATCCCGCCCATCGACCAGCCGTACACCATCTCGATCTCGCGGATGCCGAAAACTGCTTCCAGCGTCAGCCGCTGCGCGTAGACATTGTCGTAGACCGAGATCGCGGGGAAGCTCGTCGGTCCTGGAACCTGACTCGGCGACGATGATTTGCCGTTCCCCGTGAGGTTGAGGATGACGACGAAGTAACGCGCCGGGTCCAGCACCTGTTCGTGCACCAGCCATTCGATGTCTTCGTCCTTCGCGCCGAAGGACGTCGGGTAGACGATGACGTTGGAGGCGGAGGCGTTCAGCCTGCCGAAGCTCTTCCACGCTATGCGCAAGGAGGGCATGACCTCGCCGCTCTGCAGGGCGAAGTCGCGCAGGTCGTGCACGCCTTCTGTCGACGAGCTGGAACGGTCGCCAGGGGCGGGTGCCGTTGCTTGAAGCTGGGGTTCCTGCGCAACGCCCATGCCGGTATCGGTCGCGATGGATGTCTATGAGTAAAGGTTTATACATGAACCATTAATCCTGTGTAAACACCCAAATGTGTTGCCGCTCGCGCGCTGGGGTGTACTCCTTTCTGCATCCCCCGTGCACAAATCGGTCACGCCGGGTAAACGTGCGCGACACTTCAACTGGTTAGCTTGTGGGGAGCCCGACGCGACCCCTGGAATGGACGCGATCGGTCCATGCCAACACAGGAGATCGAAAATGCTGGGGACCAGGATTGCATGCGTGATTGCATTGTTCGGCGCTTGTCTCGCGCCGCTCGCGTCGAACGCCGGAGACGACCGCTGGGACCGTGACGATGGCAAGCGTACCGGCGTGCAGGTCGGCCCGCGTCCGTACTATCTGATCGACAAGATGACCCCCAGCCCGCTCAAGCGGAAGCTGGAGAGCTGCAGCGCCGGGCCGTTCTACAAGACCGACTTCTCGATCGGCCACCGCGGCGGCGCGCCGCTGCAGTTCCCCGAGCACACCAAGGAAAGCCACGAGGCCGGTGCACGGATGGGGGCAGGCATCCTCGAGTGCGACGTGACGTTCACGCGTGACGGCAAGCTGGTTTGCCGTCATGATCAGTGCGATCTGCATACGACCACCAACATCCTGGTGTCGCCACTCGCCGCCAAGTGCACCAGGCCATTCGAACCGGCGGAGTTCGACGGCAATGGCACGCGTGTCAAGGCGGCCACGGCACTGTGCTGCACGAGCGACCTGCGCATCGACGAGTACAAGTCCCTGGTGGGCAAGATGGATGCGTCCAACCCGAACGCGAAGACGCCGCAGGAGTATCAGGGCGGCACGGCGAACTGGCGGACCGACCTCTACGCGACCGGCGGCACTTTGCTCACGCACAGGGAAAGCATCGAACTCATCAAGGAACTCGGCGGCAAGTACACACCGGAACTCAAAGGCCCGAACCGTGCCGCCAACCTGCAGGTGGAAGCGGTGTTCGGCAGCCAGGCCAACTACGCTCAGGCGATGATCGACGACTACAAGGCCGCCGGGATCCACCCGCGCAAGGTCTGGGCGCAGTCGTTCAACAAGGATGACGTGTTGTACTGGATCAGGAACGAGCCGCGCTTCGGCCAGCAGGCCGTGTATCTCGACGATGCCAACGTGCCCGCCGATGTGCCCACTGCCGCCGAGCTGAGGGGCTACGCCGCCCAGGGCATCAAGATCGTCGCGCCGCCCATGTGGGTCCTGCTCGCCGTGGACCCGAACACCGGCAAGATCGTGCCCTCGCAGTATGCGAAGGACGCGAAGGCGGCCGGCCTCGACATCATCACCTGGACCATCGAACGTTCCGGTCGCATCGTCGAGGACGTGTTGCCCACCAAGGGCACGGCGGCACCTTCCTACTACTATCAGACGACGCTGGACGCGCTAAAGAACGACGGTGACATCATGACCACGCTGGACGTTCTGGCCCGGCAGGTGGGTGTCCTGGGCATCTTTTCTGACTGGTCGGGGACGGTCAGCTACTACGCGAGCTGCATGGGGTTGAACTGACGAAGGAGGTCCAGGGCCGGAATCGTGATCCCGGCCCTGCCGCGACCCGGTGTCGCGGCATTCCGCGTGTCGACGGGTGCGCTAAAGAACCGGATCTCGCGTGCCGAAAATACCCTGGCGCGAGCAATGGTGCCGCGTCGGGCAGATCTTCTTGGCCCCGCTCCGGACGAGATGATGACGACATTCGACACGCTCCGCACAATCGCAATGGCCGCTGTGCTCGTGGGTGGCATTGGCGCCTGTTCGCCCGACCCGCACACGACCCGGCTGCCGCTGAACCTTGCCGACATCCCCAAGGTCCAGCCGCAACTGGACCAACTGCCTGCCGAAGAGCGCCAACTGGTGCTGGACTACCTGAAGCGCAGCAACGGTGACGTCCTGCCCGCGAATCTCGCGGACCCGAGTGCGCCGCTGACGGCGCGCACCTTTGCCGAAGCCATCAAACTGCAACGGGAGTTCGTCGTCACGAACGGAGCGGAAGAGGCCAGGGTTGCCGATTTCCGCGCGGCCCGCGAAGCTACGCTCGAGCCATTGCGCGAAGCGCTGGCCATCGAGGTCGTCAAGAAGGAGATCACGACGGCGGACGAAGCCTTCGGGCGTCGGCCCTCTCCGGGCGAGGCGATCCACGATGCCCCCACGCTCGTGACCACCTACCGCCTCAGGAACAATACGGCACAGACCATCACCCATGTGACCGGTTCGGTCTCGGTGCGATCGCCCTCCGATCCCGAATCACTCATGGGCATCGATAGTTGCTTCATCGATCGCAGCCTGTCCATCCAGGGCGGACAATCTCTCGAATTGCGCTGCGGTGACGTCACGAAGCGGCCGGGCGATCAGGCAAAGGAGTACGTCGCCTTGGCGGAGAGCGAGGTCCTCCTGCGATGGGAACCGCGATCCATCACTTTCGAAGGCGGCAGGGTACTCACGGCGCCGCGGTGATGTGACGAGCGCGGGTGCCGGTGGCGGGCTCGCGCGCCTCACCGGACCGCCACTTGGTTGTCGAGATCCGGCGCAACGAGTCTCTACGGCTTCGGAATGAAGTCGCCCTTCACATGCTGGTGGAGGAACAGGACGCAGTCTTCGGGCCCGACGCAGGCGTCTCCATGGAAGCCCAATCCAGGCTGAAACACGTAGGAACCCGGCGGCAGATCCTTCTCCTCGCCGCCCTCGAAGGAGTGGCGCCAGGTTCCCGTGAGATTGATGCCGTAGTAATCGCCGGTGTGAGCATGGATCGGCGCGACGAAGCCTGCCGGCAGTTTGAGGAGCATCGCGTACTCACCTTTGCTGCGGTCACCCCACAGCGGAACCATCGTCACGGGCCAGGCCGGATTCAGTTCCTTCCAGTCCATGGCGTTGGCCGGAATCATGATCCCGGCCTTGTCGCTGTCGGCGGCGTTGATGGATCCGACCGTGGACATCATGCATAGACCCAGCAGCAAGAACGACTTTTTCATCGTGCGTCTCCTCGTTGTTGTGGCGCAGTCGCGTCAATGCGCGCGCGTTATTTCACCGAGGCGCTGCAGCAAGGGTGCTTTTTGCGCTTCGATCTCTTGATGGCGGGCGTACAGGCGCTCGATCTCGGCGCCGAGATCCTGGATGCGCTGCTGGTGTGCCTCGCGCAGGCGCTGCAGTTCGTTGTAGTCGAGCGGCGGCGGGCTGATCTCCACGTTCGGTGGGAGCGCAGCAGGATCAGGCTTCGCCAACTCGACCCGCCGCATCTCCTGCGCCATCTGAAACTGTTGGTAAACGCTTTCTTGCTCCCGCTGGAGGCGACCGAGCGTCGTCTCGATCTGCCTTGCCTCGAGATCGGTCCCGGCACCCGCATGGCCGCACAAGGGGGCGGCAAGCGCAAGCAAAAGAAGTAAAGGTCTCAGATTGAACATGTTCGTAGCCGCCTCGTCATCAGATCGCCAACCGCTTCACCGCGTCCTCGTTCCATTCGAGCCCGACACCGGCCACATCGGGCACCATCGCGAACCCATCCTTCACCGGCAACGGATTGGCGAGAATCGGCTCCGCCCAGTCGCTCCACTCGAGCCAGTCCGCGGTTTCGCTGACGCGCAGCAGATGCGTCGAGATCATCGGATACAGGTGGTTCGACAAGGGCAGGCCTGCCGCGCCGGCGATGGCGGCCGAGCGCATCCACCCGGTGACACCGCCGATGCGCATGAGGTCAGGCATGTACAGGTCAGCCGCATGCGCGTTCACCGCCTTGAGGAACTCCCGCGGACCATAGATGTTTTCGCCGATCTGCACCGGGGTCTTCATCTCGCGGGCGATCTGCGCGCAGCCTTCCAGGTTGTCGTAGACGATCGGCTCCTCGAACCAGGAGAGTCCCTGGTCGTCCAGCGCATGCAACCGCAATAGCGCCTCGCCGAAACTCAGCCCCTGGTTGAAGTCGCACATGAGCTGGACGTCGTCGCCGATCGCGCGCCGCACCGCGGCGATGACGGCGAGATCGTCCTTGAGCTTGTCGCGACCGAGGCGGATCTTGATGGCCTTGAAACCGCCCTGGGCGACCAGTTCTTCCGCCTCCTTCTCGACGCGGTCCAGCGGAATCAGCCACAACCCATTGGTGTTGTACGCGCGCACTGGTCCGGTCGTTCCGCCCAGCAGCACGGCCAGCGGTACGTTGGCCGCTTTGGCGAGCGCATCCCAGATGGCCATGTCGAGGCCGGAGATCGCAATGAGCGAGACGCCTTCCCGCCCGACCAGGTGCATCGCCCGCATGCCATCGCGGTAGGCATCGAGCGGGGCGAGCGGCTTACCCCTCAGCGCGTCAGCGAGATCGGTGATCGCCTGGGCGATGTACTTCACCGACTTCTCCACGTAGGGCTCCAGGTAGCTGCGGCCGATCACCCCTTCCTTCGTCATCACATCGATCAGGATGAATGGCCATTGGCGGAACTCGCCGACCTTTGCGACGATGGGGCGCCGCAACGGGACGACCACGCCCCGGACCCGGATGCTTTCCAGGGTGAGTCGGGGGAGAGAAGCGGTATTCATGGGTACAACTCCTGCCGTGAGGATGAATTGTCGGAAGCCGGCGTCGGTGCGCCAGTACGTTGCGAATCACGGATAGTGTATCGGTTGCGCCTCGATGGTTCAGGGGTTCAGCGTGTGCGGGTGAGCTCCCCGAGGCGATCCAGCAAGGGCCCTTGCTGAGCCTCCAGGTCCCGATAGCGGGCGGACAAGCGCTCGATCTCGGCGTCGAGATCCTAGATGCGCTGCGCGCGCTCGGCGCAGCCGCTGATTTTTTTGTAATCGAGAGGCTCCGTGCTGACCTGCGGGCTGGACGGTAGCGCCGTGGGATCCGGCTTCGTCACCTCCACGCGGCACAGCTCCTGTGCCATCGGGAACTGTTGGTAGACCTCGGCCGCCGCGACGACTGCCCGACGATGTATCAATCCGTGCGGGAAGAAGATGAACCAGAACGAATCCGGTGCGGTCAGTACGTCGAATCGACGAGAACGTAGTGCGACCACGAGGAGACGAACATGAAGGCGATCTGGATAAGCCCCCTGTTGATGTTGGTTGCAGGCGCCGTCAGCGCCGCGGGCGATCTCACCCGGCAGGAACCGACGCCGCTGACGATGGTGCTCGGGTCGCCCGGCGGCGAACACCGGTTCACGCCGGACGCGCTGATTCTGGAGACCGGCAAGCTGTACCAGTTGCGTCTGGAGAACCCCAGTCCGAATGCCTACTACTTCGGTTCGCAAGGGCTGGCCGATGCCGTCTACTCGCGCAAGGTCTCCGTCCTCGGCGGCGACGGGAAGGTGCTGGCCGAAGTCTACGGGCCGGTGCGCCGCCTGGAGTTGAAGCCGGGGAGCGTCGCGGAGTGGTGGTTCCTGCCCGTGCGTACGGGAAAGTTCGAGGACGTCATGTCGACCCGTACGCACTCGGAGGCCGGAATGAGGGCGACGATAGAAGTCAGGTGACGCGTTCCCGGGGGTGACGGTTCCGCGAGGCCCTGTCAGAACACGGACCTCCCTGTCCAACCCTTGCGCCGAATGGGTTCGTCGTAGTGGCGCGGGTCGTCGATCGGAGCATAGACCACGAAAATCGCGCAACCCAAATAGTGCATCGGTGGATGTCCGCTCGAATACGGATCGCGTGGTCGACCGTCGCGGCGAAGTGGCGGTGCTCGTCGAAGTTGCGCTATGGTGGCGACGACCAAACTGACCGGGTCGAACATCGACCCGGATAACAACACCCGAGGAGACCGCAATGATCAAGGTCAGCGTGATGTACCCCCACAAGCCGGGCGCCCGTTTCGACCACGACTACTACCGCGACAAGCACATGCCGCTGGTCAAGAACCGGATGGGCGCGGCGTGCCTCTTCTACACGGTCGATAAGGGGCTGGCGGGCGGCGCACCGGGCGAGCCGCCGACGTACGTCGGCATGTGCCACATCTACAGCGATAGCGTGGAATCATTCCAGGCGGGATTTGGTCCTCACGCCAAGGAGATCCTGGCCGACATTCCCAACTACACCGACCTGAAGCCGGTCATGCAGATCAGCGAGGTGATGGTGGGGCAGCCGTAGGGCGGGTTTCGTGGACGAACGGCCGGGTGTTACGTGGTGGGTGCGAGAACTGCGATCGAGACCTTGGACCTTTTTGTCCGGTGCATGCGGGGGTTATGCCGCTACACACCGTGCTCCTCCTCCATAAACCGCCGAATACGAGATGTCTCGCGACCAGTGAGCTTCCAATAATTGTCGATGGTACGGTCGAGCATTTCTGCAGCAGCCTCCCGAGGGATCGTCATTGGCTGACCATCGGTGTAATGCTTCAAGCCATTACGAAAGAAATTGGCCATATCCACAAATTCTTTAGCTGGCCACGTTTCACCGAACACCACGCGACCGGTTTGAACACAACCATCAATGAATTCCTTGAGCGAATGGCTCTGGCCTGAAGACTCCAGGAGCTTGCCCAGGATCTCCTCGCTGGCACCGGCGAGGGTTATGGCCGACACGTAATCCGCCTCGTCAAGAAACAGCTGAAGCGCTCGATCCAGTTGGTGTTCGGCGACGTCAAGCTTGTCGAGTGTTACGGCAGCGGGTTTCATGGAAGGCTCAGTCATCGTGCGGCATAACGTGATGTCGAGGCCCTACTCGTCGCTTCACAAAGCGTCATTCGCCGTGATGATCGGTTCGCATGTACTTCTGCTTCAGGCACATGACCTCCATTTAGGGGGCCCAATGAGCGCACAAGAAGGGTCATCTCCGCTGCCGTCGCGAGTAGAGCCTCGAAACAGCACAGGGTCAAGCGGCGGATGCTGTCTTTCGTCCGTACTGGCAGCGCCGGCGAACCGGGGCGGCATCGCTACAGGAACTCGCGAATCGCTCTGTTGATAGCGTTCGCATCCTCTTCCATCAGACTCGTAGCGGCCTGATGACCCTGGACCGAGGGAATCTCCACCAAGCGCACATTCGGAACCGCCGCCGCAGTCGAGTGCGCGTTCTCGACAGGATTGAACAGGTCCAAAGGCGGCGCCAGGATCAGCGTGCGCGCCCTCACGGCGGCCAAGGCAGCGTCGGTGGCGGTATGGCCCGATGTGGTTCCCACATCGTGCGTCTCGTACGCCCACGACTGATACAGGTAGTCGGTGGCGTCGAAGGCGTTCGAGTGCACCTGCCGAACCGATTGTTCGAACCACCGGTGCGATGCGTCGAGTCCGTCGAGCGTCTGGTCAAGCGCCTTCGGCGTGCGCGACAGCAGTACCGACATGAGCCCGGCATAGGCACGCCAGCCGCGTTCGGGCACAGCGGTGAACTGGGTGCCATTCCATCCGGGGTCGGCCATGAGACAGGACCGGGCCGTTTCGGTGACGAGGATCGCCCAGGGAGAGGTGCGCGCCATGGGCGTCATGGCCACGCATGCCGTCATGAAGTCCGGGTGGCTCACGGCCCATTGCAGCGCCTGCATGCCGCCCATGGATGCCCCGACGACGGCATGCAGGCGCGGGATGCCGAGCACTTCCGTCAGTAGCCGGTGCTGCGCATGCACCATGTCGCGGATGACGAACCGCGGGAACGCCATACCAGGCTGGCGGGTGCTGTTCGATGGCGAGGTCGACAGACCATTGCCGATCGGATCAGTCACGATGATGCAATAGCGATCCGGATCCAGTGCGCGCCCGGGGCCGATCAGGAAGTCGAGCCGATGATGGTTGCCCGTGAGCGAGGCGCAGACGAGGATGGCGTTGCTGCGCTCCGCATCGAGCTTGCCGTGGACGACGTACGACTGGCGGAAGTCGTGGATGACGGCGCCGGATTCCAGCGTCAGATCGCCGAGGTCGGCGTGGCGATGGAGGGCATCGATCTGCCCCGGAGACAGCGGCGGATGACGCAGGCCGTTACCGTCCATCTGCAGGGTCCCGCAACGCAACGGTCATTGGGGCCTCGCGGTGTAGCGCAGAGCCGAGCGAGCCTTTGCCTTCGCGGCTTCTTCCTCGCGGTTGCGCGGCGGTGCCGTCGTCTCCAGCGATCGCATCAGGTCGCGGGACACTCGGGCGATGTCGTCGACAGCCTGCAGGAAGGCTGCCTCATTGATCTTCGAAGGCTTGCTGAAGCCGGTCACCTTGCGGACGAACTGCAGGGCGGCAGCGTGGATCTCGTCCTCGGTGACGGGTGGTTCGAAGTTGAACAGGGTGCGGATGTTGCGGCACACGGATGCCTCCTCGGGCGGCGCTGCGCTCTGGCGCGGTCCGATGGGGGGTGTCCGCCGGCACTTCCGGGATGCCCCGCGTCGTGCCGCAGGACACCGATTTTCCGCATCCGTCCGCGAACGTGATTCGTCGGACGGGATGATAGGTCAGTTGGCGATCAGGTCAGCCAGGTGCGTCGAGCGCGCCGCAGCGCGCCTGCCGCCGCGAGCGACGCGGCGCCGAGCAGCGCCAGCGCACCCGGTTCCGGCACGGTGTTGCCGTTGCCGCCGGTCCCACCGTTTCCACCGTTGTTGCCGCCGTTGCCGGGGTCGTTGACCGGCGTGTATGTGTAGGTGACGCCGAAGGACGCGTTCATGCCGTTGAGCCCCGCGTTCACCGCGCACAGGTCACCAGGTCCGCACGATCCGGTCACCTGCCCCTGGGTGATCGAGTAGAACTGGATCGGATCCACGGCCTCGAAGAGCGAGAGATCGACACTGTCGAGCGAGATGTTCGCCGTATGGGTGAAGGTCTGGCTCGCGGCATCGTCGCAGGCGATCGGCTCGGCTTCGGTGATACCGCCGCTGCAAGCAGCAAGGAGCAGCGCTGTGGTGTAGACGTCGGCCGCGCTCGCGGGATTGAAGATCTGGGTCGTGACCGTCGCCTGGACCCGCGCGGTCCCCTGGACGTCGTTGCGTTCGTTGATCGGGAAAGGCAGGGGGAAGATCAGGTCGAATTCGCCCCGGTCGTCGTTCGCCTGCAGGGCGGCACTCAGCAGCAGCGAGTAGTTGATGGATACACTCACGCCGGTCAGCGTCCCGAGCGAACTGTCGAAGCCCGGCAGCGACTGGAAGCCCGGCCCGATGCCGAAGTTGGCGGCGTAGTCGCCCTCCAGTCCCGTGAGGTTGACGGTGTCGCCGAAGCTGAAGAAGCCGGTGCTGTACGTGACTACCGCAGCGCCGGCGCTGCCCGTCCAGCCGAGGCACAGTGCCAACAGCACCAGGATAGTGCGTCGCATGGTTGTGGTCTCCGTATGGAATTCTTGAGATGGCGGATCGGCGAATGCCGATAGCATCTTGCGTTCCATCGGCTCAATGTCTTGAATTGCAGGTGCGGTGTGGCAGACGAAGCGTAAGGGTGTAAAGAAACTCAACGGGTGGCTCTGGAGCGATGCCGCGCGCGGCGGTCGGAATCCGGTCGGTAACGGATTGCATGCACGATGTTGGGGCGTGCGTCGACCGCGCCGGCCGGGACGGCAGCCGGTGGCCCTTGACGATCCCTTCCTGGGGTTTTCCCAGGGTCGGTTCTCTGCTGCGGTGACTACTTCGCCGCCGCGGCGATCTTCTCGATCTCCGGCGTCGCGATCTCCACTGCCTTGGCGAACCGCGCGAACAGTTCCTTCACCTCCGCCTCGCTGATGATCAGCGGCGGGCAGAAGGCGATGGTGTCGCCCAACGCGCGGACCAGCAACCCGGACTTCTGTGCAGCCGCTGCGATGGTCGCGCCGATGCCCAGCTTCCGGTCGAAGGCCGCGCGCGTGGCCTTGTCGCTGACGAACTCGATGGCGCCGATCAGCCCGACACCGCGAACCTCGCCGACATATGGATGGTCGGCGAAGCTGCGCAATAACGACTGGAACGTGGGCACGATGGAACGGATGTGCTTCATGATGTCCCGTTCCTCATAGATCTTCAGAGTCTCCAGCGCCACGGCCGACGGCACCGGATGGTTGGAGTAGGTGTAGCCGTGCGCGAACTGCCCGATCTTGTCGCTCTGGTTGAGGAACGCCTGGTAGAGCTTGTCGTTGATCACGGTCGCCGAGATCGGCACGTAGCCGGACGACAACGCCTTGGCCATGGTCATGATGTCCGGCTGCAGGCCGAAGGTCTCGGTCCCGAACATGCTGCCGGTGCGGCCGAAGCCGCAGATCACCTCGTCGGCGATCAACAGCACGTCGTACTTCTTGAGGATGGGCTGGATCTTCTCGAAATAGGTGCGCGGCGGCACGATCACGCCGCCTGCGCCTTGCACCGGTTCGGCGATGAAGGCAGCGACCGTCTCCGGGTCCTCGCGGAGGATCTGCGCTTCGAGGCTCTCGGCGAGCCGTGTGGCGAACTGCTCCTCGGTCTCGCCGGGCTTGCCGAACCGGTAGTGGTGCGGGCAATCGGCGTGACGCACGTTCGCGATGGGCAGGTCGAAGTCGCGATGATTGTCCGGCAGGCCGGTGAGGCTCGCAGTGGCCACCGTCACCCCGTGATAGCCGCGGATGCGCGAGATGATCTTCTTCTTGCGATGCTGGCCCAGCGCGTTGCGGTAGTACCAGACCATCTTGATGGCGGTGTCGTTGGCTTCCGATCCGGAATTGTTGAAGAACACCTTCGACATCTTCACGGGCAGCATGCCCAGCAGCTTCTCCGCCAGTTCGATGCCGACGGCGTGGGACTTGCCCGCAAACTGATGGTAGTAGGGCAGGGTCGAGAGCTGTCGTACGCCCGCATCCGCGAGGCGCTGTTCGCTGAAGCCGAGCGACACGCACCACAGTCCCGCCAGACCTTCGAGGTATTCGTTGCCCTTGTCGTCGTAGACGAACACGCCTTTGCCGCGGGTGATGACGAGCGGGCCCTGGGATTCGTGACGGCGCAGGTGGGTGTAAGGGTGCAGCACGCTGGCGATGTCACGGCTTTCGATGGTGGCGGCGGCGGTGTTCATGAGAGGCTCCGTTGTGGATGAATGGTGGGTCAACCTTGTGCCTGGGCTATGCACCCGGCGCAGCCGGGGGAAGGCCAGGGTGGGGGCCGGCGCCTGCAATCGCGCCCATCACCTTGCGCCAGCCCTCCCACCCCAACTTGCGCAGCGTCTCCCCGTTCTTCTCGAAGATCTCGCTGGTGTCGCCGTAGCCCTCGATCGCCCGCTCGACACTTTCCTCCCGCAGCAGATGCAACGTCGGAAACGGCGACCGGTTGGTGCAGTTGGTAACGTCGTCCGCTTCGGTCTCCGCGAAGCGATAGTCCGGATGAAAGCTCGCCACCTGGATCACACCTTCCAGTTCCAGTTCGGCGACCGCTTCATCCGCCACGTCGAGAAAATCATTGAAGTCGAGGAAGTCGCCGAGCACGTTCGGTGCGATCAGCAGGGTGGTCTCGATCTGCGACGGGTCGGCCGCCGCGAGAATCTTCAGTTCCTCCTGCAGATCGTCGAACAGCGCGTCGATGTTGCGAGCCGTGCTGACCACGAAGCGAATGCGGTTCGCCGTGCGCACCGCGCTGGCGAACGGACACAGGGTCAACCCGATGACCGCGATGTCGAGCCACGTCTCAGTCGCGGCGACGACCTCTTCCTCGGTCACCGAAAGCGCTCGTCCTTGCCGAGATAACGCCATTGGCCCGTCGGCAGGTCGTGCAGACGCACGTTACCGATGCGGATGCGCTTCAATCCGGTCACCTTCAAGCCGACCAGTTCGCACATGCGCCGGATCTGCCGCTTCTTGCCTTCGCGCAGGATGAATTTCAGTTGATCCTCGTTCTGCCATTGCACCTGTGCGGGCTTCAAGGGTTCGTCGTCCAGCAACAGGCCGTGCTGCAGCAGCGCCAGCCCCTGCGGCGACAGCTTGCCCTGTACGCGCACGAGGTATTCCTTCTCGATCTCCGAATCCTCGCCGATCAGCTGCTTCGCGATGCGACCATCCTGCGTCAGCACCAGCAGGCCGGTGGAGTCGATGTCGAGGCGCCCGGCCGGCGCGAGACCCTTGAGGTGCGCCGGACTGAACTTGAGCGGCGCGCGATCGCCCTTGAAGCGCGACTGCGACATGATGAGCGTGACCGCCGGCTTGTAGCCTTCCTCGGCCTGCCCGGAGACGTAGCCCACGGGTTTGTTGAGAAGAATGGTCACCTGCGTGAGCTGGGCGGCGCGCGCTTCCTTCGACAGGGTGATGGTCTGCGTGGGCAGTGCGCGCGTGCCGAGTTCGGTGACCGGGTGCCCATCCACGAATACCCAGCCGCGCTCGATGAAGAGATCCGCTTCGCGACGCGAGCACAGGCCGCGCTCGGACAGGAGTTTCGAAACGCGCACCATGCCGTCGGCGTCGGGCGCTCGCGGTGGTGTGGAATCAGCCACCGGCGCGCTTTGCCTTGTAGCCGCGCTTGGCGAGTTCGCTCACCAGCACATCGGTGTGGTCGCCCTGGATCTCGATCGCACCGTCCTTCACCGTGCCGCCCGAACCGCACGTGCGGCGCAGCTCCGAGGCGAGCGCGGCGAGCGCGTCGGCGGCGAGCGGCACACCGGTCACCAGCGTCACGGTCTTGCCGCCGCGTCCCTTGCTCACCCGCGACACGCGGACGTTGCCGTCGCCGGCGGGTGCGGATCTCGATCGGCCGCAAACGCATTCGGCGATCGGGCGGCGGCAGCCGGGACAGGTCTTGCCGTGCTGGGTGGAATAGACGAGGCCGCCGCGGGCGGCTTTGCCGTTGCTCAAGAGGATGGGGGACAATACGGGAAACCGGAGGCGCGTATTGTCGCCGATCGGGGATCGAAACGACGCATCGGAGGTTCCGCCGTATGAAGACCACAGCGATAGCGATGAGCCTGGGCCTGGCCGCCGTTCTCGGCGGGCAGGCCGCCGCGCAGCAATATGACTCGCGCGGCAACGTGATTCCGGGGACTGAACCGCCCCCCAAGATCGACAAGATCCCGAAAGAGCGGGCGACCGAGCGCGAGATGCCGCCGCCGCCCCCGCCGCGACCCGAGAATCTGATGCAGATCGACGTGCCGCATTATCCGGGGAAAGAGGTCTACCTCGACCGGGCGGCGTTTTCGATCGGGCCCGATGAGATCATTCGCTATACGCTGGTGGCGACCGCGGCGAGCGACCAGAAGCAGATCACGTACGAGGGTATTCGGTGCGGCCCCGACGAATGGCGGGGCTACTACCTGGCGCGCCCCGACGGCGGTTGGACCAGGGATTTCACGGGCCAGTGGCAGCGCGTCAGCGACGCCGGTCCCGCGGCGATCCGCTACCTGCTCGCGAAGAGCTACTTCTGCACGCCCCAGGGCCGGCCGGTCGCGACACTCGAAGACGTGTTCGACCGTCTGACCAGCTCTTCCGTGATGAGGCGCGACCGGTAGCGGCCCCCATCCCAACCTTCCCCCGCTTATCGCGGGTGAAGGAGTGCCTGCGATTGGCGGCGATTCAGGAAGTGCATCCCCTCCCCCGACACAGTCGGCGGGGGCCAGGGTGGGGGTGAAGTTCATTGGCATCGCAACCGCCGTTGCCCCCATCCCAACCTTCCCCCCCCGACACAGTCGGGGGAGGGTTAGGGTGGGGGCGAAGTTCATAGGCATTGCAACCGCCGTTGCCCCCATCCCAACCTTCCCCCGCTTATCGCGGGGGAAGGAGTGCCTGCGATTGGCGGCGATTCAGGACGTCAATCTCCTCCCTCTCGGCGTAGTCGGGAAAGGGAGAGGACCGCGACAATCGAGTCGACTGCCGAAACCCGCTAACGGCGGTACCCGCCCGTCGGCAGGCTCGGTACCGCCGCGAACTGCGCCGGTACTTCGCCGGTGAGGCTTTCGAGGAAGGCGACGATGTCCGCGACGTCGCCGTCGGGCAGGTCGCGACCCAGTTGCAGCTTGCCCATCACACGCACCGCATCGGGCAACTCCGCCACCGAGCCGTCGTGGAAGTACGGCGGGGTCACGGCCACGTTGCGCAACTGCTGCACCTTGAAGATGAAGGCGTCTTCCTCCTTCTTGGTGTCCTGGAAGCGGCCCTTGTCGCGGCCCTTGAAGATGTCGATCTCGGTGCTGCCCGTCAGGTTCCAGTAGTCCTGCGTCAGGCCGAACTTCTGGTACATCTGCCCGCCGACGGCCACACCGCTGTGGCAGCCGGCGCAGCCGACGGTCATGAACTTGTCGAGCCCCTGCTTCGCCTGTGCGCTGAGCGCGGCGGTGTCGCCGGCAAGAAATCGATCGAACGGGGCGGGCGTCAGCAGGGTGCGTTCGTAGGCGCCGATGGCCTTGCTCCAGTTCTCGGCGGTGACGGGTTCGGCCTGGCCCGGGAAGGCCTGCTCGAATTGCGGGCGGTAGCCGGGAATTGCGCGCAGGCGTGCTTCGGCCGCGGCGAAATCCTTGTTGCCGTAGGCGAGCGGACTCACCAACGCCTTCAGTGCCTGCTCTTCTACGTCGACGCGGTTGCCGCCGTAGTGCTGCGCGAACTGCAGCGCCGTGTTGAACACCGTGGGCACGTTGCGCGGCAGCACCTTCCCCGAGTTGCCGACGGAGCGCGGCAGGGCGTCGGTACCGTAGAACATGGGCTGGTGGCATTCGCCGCAGCTCTGCTTGCCGTCGGTGGAGACACGGGTTTCGAAGAACAGGGCGCGCCCCAGTGCCACGAGCTCGGGCGTGATCGGACGCTCGGGCGTGCTTGCGTCCGCGGGCAAGGGCTTGAACAGTGCCCGTGCCCGGGTGAGCAGCGCGTTGTCGGCTTCGTCCCCGGCGATAACGCTGCCGAAAGTGGCGAGAGCGAGGGCGGATGCGACGGTCGTCGCGAGCAGTGCCTTGCGCATGGCTGGGTTCTCCTCTGTCGGTTCGGGGCCGTGCCGCAGCGGTACGACCAAGGCCCGTGTTGTATCGCTATGGTAATCGACGTCGCGAGCGGCGTCGCCGGCCCGGCGCCGACCGATCGAATGCCGCCGGTTCGGAGTGTCGATCAAGTGCCGCGGTGCCTCGATCAAGACGCTGCTGCAACTCCGGACGAACGGACAAATCTCGCCGACGCCCGGCCGGGTGTCGAGGGGAGGTGATCTACAGAATGCGCCTGCCTTGAGACGCCAAAGCGGCAAGCGAGGCGGATTCATCCCCCAAACATCGAATCACGGAGGTTTCATCATGCAGACGACGCAGACACGCCCGGCCGATGCCGCGCCAGAGGCGACACCGCAACCCGATCTCAAGGCCATCAAGGCGCGCCAGCAGGCGACCTGGGCATCCGGCGACTTCGGTGTCGTCGGCACCACGCTGCAGATCGTCGGCGAATCGCTGTGCGAGGCCGTGGACCTGTATTCCGGCGAAGCGGTTCTCGATGTGGCTGCCGGCAACGGCAACGCATCGCTCGCCGCAGCGCGCCGGTTCGCGAACGTCACTTCCACCGACTACGTGCCCGATCTGCTGGAGCAGGGGCGCAAGCGCGCAGCCGGCGATCGGTTGCCGATCGAGTTCCAGGTGGCCGATGCGGAAGCTCTGCCGTTCACCGACGAAACGTTCGACGTGGTGCTGTCCACTTTCGGCGTAATGTTCGCGCCGAACCAGGAGCAGGCCGCCGCCGAGATGTTGCGGGTCGTGAAATCCGGCGGCCGCATCGGCATGGCGAACTGGACGCCCGAGGGCTTCCTCGGCGAGCTCTTCCGGACCATTGCCGCGTTCGTGCCGCCGCCGGCCGGGCTCAAGTCACCCATGGGGTGGGGCTCCGAACCGCGGCTCGTGCAATTGTTCGGCACGCGCGCCGCGGACATCCGCTGCGAGCGCCGCTACTTCATGTTCCGCTACCGCTCGGCCGAGCACTTCATCGAGATCTTCCGCAACTTCTACGGCCCGACGCACAAGGTGTTCGCGGCGCTCGACGCCGACAACCAGAACGCTCTGCACAAGCGACTGGTGGAGTTGCTTGCACGGTTCAACCGGGCGGGTGCGAAGTCACTCGTGGTGCCGGCCGAGTATCTGGAGGTGGTGATCACGAAGCGGTGATCGTCGGGCCGGGCAAGCATCGGGCCCCCACCCTGACCCTCCCCCGGCATAGCCGGGGGAGGGGATGTACGGCGCATGCGCCTCGTCTCCGGTAAGCGCAGGCACCCCTTCCTCCCAGCTTCGCTGCCCCGGCATGGCCGACGGAGGGGATGAACGGCGCATGCGCCTCGTCTCCGGCAAGCGCAGGCACCGCTTCCTCCCAGCTTCGCTCCCCCGGCATGGCCGACGGAGGGGATTTACGGCGCATGCGCCTCGTCTCCGGCAAGCGCAGGCACTCCTTCCTCCCAGCTTCGCTCCCCCGGCATGGCCGACGGAGGGGATGTACGGCGCATGCGCCTCGTCTCCGGCAAGCGCAGACACTCCTTCCCCCAGCTTCGCTGGGGGAAGGCTGGGATGGGGGCACACTACTTCACCTGCAGCCCCGCCCGCCCGGCGAAGTAACGGGCGAGTGCAGCGATATCCTCGTCGGTCAAGTCAGCCGCTTGCTGCTGCATGACAGCGTGCAAGCGGCTTCCGCCCCGGTACTCGCGCAGCACTTGCTCTAGATAGTTCACCTTCTGCCCCGCGATGCGGGGCACGTCAGGCGACACCGCATCGCGCCCGTCGGCGCCGTGACAAGCCACGCAGCGTTCTGACGATGGCGGCGCTGCAGCAAGTTCGGCGGCCGGGGCGAGGGGCTCCGCATACCACGCGGCGAAATTCTTGAGATCCTGCAACGACCACGCTTTCGCGACGTCGCGCATGGTGGCATGGGTGCGCACGCCATCCTGATACGCGATCATCGCCGCCACGAAATACGCCGGACTCTGGCCGCCGAGGCTCGGCACGCTCTTCATCGCGGCCTGTCCGTGACAACCGTTGCAAGTGACGGTCTTGCGCTTGCCCGCCGCAGGATCGCCCTCTGCGGCTGACGCTTGCCCCGCGTTCAGTACCAGCAGAAACAGAGCGGCACGCAGGATGATGTCGATGCAGCAGTTCGTGGGTACGTTCATCGGGATCGTCTCCGGATCGAGGATTCAGGCGGCTGCCGGGAAAATGCGGCCATCGCGCTTCACGATCGCGCCGCTGCGCGCCAGGTCGTCGAACAGCTGCCGGGCGAGCTCTTCGTAGCCCAGGTGAAACCAGGTGCGGTCGTACTCACGGTACAACGGAATCGTTGCCAGATAATCGGCCAGGGTCGCTGCCTCGAGGCTGCCGACGTCCATCAGCGCGAACGAGAGCATGACTTTCAATATGTAGCGCGCCAGCTTGGTCTCGTCCGCCTCGAACGCGGTGATGCGGCCCAGGCAGAAGTCGATGGACGCATCGATTTCGGTGAACGGCGCGCCGTGGCCGGGGATCACGATGCGTGGCCCGAGGCTGCGAATCGTCTCCAGGGTGGATCGCGCGGCCGCAAGCCGCTCGCGCCAGCCCTCGCCCGGCAATACGATGCCGAAGCCGCGCTGCCACAGCGCGTCGCCGGAAACGAGGATGCGTTCCGGTTCGTTCCAGAACATGAGCGCACCCATGTCGTGACCGGGTGCGGCGATGGATTTCCAGTCGTACCCTCCCATGGCAAGGGTATCGCCCGGTCGGACGATCGCATCGAACCGGAATCGCTCCGCGCGCTGGCCGGCGTAGTCGATCCACAGCGCGCGCGTGTCCCAGGTTTCGATGAGCGGGGCTTCGCCTTCCGGAATCCAGATCGGACAACCGAAGGCGCGCTGCACGGCAGCGTTGCCGCCCATGTGATCGGAGTGACAGTGCGTATTGACGAGGCGGTGCAGCGGGCGGTCACCCAGACGTTCGCGCACGAGGCGGATCGTGGTGTCGGCGTGGGTGACGTAGCCGGCGTCGACCAGCACGTTCTCCTCCGGACCCAGGAAGAGGATGTGATTGGCGTTGAGCCAGTCGCGGACGATGACGTTTATGGACGTTGGCAGCATGGCCTGTGGTGAATGCTGCGGCCCCCACCCCGACCCTCCCCCAGCATTGCTGGGGGAGGGAGTCGTACACCCCCTCCCCCGACTTCGTCGGGGGAGGGCTGGGGGTGAGGCGGGGAATTCGAGCTGCAAGCAGCGAGCCCGTCGAACGGCGCCGGCATGCAGGCCGGCGCGCGCTCCGCAGGAGGGGGCGAACGATGCCGAGTCACGCGATTACTCGAATGGATTCGCTCAACCCCGAAGCGCCTCCAACCCCTTCCAATCGAACACGATCCCATGCCCGGGCCGGTCCGGCGCGATCGCGAATCCCTCCTCTATCTTCAACGGGTCGGCGATGTACTTGTCCAGCCCGAACCCGTGCGCTTCCAGGTAGCTGCGGTTCGGACACGCCGCCAGGCAATGCACCGTGATGTCGTGCGCACCGTGGGACGTGACCGGCAGATTTGCCGCTTCGGCAAGCCGGGCCACTTTCATGAAACCGGTGACGCCACCGACCACCGTGACGTCCGGTTCAGGAAACGTCACACCACCCGCGTGGATCATGTTCTGGAATTCGTTCAGCGTGTGCATGTTCTCGCCGGTGGCCACCGGCAACCCGCCTTCGCGCACGATGCGCACATGCCCGGCGATGTCGTCCGGGATGGTGGGCTCTTCCAGCCACACCAGTTGCGACGATTGCATGGCCCGTGCGGCGCGGATCGCCTCATCCGCACTCCAGCGCATGTTGGCGTCCACCATCAACGGGAAGTCGGCGCCGAGGTGCTTGCGCATCGCCTGCACCCGCGCGACGTCCTCGGAAAGCTTGGGCCGTCCGACTTTCATCTTGATCGCGCGAAAGCCCTTCTTCAGGTTGCCGTCGGTCTGGGCGAGCAATGCGTCGAGCGTGAACCACAGGTCGATGCCGCCCGCGTAGCACGGCACCTTGGCGTCGAAGCCGCCGAGCAACGTCCACAGCGGCACGTTGAAACGCTTCGCCTTGAGATCCCACAGGGCGATGTCGATGGCGGCGATGGCCATGGTTGCCGCGCCGCCGCGCCCGCCGTAGTGGACGCGCCACCACATCTTCTGCCACAGCGCTTCGATGAGGTCGGCGCGTTCGCCGACGAGCGATGGCGTCAGATCCTTGGCGATGGTGGCGTGGATCGCCGAGCCGTTGGTCCCGACGGTGTAGGTGTAGCCCACGCCCTCGACGCCGTCGCTGTCCACGACGCGGGCGGTGATCAGTTCGAAGTGCGTCATCTCGCCGTGGGTACTGTCGGTGAGAGTGACGGGGAGGGGAATGCGGTAGAGGTCGCTGCGTAACGAGGCGATCTTGTTCATGGGTGACATCGTCCGTGAAAAAGGGAAGGATGCCATGGTTGGGGATGTGTGCGGCTGCCCCCATCCCACCCTTCCCCCACCGCAGGTGGGGGAAGGTGCGTACATCCCCAGCCTCGAGCGCAGGCACTCCTTCCCCCGTCGCAGGCGGGGGAAGGTTGGGATGGGGGCAGCAGCGCCCCTTACTTCAACGCCACCGGCTCCGCCAGCAACGCATCGATCTCCGCCTTGAAAGCCGCATACGGCGCCGCGCCGCGCAGCCGCCGTATGACGCGCACGGTGTCGCCGGTCGCGATGCCCAGCAGGAACGTCGGTGTGCTCGAGATGCCGCTTTGCTGTGCGGCTGCCGCATTGCGCGTGATCTCATCGAGGTGACGCCCGGAATCGAGGCATGACTGGAATGCGCCGGTATCGAGACCCAGCGCCTCGGCATGTGCCGACCACGGTTCGAGCTGCCGCGCATTCGAGAACAACCGCCCGTGCATCTCCCAGAACTTGCCCTGTTCGCGCGCGCAGCGTGCGGCCTCGGCGGCTTTCGACGCCAGCGGATGAATCTGCGCGATCGGCATCTCGGCCACCACGTAGCGCAGCTTGCCGGCGGCGATGTAGTCGCGTTCGAGCTGCTTGAACGTCTCGGTGTAATGGCGCACGCAATACGGGCATTGGTAATCCGAGAACTCGATCAGCACCAGTCGCGCGTCCTGGGCCCCGAGCTGTGGGCTGTCCTCCGGACCCACGACGGCATCGACCTTCTCCCACCCGCCGGCGCGCCGCGCTGCGAGCGCCTGCTTCAGATCGCGCATGTCCTGCTGCAGCGTGCGCACTTCATCGCGCAGCGCACGCACTTCATCGCGCAAGGGCGCATCGACGCGATCGGCTGCGATCGTCCATGTCGGGATCGACAACAGGCTGGCGGCCAGCAGGAGTGCAGACGGGTTTGGTGGATTCATGGCAGGCTCCGAGAGTGCGGCGGGTCGCATGCAACCCGCCGCTGGGGGTGGAACGACGTCAGGCAATCGCGCGCCGGCGCCGACGGGCGAGCGCCAGCATGCCCAGACCGCCGAACAGCAGCGCGTACGTGCTGGGCTCGGGTACCGGCACCGGGTTGCCGACGATGAGCGATGCACCGCCGGCACCCAACGACGTGGATTGCAGGTAGCGGCCGCCCGCCACGAGCGACGGATCATCGATGAGCTGGAAGCTCACTGTCCACGTATCGCCCGTGTCGAGCGAGGCGCGGTTCCACTGCAATGCCATTTCGGGGAGGCAGCCCGCGCCGCACGCGTTCGCGCCGTTCAGGCCGTTGGCGTTGATGATCTGGGCGACCGGCGAATCGCCGGCAGCACCGGCGTCGAACACGCGGAACTGCACAGCCTGCCCGGGGGCGGGGGCTCCGGCGAAGCCGGTGGCAGCCGCCGTATCGAGTGCCGCCGGGTCGCCTTTCGCGCGAGTGGCGACCATCAGCCGCAAGTCGTTGAATGCGCCGCCGCCGAACTCGTCGTTCGTCACCGTGTAAGTGACGGTCACGATCGAGGTGCCGAGCCCGACGATGTCGTAGTCGAAGGCGAGGTCGGTACCGTCGACGAAGCTCTTCGCCGATCCGGTGCCACCCAGATCGCCGACATAGAGCAGCGGCAGGACGTTGGCGCGGCCCGCCGCACCGAAACTCATCTGGTTGAAAGCGCCGTTCTGCAGATCGTCGCCCTGCGGTCCCAGGTTGATGGCGGCCGCGGCCGGGCCCGTGGCGGCGATTCCCGCGACGAGCGCGATCGCGCCGGTGATTCTCGTCAAGCCAAGCTTTTGCATGATTGAACTCCCTGTGGGTTCCTGGTTCGACGCCGGCGCGCGCGCGGCGCGCCGGCGTGCGATGTCTCGACTACAGCGTCATTCGCCGCGCGGCCGACCGAGGGGCGAGAGCTCCTTGCGGTGGACCAGCGGGTATTCGCGGATCAGTCCGGCAGTCGTCTGTCCGGCGAACTGGCGCTGGGCTTCCTCGCTCAGGGCGTCCGGTACCGGCAGCACGAACACCTGGACCGCAGGCAGCAGCAGGCCGATCTGGTTGCGCTGGTCACTGCTGACGATGGCTCCCATCCGGATGTCGGCCGCGTTGCGCACGCCTTCGTTGAAGAGGTCTTCGGCGATCTCGTCCATCAGCTGCGCGCCGGACTTGGTGTCGCTTTCGCTGATATCGGGATCCACGCGCAGTTCCTGCCAACCCTGCACCGACAATCCGGCGAGACCTTCGGCCCCGTACATCACCATGGCCTTGCCTGGCCCGGGAATGTGCGTGAGCGATGCCGGTCCGGCCGGTATCGGCGTGCCGAGCTGGAAGCCGCGTTGCAGGAACACGACCTTCTGGATCGTGATGGGCGTTCCGAGCTTGCCGTCTTCGCCCCCCTGCACATTGAGATTGCGCACCGGCAGTCCGCCCTTGGCACCGGCTGGCGGCAGCGGCAGTTCCGACTTGGGCAGGCCGAGGGTTTCGGTGAGCAGCTTGAGCGCGTCTTCCAGCGCCTGCGCATCGGTCACCTTCACCGCGGGCAGCTTCTCCGGTTCAGGCGGTTGCGGCGGAATCGGCGGACGCTTGACGAGCTTGATGTTGCCGAAGCCGATGCTCTTGCTGTGGCTGAACCGCGTGAAGGCACCGGCCCCGCTTTCGTCGCCGACCGTGGCGGTACAGTCGCCCGGATCGCGTTCACCGCCCGGGGTGCTGGTGCGACGGCAATCGGTGGACGGCACGCTGGTGCCGTCGGGAATGAGCGCCTTCAATGCCTTGTTCGGATCGAAGGTCTCGCGTAGCGGCGGGGCGAGCGGGGTCTTCAGGATCTGTCCGACGAGGTTCTTCAGTTGCTCGTCGCTCTTCAGGAAGTCGGGCATGCGTTCGCGGAGGAACCCCGCGAGTTCTTCCTTGCTCTGGAACTCTCTTTTCTGGGCGAAGGCCGGATTGGCCGCGGCCAGGATCAGGCCGGCGAGGATCACCGGCACGGCGTGCTGGAAGCGTTTCATGGAAGTGCTCCGATGAGATTGTGGGAATGCGCGTTCAACGCGCAGGCGCAGCGCGGCCGGATCAATCCGCCGAGCCGAAGGTGTTCTCGCCGACCGGGTTGCAGCCCTCGTAGTACATGTACCAGTAGTAGTTCACGCTGGTCGGGTCGCTGAAGGTGTAGTTGTAGCGTTCGTTCAGCAGCCGGTACTGGGCATCGGCACCGCTCGAGCCGATCGAGTAGGCGATCGGGCACTGGTCCTGGCACGTGCCGAACCAGTTCCACGGGTCGTAGCCCGCGCAGCCCACCGAGTTGTTCTTGAAGTGGTTGGTGACCCACGCGTTGGCGATCGAGCCCGAGTGGCCGTCCTTCGCGGTCTCCTTGTAGTCGCCGTTGAAGCTCGAGGAGATGTACATGATTCCGTGGAAGCCATCGAACTGGTGCATGCGCCGCGAGCTGGACGTCGCGGTGTCCTGCATGCGGAAGCGGATGCCGTTGAGGTTGTCGTCGTCGGCGCTCTGGCACGACGAGGCGATCACGAACATGAGATAGGAGTCGCCCCAGCGCGATTGCGTCGACGAGCCGCCGAACCGCAGCGCGCATTCGTTGCTGACCGCCGGATCGGGCCAGCGCATGATTCCACCCCAGTGATCGCCGTCGTCCCAACCGTGGGTGGCGATGATCGCGGCGTCCATCCAGTCCACGCCCGCGGGATAGGACGACTGGTAGTCGCGGCAGTCGGGGTCGTGCTGGGGATCGCAGAAGCGCCGCACGATCATGTTGCCGTCGACGTACTTGTAGCGATTGGCCGCCGGCCCCTGGTAGTGACCCTTCGCACCCATCTCGTCCCACCACGCCTGCGCCATGCCCGGCCACGAAGGCCGGTCATCGCCACCGCAGCCGCCGGAAGCGGTCGGCACGTTGTCGCCGATCGCGTACATGCCCACGTAGAGCGCCCATGCTCCGGGCGCGAAAGTGACCGTCGCCGCGAGTGCAATCGCGTTGGCGGCCCACAGCAATTTGTTCCTGGTGCCCATGTCGCATCCTCCTTGTCAGATGGTCTGGACCCTGCAATCTCGAAGACCGGAGCGCGCGCCATCCCGTTGGATCCGGCGACGCGCGAGCCGCGGTGACGCACGGGGAGCGCACCCGCGTCTCACGACGAGGCGTGACTTGCTGGTCCGCACACCGCCGCGCTATTCGCGACGGCGTTCGGACGACCTCCCTGCTCGGGCGATGGATTCCTCACCTGACATATGAGGTTCCTCGTGGGATGAAGCGGCCACCGAACAGAAACGCTCAACGCGGAGGACGCGGGGGAAAACCGAAGCCTTCGTCGTCTTGGTTTTGACTTTCCCCCGCGTCCCCCGCGTCCCCCGCGTCCCCCGCGTCCTCCGCGTTGAGCGTTCTGGAGTTGCTGCCCCGACGCTCACACGACGTGCGCAGCCACGACGGTCGCCAGGGGGCGACGCATGCGCCGATCAGCGCATGCGATAGGAACGGATCAGGTTGCTCTTAGCGGCCGCCCGAAACGTCCAGAATCGCACCGTGGGTGAACGAAGCCTTGTCCGAAACGAGCCAGATGGCGGCTTCCGCGATCTCATCGGGTTGCCCCAGTCGTCCGAGCGGCGTAGCCGCGGAGACGCGCTTCGCGAGATCCGCGCCGCCGAGCGGAATGATGATGTCGGTCTCGGTGGTGCCGGGGCGCAGGCAGTTCACGCGGATGCCCTCGGGACCGGCCTCCTTCGCGAGGCCGAGCGTGAAGCTGTCGACCGCGCCCTTCGATGTTGCGTACGCGACCATGCCCGCCATGCCGCCATTGCGCGCGGCGATCGAGCCGACGTTGAGAATCGTGCCGCCCTTGCCGCCGTGCTTGCGCGCCATGCGCTGCACCGCTTCGCCGCAGCACCAGAACAGACTGTCGACGTTGGTGCCGAACACTTCACGCAAGGGTGCGTCGGTGATGTCCTCGATCGCGGTGAGCGGCCCGGTGATGCCGGCGTTGTTGACGAGCGCGGTGACGGAGCCGAGTTCGCGATCGACGGTTTCGAACATGCGCTTCACCTCGTCGCGCTGCGCGACATCGGCTTGCACCGCGATGGCATGGCCGCCGGTGTTGCGAATGTCGGCGATCACTCCTTCGGCCGCAGCGCGGTTGCGCGCATAGTTCACGCAGACCGAGAAACCCTCGCGCGCACCGATGCGGGCGATGGAGGCGCCGATGCCGCGGCCGGCGCCGGTCACGATCAAGACTCGTTCTGCCGCCATCACTTGGTCTCGGTGGGCGGTGCAGTGGTTCCGGTGGCGGCCGGAGCGGCTGGAGCAGCCGGTGCCACCTCCGCTGGTCGTTCCTGTGAACTCGGCGGCAGGGTCGGCTCATGAACGATGCGCACGTCCTCGACGAAATACTGCGTGTCGCCGAAGCAGGAGGTCGGGATCCCCACGTGCTGCTTGTAATCGACCGACACGCGCTGACCGATATTCTCATTGAGCTTCTTCGCCACGTCGTCCCGCCTCACGGTGAAGAGGAACGGTTCGGCGACGGTGCCTGGCATGGTCACCAGTCTCAGCTCGCCTTCCCAGGTCTTGCAGAGCCAGCCGCGCTTCGAGAGCTTCTGCAGGTAGCCGGCCCGCTCGCCCTCCGCATAGCTCCACCAGAGCACGAACCAGGTGTAGAGGACGAACAGTGCGATCGGAAAGACGATCAACCAGAACAACCACTTCCAGGGTCGTCTGCGAGTTCCTTGGGCCATGGGCCGGGTCTCCATGTAGTTTGTGGGGGTCGCGCGAAGCGCCCAACCGCATTCTATCCGGCCCGTCGTGGCGGCCCATCATCCGGGTGACGCCGCTCCGTACGACGGGTGCCCAAATTGCGCGAACCCTGGCGCCAGGAGGCGGTCAACGCCATGCGCTTCATGGACTTGCGGCCCTGCCGACCGCTTCGAACGAGTGGCATGCAACCTGCTAAATCCCCTGGCGTAAGCGTGCCATTGCACGTCCAACTCTTCGGACACAGGAGTCCGCCATGCCCATCCTCGTTCTGCTCGGAAAACTGCTCGATCTGGTCAACAGCGTCACCCGCCCGGTGCCGATGCGCCAGCCGATCCCCGTGCGCGCGAAGGGGCAGCGCCGGCGCTGACTCCCCACGAGGCGGCCGTCAAGGCTGCCGATGCAGGAATTTCCATGCCGTTTGCCCTTTTCCTCGTGACCCTGGGCGGGTTCTTGATCGCCAGCGGTTACTACATGTACTGCACCTTCTTCGGGGCGCGGCTGCTGTCACGTTGTGACGTCCCCGGGGAAGCGGCGTTCGACGTCGAGCCGCAGATGAATCCGATGCGCATTACGGCCCGCTCGGTGCCGGGACGCGCCGACGCCGCCGCCGGTCTACGCCTGGAACTCGAGCGCGAAGGCAGCTGGCAGTGGAGCCGGGAAGTGCGCCTGCCCATTACCGGCGACGAAGTCATGGTGGAGCAGATCCGGGTCGATCGTCCGGGCCGCTACCGGCTGAAGGCGTTCGGTGGCGGGACCAACGGTGGGGCTTCGGTCACGGTCCAGATGCGGGTGCACGAGCCGCGCGCCTCGGTGTACGTGCTGGCCGGCAGCATGCTGGCCGGCGGGTTCGTGAGCCTGCTCGTGCTGCTGGTCTAGGGTGGCTGCACCCTCCGAACCCACCGCCAGCCTCGCAACGCCGCGGCGTCCGCGCATCGCGCGCGACATCCTCATCGTTGCCGTTGTCCTGATCACCGCAGTTGTCGCTCACATCCTTTGGGCCGAGCGGCACATGCGCGTGGAGCTCACCGGCAACATGCTGGTGGTGCGGGGAGACCTGCTCGGGCCGACGCTGCGGGTCGACCAGCTCGACCTCGGCGGTGCGCGGATCGTCGATCCGCGGCAGGATCCTGAGGCCCGCATCGCGGGCACCGTCTTCGGCGGCGGCCTGGCGGGCTACCGCAGCGGGTGGTTCCGCCTGGCCGACGGCCGCCGGGCGCAGGTATTCGTGCGCGACGGCGAGCCGTCGATCCTGATTCCGACCAACCAAGGGTATGCGCTGGTCGTGTCGGTGCCACAGGCTGAGGTGTTCATCGCCGCGCTGAACAAGCGGTATCAGCAGTCCAGGGATTGACGGCGCAGCCCCCACCCGAAGGCCGCCCACCCCAGCCCTCCCCAGGCAAAGCCGGGGAGGGAGTCGTACACCCCTTCCCCCACCTTTGGTGGGGGAAGGTTGGGATGGGGGCAAGCAACTGCAGCGATCTCGCGAATGCCGGCCCCCACCCTTACCCTCCCCCAGCAAGCTGGGGGAGGGAACATAGGGGATCAGCGCAGAATCTTCACACGTCTAGCATGTCGAACCCGCGTTGCACCCGACATCACCGGATGCAGGAGACGAGAACGATGAAGATCCGATGGCTTGCCGCCAGTCTGCTCATGGCCGGCACGGCGCTCGCCGAATCCCCCGACTACAGCGAAGGCTGGGCCGCCTACCAGAGGCAGGACTACGCTACGGCGATCCGTTACCTCGTGATGGCCGCCGACGCCGGCGATGCGCGGGCTGCCAGTGCCCTGGCGGAGATCAACGAGCGCGGCCTTGGCACCCCAGTCGACCGCGAGCAGGCCTTCCGCTGGCGCCGACTGGCCGAGGAGCTGAGTGTGGGCAAGACTGCGGCACCCCGCGCCGAGGCCGATGACCCCGACATCTGGCGCAAACGCGCGCTCGAAGCGGAGAAACGCGAGTGGGAAGCGCGCGAGGCGCTGCGCAAGCAGGAGGAAGAGCGCAAACGCGCGGCGCGGCCCCCGCATCGCTCGAACGAGTTGTACTGGGGCTACGGCAGCGGTTTCCACGATCCGTTCTGGGGACCTTACTGGGGCCCGCGCTGGGGTTATGGCCCCGGTTGGGGCTATGGCCCCGGCATCACCTTCGGTTTCACGCAGAGGTATCGGTGGTGAGGTGTCAGCGGTCGTGAGTGGGCAGCGGCCAGCGAAGCTGGGGCGCACGGCCCCTCGGCGTACCTTGGGCGGTGAGTGAGGTGTTAGCGGTCGTGAGTGGGCAGCGGCCGGCGAAGCTGAGTCACTAAGCATCGTGACTGGCCTCGCGGCCAGCGGAGCTGGGGCGCACGGGCCCTCCAACGGCAAGCGACGTAGTGGGTGGGGCGCACGGCCCCTCGGCGTACCTTGGGCGGTGAGTGAGATGAGATAATCCGGCTCCCCCCGAGCCGGTTTAGCGAGGCCCTCGAAGGGCGCGGTCCATCCCGCGCCCTTTTTTGCTGGCTGCGCCGCCCCCATATCGCCCGAATGAGTCCGCATGCCGCGACGCCCGCCGTGACCGCCGCCAGCACCGGTGCTGCGCCCCGTGCACGCAGCGACTGGCGCGTGATCCGCTCGCTGCTGCCTTACCTGCTCGACTACAAGTGGCGCGTGGCCGTAGCGCTCACGTTCCTGGTCCTGGCGAAGCTCGCGAACGTCGGCGTGCCGCTGGTCATGAAGGGAATCGTCGATTCGCTCGATGCGAAGCAGCAGATCCTGGTGCTGCCGCTCGCGCTGCTCGGCATGTACGGGCTGCTGCGGCTGTCGACGACACTGTTCGCCGAGTTGCGCGACATCGTCTTCGTGCGTGTGGCGAAACGCGCCATCCGCCGCGTCGCGCTGCAGGTGTTCCAGCATCTGCACGCGCTGTCCCTGCGGTTCCACCTGGAACGCCAGACAGGCGGCGTCACCCGCGACATCGAACGCGGGACGCGCGGCATCTCGACGCTGCTCTCTTACATGCTGTTCTCGATCATCCCGGTGATCCTCGAGTTCGGGCTCGTGGCGGCGGTGCTGCTCGCCAAGTTCGACTGGCGATTCCCGGCGGTGACCTTCGGCGCGGTCGCGATCTACATCGCGTTCACCTTCTCGATCACCGAGTGGCGCATGGACATCCGCCGCCGCGCGAACGAGCTCGATTCGAAGGCCAATACGCGCGCCATCGACAGCCTGCTCAACTACGAGACGGTGAAGTACTTCAACAACGAGGAGTTCGA
>LNDQ01000090.1 GCA_001464695.1 Betaproteobacteria bacterium Ga0077523 | reverse complement strand
TTGCGGGCCTGCGCGATGCGCGCCTCGAGATCGCCGGCACGTTGTCGCGCCAGGGCGAGTTCGCTGCGGTACTCGCCGACACGGCCCCGATAGTCGGCTTCCGTGCGCTGCAAAGCGATGAGACGCGTGCGCTGGATGAAGCCTTCCTGAGCGAGCTTGTCGTTGATGGCCAGCTCCTCGGCCGACAGCTTTGCCGAGGATTCGGTGGCCGCGATCTGCGACCCTAGCGCTTCGGCCTGTGCGCGCGCCTCGCCGATCTGTCGGTTGAGCGCCGCGATCTGGTCGTCGAGGGTGCGGCGGCGCGCGGTGAACAACGCGCGTTCGCGCGCCACGTGACCGGCAAGTTCAGGGTTCTCGCCGGTGCCCGAGGGGGCCGCGAAGCTGCGCTCGAGCGCGGCTTCGGCGCCCGCCCGGGCACTGCGGATGCGCTCGCGCGCGAGCTGGTCCTGCAGCAAGCTGAGTTCGGCTTCGTTGCGGACGTCGCCGATCACGACCAGCGGATCGCCGGCGCGCACCTTCTGCCCGTCGCGCACCAGGATCTCGCGGACGATCCCGCCTTCCTGGTGCTGCACGGTCTTGCGGTTGAGTTCGACCTTGACGTATGCAGCGGCCACCACGGCGCCCGACAACGGTGCGGTTGCGGACCAGGCGCCGAAGGCGGCCACCACGACCACGAGCGGCACCACGGTCCACAGCAGTTGCCGGCGCCACTCGATGCGCGCGCCGGCATCGCCGTCGTCGCGCAGCAGCAAAGTGGCGAAAGTGGATTGCGTCGCGGCCTTCATGCGAGGGCCTCCTGGGGTCCGTTGCTGGTCCGCGGGTTGACCGGCACCGGTGTCTGCGCGGTCACGGTGCTCAAGCGCGACAGGATCTCGTTGGCCGGACCGGATGCTTCGATCGCGCCGTCGTTGAGGATCGCGAGGCGATCGAGCCGTGCCATCAGCGCCGGGCGGTGGCCGACGACGATCACGGTCACGCCGCGCTCCTTGAGCGCCCCTAGCGCGGCCCGCAGCGCGAGTTCGCCCTCGGCATCCAGGTTGGCGTTCGGCTCGTCCAGCACCACCAGGCACGGGTCGCCATAGAGCGCCCGGGCGAGCGCTATGCGCTGGCGTTGCCCGCCCGACAGGACTGCCCCGGACTCGCCTATCTGCGTGTCGTACCCATCGGCAAGGCGCAGAATCATGTCGTGGGCATTGGCGAGACGCGCCGCCGCGTGCACGCGCTCCGCGTCGACCGGGCCAAGGCGCGCGATGTTCTCGGCGACCGTACCGGCGAACAACTCCACGTCCTGCGGCAGGTAACCGATGTGGACCCCGAGCGCGTCGCGGTCCCAGCGGGCGATGTCGGCGCCGTCCAGCCGCACGACCCCACCCTGCGGCTTCCAGATGCCGAGGATGAGACGGACCAGCGTGGTCTTGCCGGAAGCGCTCGGCCCGATGATGCCGAGGCTGGTACCCGGTTCCAGCGTGAAGGCCACCCCCTTGATGAGCGGGGGTCGATTCGCGACAGTCCCGAACAGGAGGCGGTCCACCTCGAGACGACCGCTGGGCGCCGGCAACGCCATGCGATCGGTGTCGGGCAGGACCCAGCTGCGCTCGGACAACCGGCGCCACGCGCCACGTGCCTCGATCAACTGCTTCCAGCCGCCGATCAGGAGTTCCACCGGCTGCAGCGCGCGGCCGAGCAGGATGGTGGCGGCGATCATGATGCCGGCCGAGGCATGTGCCCCGATCACCAGCCACGCGCCGAGGGCCAGCATGCCGATCTGCAACCCTTGCCGCACCAACCGGGCGGCAGCGCTGAACCGCGCGTTGAGGGCGGCAATGCGCGCCTGGGCGTCGAGCTGTGCTTCGTGCCGGGATGTCCAGCCGTTGAGCGCTGCCGAGGTCATGCCCATCCCGATGATCGCCTCGGCGTTGCGGGTCAGGCGCTCGGCATGCCGGTTCGCCACGCGCGACTTGGCTAGCGCCTGGTCGGCGGCGTCCCGCGTCAATCGCTCCGACAGTACCGCGAGTGCCAGGATCAGCAGGGCACCGCCGAGCGCAGCGGCACCCAACGCCGGATGCATGGCTCCGATGACAAGAAGATAGACAGGCAGCCACGGGGCGTCGAACAACGCCTGGATGCCGTTGCCGCTCAGGAAGCGGCGCAGCTGGGTCACGTCGCGCATGCCGTCGAGATCGGCCCGATCCGGCTGGGCCGCAGACTGCCTCAGCACGCTCGTGAGCGCCGCCGGGGCCAGCCGTCGCTCCAGCGCCCGGCCGGCCCAGGCGAGCGCCCGGGAACGCGCCACGTCCATGCAGTAGCCCAGCGCCAGGGCGACGAGCGCGATGATCGACAGCATCGCGAGCGTTTCCAGGCTGCGGCTGGTGAAGACCCGGTCGAATACCTGGAGCATGTAGAGCGCGGGCACCAGTAACGCCAGGTTGAGGACCAGGCTGGCGCCGGCCGCGAGCAGCACGAATGGGCGCAGTTGCGGGACAAACAGCCAACGCATGTGACGTCTCCCAGAGTTCGCCGCGTTGCAGAGGCCCTGCCGCAGCCCGCGGCCGGATACCTTTCGTACGGTCGGTCGTTCATTGCAGCAAACGCCGGACCGAGCACCGCTTCACGACGCTGGCAGCTTCGCGCACGCGCGTGAATTCCTCGTTGCGGGCGGTGTGATGCCGGCGTGAAAGCCTTGTGGGACGGGCTGTTGCGTTGATTTCGCAGGGGCTTGCCAGCACTGCACCGACCCCCGGACCGAGAGATCCTCGGCTATGGAGCCACCGTGGCATTGAATGTCGCTGTAAGAAACGGCGACAGTTTCAACACGCTGGCGAGGGGTGGCGGCTGGTTGGGTCGCATCGCTTGCCTGCCGCCATCCCGGCCTTCCCCCGGCAGTGCCGGGGGAAGGAGTGCCTGCGCTTTGCACGCCCTCCCCCGCGACGCAGTCGTGGGGGAGGGTTGGGGAGGGGGCAGCGACGCGCCTCAGCGCGCTGACGTCACCGGCAGGTCGAGCTTGGGCATCGCCGCGACGATCGCCGCGACGGCTGCCTTGCGCGGGAAGTCCGCGCGGAACGCCGCCACCACCCGGCGCAGCGGCTTCGGCGGCTGGAACTCGATCACCTTGATCAGGGGGTTGGCGTGCCGTGCCGTCAGCGCGGAGGCGGGCAACACCGAAATGCCGAGCCCCGAGGCCACCATGCTGCGCAGGGTTTCGAGCGAGTTGCCTTCCTTGCCGGGCGGCGCCGGTTTCGCGAATTCACGGCACGCTTCGAGGATCTGATCGCGAAAGCAGTGCCCGATGGAGAGCAGCAGCAGGTTCTGGGTCTCCAGTTCGTCGGCCGACACCGGGCACGACCACGCGGAACTCCTCGTCGTACAGCGGGACGGTCTCGATGCCGGAGGCCGAATAGGGTTCGGCCACGATGGCCACGTCGATCAGGCCACCACGCAGCATCTGGTCGAGATTGGCCGTGAGGTTCTCCTCGATGTCGAGCGGCATGGCAGGCGCCGCCGAACGAAGTGCCAGCACCAGGTCCGGCAACAGGTACGGCGCGATGGTATGGATCACGCCCAGTCGCAGCGCGCCGCGCAGCGGGTCGCGCTTTTCCTTGGCGACCACTTTCACGCGCGCCGCCTCGTCCAGCACGCGGCGCGCCTGCTCCACCACCTGCCGGCCGGCCTCGGTCAGCAGCACTTCGTGCGGACCGCGTTCGAACAGGCGCACGCCCAACTCGTCCTCGAGCTTCTTGACCGACGCGCTCAGGCTCGGCTGGCTCACGAACACCTTGTCGGCGGCGCGCCGGAAGTTGCGCTCGTCCGCCACCGCCACCACGTACTTCAGCTCCTGCAGGGTCATGGGACCTCGATAGCCGTTGCCTATCGCCCGCATCGTAACAAGGTATTGGCCCGGTCACGGGCCTCACGGGCATCCTTCGCTACGCAAAGCTGATCGCCAGCCCAACTTATCCGATACCTTTTCAAAGGAGAAACCCATGCTGCAAAACCGTGAAGGCAAGCACGTCCCCAACGTCACGTTCCGCGTGCGCGAGAACAACGAGTGGAAGAGCGTCACCACCGACGACATCTTCAAGGGCAAGACCGTCGTGGTCTTCTCGCTCCCCGGCGCTTTCACCCCGACGTGCTCGTCGACCCACCTGCCGCGCTACAACGAACTGGCGCCCGCGTTCCGCGCCAACGGCGTGGACGAGATCGTCTGCGTATCCGTGAACGATACGTTCGTGATGAACGAGTGGGCCAAGGACCAGGAATCGTCCAACGTCCGTCTGATCCCCGACGGCAATGGCGAGTTCTCCGACGGCATGGGGCTTCTCGTCGACAAGTCCGACCTGGGGTTCGGCAAGCGCTCGTGGCGCTATTCGATGCTGGTCAAGGACGGCGTGGTGGTGAAGCAGTTCATCGAGCCCGAGAAGGCCGGTGACCCGTTCGAAGTGTCCGATGCCGACACGATGCTCGCCTACATCAATCCGAAGGCGTCGAAGCCCTCGCAAGTGGCGATCTTCACCCGCGAAGGCTGCCCGCACTGCGCCCGTGCCAAGTCGCTGCTCGGCGACCTCGGCTACGACTACGCCGAGATCCCGCTGCACCACACCATCCGCAGCAAGGTGGTGGGCGCTGTCACCGGCAAGGGCACCGTGCCGCAGATCTTCATCGACGGCAGCTACATCGGCGGCGCGGACGAACTCGAGCAGTGGGCCCGCGAAAAGGCTCGCAAGGCGGCGTAAGCGATGCCGCAGCCCGGGGCCGGAAGGCCGGCCCCGGTCGCGCACTACACAAGGCGAACAACGATGCACACCATCCACACTGACGTGGCCGTCATCGGCGCGGGAACGGCCGGCCTGGCGGCATACCGGGCAGCGAAAGCCGCCGGGAAGCAGGCCGTGATCATCGAAGGCGGTCCTTACGGCACCACTTGCGCCCGCGTGGGTTGCATGCCGAGCAAGCTCCTGATCGCTGCGGCCGAAGCCGCCCATGGCCGCTCGAAGTGGAACGAGTTCGGCCTGCGGCTCGAAGGCCGGGTTCGCGTCGATGGACCGGCGGTCATGGAGCGAGTACGGCGCGAGCGCGATCGATTCGTCGGCTTCGTGGTTGAAGGTGTGGAGCGCATTCCCGAGCGCGACCGGTTACGTGGTCACGCGCGCTTCACCGGTCGCGACACGCTCGTCGTGGACGACCGCACCGCGGTACGCTTCACCACCGCCGTCATCGCGACCGGCTCGACGCCCAGCGTCCCACCGCCATTGCGGGCCGCCAACGATCGCCTGGTGGTGAACGACGACCTCTTCGACTGGCACGACCTGCCGCGCTCGGTGGCCGTGTTCGGTCCGGGCGTGATCGGGCTCGAACTCGGCCAATCCCTGCACCGCCTGGGCGTGCAGGTACACATGTTCGGCCTCGGCGGCGCGGTCGGGCCGTTCACCGACCCGGCCGTGCGCGAGTACGCGACGCGTACCTTCGCATCCGAGTTTCCCCTCGACGCCGACGTACGCGACGTGCTTGTGGAACGCATCGACGCGGGCGTGCGGGTCCGCTGGACCTCGGCACACGGCAAGCCCGAGGAGATCGTGGTCGACAACGTCGTTGCCGCCACGGGCCGAACGCCGAACGTGCGCAATCTCGGACTATCGGCCACCGGCATCGCGCTCGATGCACGCTGTGTGCCCTTGTTCGATCCGCACACGCTGCGCTGCGGCGACAGCAACATCTTCATCGCGGGCGATGCCAACAACGATCTGCCGCTGCTGCATGAAGCCGCGGACGAAGGTCGCATCGCCGGCGACAACGCGGCGCGCTTCCCCGACGTGCAACCCGGCCAACGCCGCACCCCGCTCGGGATCGTGTTCTCCGATCCGCAACTCGCGACAGTGGGTCGCCGCTACACCGACCTCGACCCCGCGGCGATCGTCGTGGGCGAAGTCTCGTTCGAGGACCAGGGCCGCTCGCGGGTCATGCTGCGCAATCGTGGCCTGCTGCACGTCTACGCCGATGTGCGCGATGGCCGTGTGCTGGGTGCGGAGCTGATGGGGCCGGATGCCGAACACCTCGCACACCTGCTCGCCTGGGGCATTCAAAGCGGCATGACGGTGCAGCGGATGCTCGAGATGCCGTTCTATCACCCCGTGGTGGAAGAGGGTCTGCGCACGGCGCTGCGCGACGCAGCCGCGCAGCTGGCTACGCATCAACCGGAGGAGCGCCGCGCCGCATAACGCATCCGACGTGGGACAATCCGGCCTTTAGCGAAGGCCTCACGAGGTTGTCCACGTTCCTCCAGCAACTCTCGCTCGCCGCCCCGCACTTCGTGCTGGTGGTGCTGGGCTACGTCCTGGCGGCCTCGGGTCGCTGGCCGAAGGCGGTGAGCGACGCGCTCGCCGCCTTCGTCTTCGGTGTTGCGGTACCCGCATTGCTGTTCCGGTTGATGAGCGATCCGTCGCGCCTGCCGCCGTTCGAATGGCGCCTGCTGCTCGCGTTCTTCGGTGGCTGCCTGATCACGTTCGTCATCGGCCGCGTGGCCGCGAAAACCCTGTTCCGGCTGAACGGCGTGCAGCAATCGGTGTTCGCCTTGGGCGGCATCTTCTCCAACAATGTGCTGCTCGGCATCCCGCTCGCCAAGGCGGCGCTCGGCGATGCGGCGCTCGGGCCCATCAGTCTCATCATCGTGTTCAACTCGCTCACGCTATGGACGCTGGCCACGGTGTCCGTCGAGTGGGCACGCCACGGCGATCTCTCGATTGCAGGCTTTCTCGGCACGGCGAAGAAGGTGGTCATGACACCGGTGATCGCAGCCGTACTCACCGGCGCGGCCTTCGGCCTGACCGGCTGGAAGCTGCCCACGATGGTCGACGAGCCGCTCGGCCTCATCGCGCAGTCGGCGGCGCCCCTCGCACTGATCGTTGTCGGTATGGGCCTGGCCGAATTCGGCGTGCGCAATGGCTGGCGCGAGGGGTTGGGCATCACCGTGGTCAAGCTCGCGGTGCAACCGCTGGTGGTACTCGGCCTGGCCATTCTGCTCGACCTCCCGCCGCTGGAACGTCAATCCGCGGTGCTGCTCGCCTCGCTCGCCGTCGGCGTGAACGTCTACGTGATGGCGCGCCAGTTCGACGCGATGCAGAGTCCGGTGGCATCGAGCATGGTGTTGTCCACGGCGCTGTCCGTGGTGACGACACCGCTCGCTCTGGCCTTGGCAGCGGGATGATGCGCGCGACACCGTAGAATTCATCGTCCACGGTCGCAGCGCAGCTGCTCGACCGAACCAACAAGAATGAGGAGACGTCGTGGGAAAGTCCGCCGCTTGCGCATTGCTGCTCGTCGCCTGTGCCGTAGCGGCGGCCGAACCGCCACCGCCGTGGGCGTATCCGGTCAACCCACCCGGGGTGCAGCCGCCACCTGACGACGGGGTAGCGCGGCGTGTGCCGGACAGCGACGCGGCGTTCACGCTGACGCGGATCCGCGACCTGTTCGATGCCCCCGACTGGCATCCGGCCGACCATCCGCCGATGCCGCCGATCGTGGCCCATGGCCGCCGACCGGAAGTGTTCGCGTGCGGCTATTGTCACCTGCCCAACGGCCTGGGTCGCCCCGAGAACGCGAGCCTCGCCGGCCTGCCGGCAGCCTACATCGTGCAACAGGTCGAAGACTTCCGTTCCGGCGCGCGCCGCAGTGCCGAGGCGGCGAGCCTGCCGATCAACCTGATGACCGCGGTGGCGAAGGTCGCGACCGCGGAAGAGGTGCAAGCGGCCGCTGCATATTTCGCCGCGCTCAAGCCGCGCAAATGGATCCACGTGGTGGAGACCGACATGGTGCCGAAGACCCGCGTCGGCGGATGGATGCTGGTGGCGGTGGAAGGCGGTGGTACCGAACCCATCGGCAACCGCATCATCGAGATGCCGGTCGATCTCGATCGCACCGAGTTGCGCGATTCGAAGTCGGCTTTCCAGGCGCTCGTGCCGGTGGGCAGCCTCGCAAGAGGTGAAATGCTGGTCACGACGGGTGCCGGCAAGACCACCGCTTGCGGCGTCTGCCATGGCGCGGACCTGAAGGGCTTGGGTCCGGTGCCAGCGCTCGCCGGCCGCTCACCGAGTTATCTGTTCCGCCAACTGTTCGACATGAAGCAAGGGCTCCGTCACGGTGCGTGGGCAGCGCTGATGAAGCCGGTCGTGGCACCGCTGACGGACGAGGACATGGTTGCCATCGCCGCCTACGCGGCGAGTCGCGAGCCCTGACCACGTCATGCGCAAGGTCCTGTGGATCCTGCTGATCCTGATCGTCGGGGCGGTCGTGGCGACCGGGGCCGCAGTCCTGTTCGCATTCGACGACGCGCCGCTCGTGCGCAACGAGGCCACGTTCACACCGGGATCGATCGAGCGCGCCAAGCGCATCCTCGATCGCAATGATCCGCGCCGGCTCCGCACCGGTGACGTGAGGACGGTATCGCTGTCGGCCCAGGACGCCGATCTCGCATTGAACCAGTCGCTCCAGCGGTTCGCGCATGGCAGCGGCAGGCTCGTGCTGCAGCAGGGTATCGCCCACGTCGCCCTCAGCATCGAGGTGCCGCGCAGCCCGGTGGGCAAGTTCCTCAACGTGGACGCGACGCTGGACGAAGCCGGGAGCCTGCCGCATGTGAGTTACCTCCGGATCGGCGCATTGCCGGTGCCCGCGGCGCTGGCGAATCGGCTGGTGGCTGCAGGCTTGTCGATGGCCGAGCCGGACGGCGACCTGCGCCTCCTGGTCGACATGGTCCAGCAGGTGCGCTTCGGGAAGGACCGCCTCACGGTGGTGTATCGCTGGCAGGACCGCGCACCCGCGCGGCTGAAAGCAGCCACGGTGCCTCCGGAGGACCAGGCTCGTCTGCTCGCGTACCGGACCCGACTGGCCGAATGGAGCCGGCGCGTGCCGGGTGCATCGGTGTCGATGCTTGCGCTGCTGGATGACCTCTTTCGCTTCGCGGCGGAACGCTCGGCGGGCAGCGACCCTGCCGAGGAAAATCGTGCGGCGATCCTGACTGCCGCCCTCTACGTGGTGCAACAGGACATCGCTCAACTGATTCCCGAAGCGAAAGCGTGGCCGCAAGCGGCCCCGCGGCCCATCACGCTGAGCGGCCGCGACGATTTCCCGAAGCACTTCCTCGTCTCCGCCGCGCTCGCCGCGAACGCCGGCAAGTCGTTGGCCGATGCCGTGGGCCTCTACAAGGAGCTCCAGGATGCGCGCGGCGGCAGTGGCTTCTCCTTCAACGACATCGCGGCCGATGGCGCCGGCACGCGCTTCGGTGAACTCGCGGCCGGCAGCGCCGACGCCGCCCGCAAGCTGCAGCAGCGCCTCGCCGCCGGCATCGCGGAAACGGACGTGATGCCGGCCAGCGCCGATCTGCCCGAGTTCATGCCCGAGGCCGAGTTCGTCCAGCGCTTCGGCGGCGTGGGCGGGCCCGAATACAACCGGATGATGACCGAGATCGACGCCCGCATCGAGGCGCTGCCGATCAATCGCTGAACGGCGCCAAGTTGCGCCTATCATCGCGGCTTTCCGCCACCTCACCGGGATCTCGCAGCCATGGACCTCAAGCTCGCCGGCAAGCTCGCTCTCATCTCCGGTTCCAGCAAGGGCATCGGCCTCGCCATCGCCCGCGCGCTGGCCGTGGAAGGATGCCGGGTCATCATCAACGGGCGCGATGCCGGAGCGGTCGCAGGCGGTGCCACGAGCATCCGTGCAGCAGCGCCAGGTGCCGACATCCAGACTTTCGTGGGCGACCTTTCCACCGCGTCGGCGGCGGACGACCTGGTGCAGCGGTTCCCGACCGTCGACATCCTCGTCAACAACCTGGGCATCTTCGAGCGCAAGGCCTTTGCCGACATTGCCGATGCCGACTGGCAGCGCTACTTCGACGTCAACGTGATGAGCGGCGTGCGGCTCTCCCGCGCTTACCTGCCCGCGATGAAGGAACGCAATTGGGGCCGCGTGGTCTTCATCAGCAGCGAGTCCGGCATCCAGATTCCTCCCGACATGATCCACTACGGCATGACCAAGACGGCGCAGCTCGCCATTTCGCGCGGGCTCGCCGAGACCTGCGCCGGTACCGCCGTGACCGTCAATGCCGTGCTGCCGGGGCCGACGTTGTCGGACGGCAACAAGGCCGCCATCGCCAGGCGCGCGCCGGGCCGGCCGTTCCCCGAGGTAGAGAAGGAGTTCTTCGAGAAGATCCGTCCCACGTCGTTGCTGAAGCGCTATGCGACGGTCGATGAGGTGGCGAACCTGGTGGCGTACGTCTGCAGTCCGCTGGCGTCGGCGACCAATGGCGCCGCCCTGCGGGTCGAAGGTGGCGTGGTGCGCGCGTGCTTCGGTTGAAGCGCACGCCGGCCCACGTCGTTCTGACAATCTTGCGATGCCCCTCGCGGGTCGTCGCCTGAAGCAGGAGCAACGAGTCATGTCCCTGCCCTCAATCCTGAATCGGCTGTGCCTGGTAGTACTCGGCGTCGCAGCAACGGCGATCAGCAGTGCAACCTTCGCCGCGACCGTGGACCGCATGTACGTCCTCGAGTGCGGTGAATCCCGAACCTCCGACGTGTCGAACTGGTCGCCCGGCGTCGACGTCGGCGTGGCACGCGAGTTCAGCGCGAACTGCTACCTGATCCGGCATGGCAAGGACTGGCTGCTGTGGGACTCGGGCATGTCGGATGCCATCGCCGAGAAGCCCGATGGGGTCGTCGCCGGCGGCGGCATCCTGACCCTGTACGTGCGCAAGACGCTGCAGTCGCAACTCGCGGAACTCGGCGTCGCGCCCACGGACGTGACGCACGTGGCCTTTTCGCATTTCCACGGCGATCACGTGGGCAACGCGAACCTGTTCACGGCCGCCACCATGCTGGTGCAGCGCGCGGAGTACGACGCCGCCTTCGGGCCGGATCCGGGCAAGTACGGCTTCTCGCCGGCGCTATACGGCAAGTTGAAGGACAACCCGACCGTCAAGCTCGAAGGCGACCACGACGTGTTCGGCGACGGTTCCGTCATCATCATCGCCACGCCGGGCCACACGCCTGGACATCAATCCCTGCTGGTGCGGCTGCCGAAGCAGGGTGCGGTGATTCTCTCCGGCGACGTGGTGCACTTTCGCGAGAACTGGGATGCGCAGCGCGTGCCGGCACGCAATTTCGATCGGGACCAGTCGCTGCGATCCATGGAACGCATCGCGTCGCTGCTGGTGGCGGAAGGCGCCGTGCTGTGGATCAACCACGACCGCGCCAGTCAGGGAGGCCCGTCGGTGCGCTATGAACTGTATTACTGGCCCGGCATCCAGGGCCGCGGTGAATTCGTCCGTCTCGCACTCGAAGCCGCCGAAGCCGACTACGTGGACGTGGCGCGCTTGTCCGGTCGCGGCAAGGGCGTGGACGCCATGTTGCGTCTGATGAACGGCGGCAAGCTCGACCACCGGCCCTTCGCGCCGCCGTTTCTCAAGGCCGGCAAGCTCGTGATCTCCCACGCGGCGAATATCCTCGACTATCTCGGGCCTCGCCTAGGCCTCGTGCCCAAGGCCGAGCAGAGCCGGCTGTGGGCACACCAGCTGCAATTGACCGTCGCCGACTTCATGGTGGAAGTACACGACACCCATCATCCGGTCGCCCTGGCGCTGTACTACCGCGACCAGAAGACCGAAGCAAAGCGTCGCACCCGATACTTCCTGTCCGACCGCGTACCGAAGTATCTCGACTACTTCGAAGGTGTCTGCGCCGCCAACCGCGGGCGCATGGTGGGGCGTGCCCTGTCGTACGCGGATCTGTCGATGTTCCAGTTGGTCGAGGGATTGCGCTACGCGTTTCCGAAGACCATGCGCAAACTCGAACCACGCTGGCCGAGCCTGATCGCCCTGCACGACCGGGTGGCCGTCGTGCCGCGTATCGCTGCATACCTGGCGTCGAAGCGGCGCATTCCGTTCAACGAGAACGGCATCTTCCGGCACTACCCCGAACTGGAGAGCCGCTGAGTCGCGCAGTCGCCCAGGCAGCGATTCTGACGCCATGACCGACGCCCGCCGCTTCGCGCCGGCCACGGAACGCAATCGCGGGCCGATCCTCGAAGTGCTGCGGTCCAGACTTCCGACTGAAGGCGTCGTGCTCGAGATCGCAAGCGGCACCGGCGAACACGCCGTGCACTTCGCGGCCGCACTGCCGCATCTCGCGTTCCAGCCGAGCGATCCTGACCCTGACAACCGCGCCAGCATCGCCGCATGGATCGAGCACGCGGGCGCCTCGAATGTGCGGGCACCCATCGACCTGGATGCCGCGGCGCCGAAGTGGACGATCGCGCCGACCCCCGCTGCCATTCTCTGCATCAACATGGTCCATATCTCGCCGTGGGCCGCGACTCTCGGGCTGATGCGCAATGCCGGCGCTGCGCTACGACCGGGCGGTACGTTGTATCTCTACGGTGCGTTCAAGCGCGGCGGCGCCCACACGGCCCCGAGCAACCTCGCGTTCGACGACGGCCTGCGGACCCGCAACCCTGCCTGGGGTGTGCGCGACCTGGAGGCGGTGATCGAGGTCGCGGCGACCGCGGGGCTCGCACTCGCCGACACCATCGAGATGCCGGCGAACAATCTCTCGGTCGTGCTGCGTCGGAACTGACGCTGGCGACCCTGCGGAGACTACGCGGTTGCCGGCTCCGGCGCGAGCGAGCGTTCCATCTCGCGCCGCAGTTGCACCGCGGCAAGGGAATCATCCACGACGACGTCGCGCCAACGCACCGGTGCCCCGGCGGCTACCGGCGCAATCAGCTTCACGCCATGGGCAAGGCCCAGTGAAAGCGCGCCGACACGCACGGAATCCTCCGCCCGCATGAGCTTTCCCACGACGGTGTAGCCGCCTTCGCCGTCGAGCACTTCGCCGGCCTTGAGGTCGCGCTTGGCGGTGGCGACCACGTCGGCACGGAAGCCCGTGGCGCAGCCGGTCGATTCGCGGCGCACGCCGACCGAAGCCACCGAGATGCCGACTTCCAGGCCGATCAGGTGCCAGCGCTTGTAGAGGCACGCATAGTGTCCTGACGGGTCGGTGCGCACGCCGTACTCCGTGAAGCAACGCCGGATGTACTCCGTGTCGCCCTCGAACACCACCCAAACGCCGAAGCGGATGTCGTAGGGAATCACGCGGCCATCCGCCTCGAGTGAAGAAATCACTTCCACCTGCCCCTTGTGGTGCAGGTGGCCGCCTTCGGATTTCGGCCGCATCACGAACGGAATGTCGTCGACACTCGCGGGCGGATACTCGAGACCGTACGGCGCGGGCGTGAGCCCCGTGGCATTGCATACGGCCGTGCTCTCGATCGCGGGCTTCGAGCCGTCGAGGAACGAGTTGAACATCTTCGGATTGAGGCCACCCAAGCGCGCCTGTTCGGGCGTGAGGCCGTAGTAGCCCCACACCGTGTCGGGCGTGGACTGCGCGAAGTGCGCCTGCCACTTGTGGCCGCGACCGGCGGCCACCACCGGAAATCCGGAAGCGCGCGCCCAATCCACGAGATCGCAGATGAGCGCCGGTTGATCGCCATAGGCAAGGCTGTACACGACACCGGCGCTGCGCGCGCGCTCGGCGAGAATGGGGCCGCACATCGCATCCGCCTCGACCGTGACCATCACCACATGCTTGCCATGGGCGAACGCGGCGAGCGCGTGGTCCACCGCCGCGATCGGATTGCCGGTCGCTTCCACGATGATGTCGATGCGCGGATCGGCGACCAGCGCCTGCCAGTCATCGCCCACGTGCGTGAGACCGGTCGAGAAAGCGGCATCGAGACTCGGCGCGGCGTAGCGGCCAGGGTCCCAGCCCACGCGTTCCAGGTTCACTTTCGCATTCGCAGGCGACAGGTCCGCGATGCCGGCGAGATGCAGTCCCGGCGTCTTCGGCACCTGCGCGAGGTACATGGCGCCGAACTTCCCGGCGCCGATCAGGCCCACGCGCAGGCGCTTGCCCTGCGACTCGCGCTCGCACAGCTTGGCGTACAGATTCATGGCGTGCTTCCTATGCGGCCAGCGCAGGCTTCAGTGCGGCCTCCGGCGTACCGTTCTTCCAGGGCAATGGCACGTCGTAGGCCTTCAGCAGGCAATCGTCCGGCAGGCATTCGAGCGGCGTGAAATCGCGATGCGCGATGTACTCCGGCCGCTTGAACCGGCGAATGTGATTGGAAACCGCGCACAGGCTCAAGTAGACGTTGATGCGATCCCAGGGCGACAGGTTGGACGAGGATGCATGCACCAGGCACGAGTGGAACAGGATCATCGAGCCGGCCGGTCCCTTGGGCGCGACGATGCCACCGCGATCCACCAGCTTGCGGATGGTGTCGTGGTTGATGGTCCACAGCGGATAGCTGGTGGTCGACGTGTCGTGACCTGCGTCGAGCACACCGAGCTTGTGGCTGCCCGGGATGAACATGAGCGGGCCATTGAACTCGTTCACTTCGCCCAGGAAGATCGCCACGTTCATGGCGCGCGGCGTGGGCATCTGGTCATCGTTCAGCCACGTGCCGTAGTCCTGATGCCACTGCCACACGTCGCCGTCGAAGGCGAGCTTGCCGTTGATCTTGAACTGGTGCATGTACACCGCTTCGTCGAACAGCTGCACGATGGGTTCGACCATGCGCGGATGGCGCGCGAGCCGCCCGAACGGCGCGCTGTACAGATGCGCGGCGAAGTTGGTGCGCACCGCATCGCTGCCCTTCTCGCGCACGTTCTCCGGGCGGTGCTGCGCGTACAGCCCGGGCACCTCGTCGAGCAGCACCTGCACTTCCTCGGGCTTGAACAGCCCGGGAAAGAACAGATAACCCTCGCGGTCGAATTGGTCGAGTTGTGCCTGGTCGAGTTTCATGACAGTGCCTCCTTCAGGGTGTCGCGGCTCCACGGTCGCCCCCATCCCAGCCTTCCCCCACCGAAGGTGGGGGAAGGGGTGCACTGCTCCCTCCCCCGGCTACGCCGGGGGAGGGGTGGGGGGGGGGCAACGCGATCGATAGGACCATTCGTCGGCGACTACGATGCCGCACGCAGTTTTCTCTCGTATTCCGCGGCGAGATTGCGACCAGCCGCTTCCGCATGGTCACGCGCCAGTCGTTCCGCACGTTCGCCGTCGCCGGCTGCAATAGCGGCGAGAATCGCTTCGTGTTCGTTCCAGACGACATCGCGCACGCGAGCGGACTGGAGCACCGCACCCATCGCACGGCGGATGTGGCGCCAATGGTGGTCGGCAGCCTCGGGCAGCATCGGATTGCCCGATGCCCGGTAGATCTGTGCATGGAAGTTCGCGTCGGCATCGATCATCGCGCCGACCTTTCCGCCCGCTACGGTCTTGCGCCCCTGCGCGACGATGGTCCGGTCGAGAATCGCCCCGGCTTCGGCGGCCTTGCGTGCCGCCAGACCGTCGAGCACCGCGCGCACCTCGTAGACGTGCAGGATGGTCGCCGCATCCAGCGGCGCCACCATCAGACCGCGGCGCCCGGCGTCGATGACGAAGCCGTCCTTCTTGAGCAGACGCAGGGCCTGGAGGACCGGCTGCCGCGACACGTCGAAGCGCAGGGCGAGGTCTTCCTGGGTCAGGCGCGTCTCGGGTGCCAGCTCACCATCGCAGATGGCATCGAGCAGACGCTGGTGCACCTGTTCGGTGAGGTCGGGCGTGAACTCGATCTGGCGGAGCGAGGCCATGGGCGGTCCGGAAGTCATGGTTTCCGAACACTGTATACAGAACACATTGGCCTTGCAACTGCCGCTTCCGGCGCACGCCCGATCAACCCGTCAAGGCTGCGAGAGCACCCCAGTTACGACGTTCGAACCCCTTCGCGAAGGCCGCGAAGTCGGCCGCCGGCAGGGGTTTGCTGAAGCAGTAGCCCTGCACCAGGTCACAGCCGAGGCCTTGCAGAGTCGCCACGTGGGTGTCGCGCTCGGCGCCCTCGGCCACCACCCATTTGCCGAGCACGTGCGACATCACGATCATCGCCTCGACGAGGGCGCGCGCATCGGCCGTGCGATCGAGGTCCTCGACGAACATCCGGTCGATCTTCACCGCATGGACCGGCAGTCTCTTGAGATACGCCAGCGAAGAGAACCCTGTACCGAAGTCATCCAGTGCGATCGAGCAACCGAACTCCGACAACTGTTTCAGCTTGCCCTCGAGCTCCTCGCTGCGCTCCAGCAGGACGCTCTCGGTGATCTCGAACTCCAGACACGCGGCGAGGCCGGGTTCGACGACGTTTGCGCGCACGTGTTCGATGAAGTCCGCTTGCGCAAACTGCCTGGGCGAGACGTTGACCGATACGCGCTCCAGCCCCAGCCCCTGCGCACGCCACGCCTGCTGCTGCCGGCACACCTCCTCGATCACCCAACGGCCGACCGCGCAGATGAGATCGCTCTGCTCCGCGACCGGGAGGAAGTGCCCCGGACCCAGCAGCCCACGCTCCGGGTGATTCCACCGGACCAGTGCCTCGGCCGCGACCACCCGGTCGCTCTTCAACTCCACCTGGGGTTGATAGTGCAGCACGAGTTCGCCGCGCTCGAGCGCGCGCCGCAGTTCCCGGTCGATCGACAGACGGGCGATCGCCTCCGTGTTCATGCGGTCCTCGAAGAACATCGCCTGGCGCCGGCCCGCTGCCTTGGCGCGATACATGGCGGTGTCGGCGTGCTTCAGCAGCTCTTCGCCGCTCGCGCCGTTGTCGGGGAACATCGCGATCCCGATGCTGGCAGACAGGAAGCACGCCTGCCCGTTCACGACGAACGGCTCGCTCAGCGCGTCGATGATCTTGCGCGCGATCGGCAGTACGTCGCCCTGCTCGCGCACGCCCGTTGCCAACACCGTGAACTCGTCGCCGCCGTGGCGGGATACGGTGTCGCCCTCCCGCAGCGCGATGCGCAGGCGATCCGCCGCCTCGCACAGCAGCACGTCGCCCGCACCATGTCCGTGGGAGTCGTTGACCGCCTTGAAGTGATCGAGATCGACGAACATCACGCCGAACGCGTTGCCGTCGCGCCGGCAGCGCGCGATCTCCTGGCGCAGGCGATCGCGAAACAAGTCGCGGTTGGGCAGTCCAGTCAGCGAATCGTAGTGGGCACGCTGGAACAACTCCACGTCCCGCCACGCAGACGCAACCGCGACCGCCAGTCGATTCGCCAGCCCGCCGATGGTCCGCACCGCATCGTCATCGAATTCCTGGCCCGCTGCGCGGCAGGCCACCAGCCAGCCGCACGCGGTCTTGCCCCAGATGAGTGGCTGCAGCCACCGGGAGCCCGGCGCTGCTGCTTCCGTCATGCCCAGCCACGCGGGGGCCGGGGCCTCGGAGCTTCCTTCATCGCCTGATGCGAAGGAGAACGGGGTACCGGGCGGCAGTTCCACCGCCTCGATCAACAGGCCTTCGGTCCCGGCGCCTTCCGCGCCGAGTGTCATGAGGCGCCCGCTCGAGCTGCCGCTGGCATCTAGCAGGATGACGCGAAATTGTGCCTGCGCCACCAGCGCCGTCGCGTGCCGCAAGGTCGCCTCGACGATGCGGTCGAGTGCGCTGCGCTCCAGGATGAGGCGATCGACCTCCGCGTTGGCCAGGGACAGCCGGAACTTGCGTCCCAGTTGATCGGCCATGGAGTTGAAGGCGTCGCCCAGTTCACCGAACTCGTCTTCCGACTGGACCGTCACGCGGGCGTCGAAGTCGTTGGCGGCGAGCCGCCGGCTGCCCACTGTCAGGATGTGCAGCGGGACGAGCATCGCGCGGACCTGCCGCATCGACAGCCAGGCGATCATCAGCAATGCGAGCACCACGATCGGAAAGAACACCTGACGGAACGCATGCGCCGCTGCCAGAACTTCGGTCTCCGGCACGGACATGGCCACGTACCAGTCCGGCGCTCCGAAATCGTTGGTCATGAACTGCGCCCACAACCTGCCGCGATGGACGATGCCGTCGCGGTGCCAGACGATGGTGCGCGCCTCGTTGCCCGCACCCCCCGTCTCGATGAGATCCGGCAGGTTCATCTCCTGCCCTTCCGGACAATGGAGCAGCGCCATGCTGCTGTGTTCGACCACGCACACGACGGTGCCTGCCTTGAGATCCTCCGCCGGTCCCCAGACGTAAGCCGGATCGAGTTCGCCCGCGAGGACGTCGCCGGCACCGTCCCGGCCCGTTTGCTGCAACAGGAAGAGCCTCCCAGCGTCGCTGCTTCTAACAACGGTCGGATATCTCGAGGCGCGCCGGAACTCCGCCACCATCCGGGGGATCCCCGGCGGCGCGGTGCCTTTGACGACCTGCAACTGTCCCGTCGCGTCGACTCGACCCAGGAAGATGAAACTCCTGGTGATGGAGCTGGACACCGACGCGGGAATCTCGGCCTTGGCCGCCAGCAGGATCGCCGCGTCCCGCGCCGTCAGCAACCGATCGTAGACCCCGGTCGCATACCCCTTGGCGGCATTGGTCAACCGCCGGTCGGCCTGATCCAGTAGCAGCGCACGGACTTGCATGAGCGACAGCAGCGCCATTGCCGCGAGCGGCACGAGCGCGGTGACCAGGAAGAGCAGGAGCACCTTCCGGCCGACGCGGCTGCGGAAGATGTCCGGCACCGGCTGCATCACGGGTCGAAGTCGCTCGCCAGGCCGACGAACCGGCCGTCGCGCGCGCGCAGGACGTCGTCCTGGCTGACCTTGGGCGTGAGCGGCTGCTTGCTTTCGCCGTCCTTGCCCATGCTGTACAGGTCGAAATCGGAGTTGAGGGGATTGGTGTTCTTGTCCTTGCGTGCGCTGCCGTGCCCGTTGACGGTGGTCAGGTTAGTGTACACGTAGGGCCTGCCCCAAGGATCGATCCGGTCCTGCAGGCGCACGTCCACGAGGGATTCCGGGAGCGCGTGGTTGTCCGTCCCGTAGTTCATGATGATGGCGGACATGGCGAGTACGTCCGCCACGGCCTGCTGCACGCGGACCTTTTCGCGATGGTCCGTGTAACGGGCCACTCCCAGGACGGCGAGGATCGCGATGACCGCCGTTGCGATCAGCAGTTCGATCAG